>JAVHPG010000237.1:11196-81477 GCA_036170455.1 Elusimicrobiales bacterium
GATCGGGAAAGAATGCCTTCGCTGTCATACCGCGCTGCAGGCCAAGGAGGGCGGAGGTATCAGCGCAGCCATCCCGATGGAAGTCCTTTCCCTGATGCAGCGCAGGCGGATGGTGCTGCTCGCTCAGAGCCACTGTACGCTCGCCCTGTTCGGCCTGGTCCTAATAGCGCTGGGTTACCGCGGCTTGCGCCTGACCAGGCTGCAGTTATTCGAGACGGCCCTGCAGCGCGAGAAGGCCATTGCCGAGCTCAGCGACGCGCTCGCCGAGATCAAGACCCTCAGCGGGATCATCCCCATCTGCGCCTCCTGCAAAAAGATCCGCGACGACAAAGGGTTCTGGAACAAAGTCGAAACCTACCTGCAGGCGCATTCGCAGGCCTCTTTCTCGCACGGGATCTGCCCGGATTGCGCGCGCAAGCTTTACCCCGCCTACACGGACTGGCCCGGGGACGATGATAAATGACCGCTTATAGCCCTTCCGCCGCCTGCCCGCGCTGAATTTTAAACCCGTTTATATAGTAAAATTTTGATTATATGTTAAGGCCGAACGCTTTCCTGAAGGTAGCCGGCCCGGCCGCCATTTTGGGCGCGGTCGGCTGGTCGCTTTGGCTGTGGCCCGCCCATTTCCTCTGGGTCTTTCCGGCGAGCGGGGCGCTTTTTATCTGGTTTTCCTGGTCGGGCGAAAAAGAAGTCAAATACATCTTCCTCTTCCTGGTGACGGTGGCCGGGTTCCTCCTGCCCAAGCTTTCCGGCGGCGGCGATTCTATTTACCTGATGACGGGCGCCATCGCCGAAGTGCTTTGCCTGTGGCTGCTCTTTTTCGCCCTCTCCCATTCCGAAAGCTCGCGTGCGGCCGCCCGCGAGCGGCTGGCCTTCGAAGAGGCGGCCGCCGGCGAGAAGATAAAGAATTTCGAAGACGAGCTGGCCCGCTACCGCCTGCACCTGGACAGCACCCTGGCGCGGATAAGGGACAAGGGCGCGCTTTCTTCCGCTATCCAGGATATGGGGGCCGCCTCGACCCCGGATGAAGTCAAAGGCCGGCTCGAGACGCTCCTGAATAACTATTTCCCCGGCGCGCTGGTGGAGCTGCGCTCGGGGGCCCCGAGGGATTTCGCCGACCGGTGGGTGGCGGAGCGCAAGATCCCGCTTCTCGTGCGCAACTCGGAGACCGACAGCCGCTTCGCCAAGGGTTTCTTCGGGCCCGGAGAGCGCTCCTTCATGGCCCTGCCGCTGCACCTCTTCGGACGCCTAGTGGGGTTCGTCCGGGCTTCCGCCCGGGAGCCCGACCGCTTCAGGTCGGAGGACCTGCGCGGCGCCGAGCTGGCCTGCACGCTGGCCGGGGTCAGCATGGAGAACATCCACCTGTTCGAGAAGGTGAACGAACTGGCTATAAAGGACGGCCTTACCGGCCTCTATACCCACCGCGCCTTCCAGTCCAGGCTGGACGAGGAGATACTGCGCTCCGCCCGGGCCAAGGTGCCCTTCTCGCTGGTGATGTCGGATATAGACCATTTTAAATCCTATAACGACACTTTCGGCCACCAGGCCGGCGACGCGGTGCTCAGGGCCGTGTCGGAGACCATCGCCGGCGGGGTGAGGGAAGTGGATTTCGCGGCCCGCTACGGCGGCGAGGAATTCGCGCTGATCATAACCGGCGCCGATAAAGCGCAGGCCGCCGCCGCCGCCGAGAAGGTGCGCGGCGCGCTCGAGGCCCGCTCTTTTAATTTCGGGGGCAAGGTTTCCGGCGTAACTTCGAGCTTCGGCGTGGCCGAATTCCCCTCCGAGGCCTCCGCCGCCGGGCAGCTGGTGCGCCTTGCGGATGAGCGGCTCTTCAAGGCTAAGCAGGCCGGACGCAACAGGGTGGTGTCCGCATGACTTCCAGGCCCGAGCTCTGGATCGTCGCGGCCGCCGCTTCGCCCCTGCTCTCCTATTTCCTGGGCCGCTTCAACCGCTGGGCGGGCGCCGCGGCCGGCGCGGCGCTTTTCGCCCTCGCCTCTTATATGCTGGCCGGGGAGATCTCCAGGGGCGCGCCGTATGCGGCCCTCGCGTTGTGGATAGCCGCCGCCCTGGCGCATTCCGTCATGCTTAACGGCGGCTCCGGGGCCGCGCCCGATCGCGCCGGGCTTGAAAAGCTGCTCGGCCGCGCCGCGAAGCTCGAGTCCGAGCTCTCCCTCATAAAGACGGAGACGCTCCTCAATTCCGCCGGAGAGAAAAGATCGCTTGCGGTGTACTCCGCGGTAAGGCTGCTTTCCGACACCGTGGAGCCCCTGTCGGCCGCAAAGCAGCTGGGCAAATACCTGTCCGATTATTTCGGGACCGAAGAGGTCGCGCTTTACATGGAAGGCAATTCCCCGGGCGGCGGGGGGATGGAACTTTTCGCGCATGGCGCGAAGGGCTCCGTCCTTCCCGTGTATTCGGAACTGCTGGCCCTGGCCGGCGGCTTCCCGGCGGCGGCGAAGGCCGTTCCGGGCCTGGTGCTTGCGCCGGTCTCGGCCGGCGGCGCCACCCTCGGGCTCATAGCGCTTAGAGGCGGCCCGCAGGGCGAGGAGCCGGCGGCCAGGTTCGCGGCCGAGATCTCTTTCGCGCTGAAGCGCGTCATCCTGTTCCGCAAAGTGGAATGGCTGTCGCTTACCGACGGGCTTACCGGCCTCTGGCGCCGCAGCGCGCTGGACGAGAAGATCCGCGAGGAGCTGCGCCGGGCGGCGGCCTTCAAGACCACGATGGGCTTCATGATAGCCGACATCGATCATTTCAAGCATTTGAACGATACCTACGGCCACCAGTTCGGGGACGCGGTGCTCAAGCGGGTGGCGCAGCTGCTGAAGGAAGGCGTCTACGAGACCGACTTCGTGGGGCGCTACGGCGGCGAGGAGTTCGGCATCGTGCTGCCGCGCGCGGATTCCGCCGGCGTGCTGCGCAAGGCCGAGACCATCAGGGCGCGCATAGAGGCCGAGGTCTTTTCCCAGGGCCTGGAAAAGGTGCGGCTGACGGTGTCCATAGGCATAGCCCATTTCCCGCGCGACGGCCGCGCCCCGGAGGAGATCGTGGGCCGGGCCGACGCCGCGCTTTACGCCGCCAAGGAAGGCGGCCGCAACAGGGTTCTCGATGCTGTGAACCTGTAGAACCCATCCGGAAACCCGTTTGCAGGCGCGAAAGGGTCTCTGGATGGCTTCTAGCCATATGCTATAGTTTATTTTCGTTTTTCTGCGGCTTAATTCAGTTGGAGGACTAATGGAAGAGCAAAACAACAGCGGCGCGGTAAATCCCGAAGCGCAGCCCAAGCCGGCGGCCCAGCCCGTTCCCGCGGCGCCCAAACCCGGCGCGGCGCTCTGGCTGAAAATAATAGCCGTGCTATACGCCCTTTCGCTCGCGGCGTCCTATACCGTGATAAGCAAGGCCGACGCGGCCCGCAAGGCGAAGCCCGACGACCTGGACATCTCCAAGCTTACGGGCCTGGGCCAGAGCAAGAAGAACGCCGTGGCGGTAATACCGCTTTACGGCGCCATCTCGCAGGGGAGTTCCGGCCACTCCTGGGAGAGAGGCAGCCAGCAGATAGCCAGGCGCATAAAGAACATGGCCGCCAAAAAAGAAGTAAAGGCCATCGTCCTGGACATAAATTCCCCCGGCGGCACGGTGGGCGCGGTGCAGGAGATCTACTCTGCCATCCTCAAGGCCAAGGCCGAAACCAAGAAACCTTTCATAGCCCGCTTCGGCGAGGTTTCCGCCAGCGGCGGCTACTACGTGGCTGCGGCCTGCGACCAGATCATGGCCCACCCCGGGACCATAACCGGCTCCATCGGCGTGATCTTCAGCGTGGGCAACTTCGAAGGGCTCATGAAAAAAGTGGGCTACCGGAGCGAGGTCATTAAATCCGGCAAGTTCAAGGATATCGGCTCTCCCTCCCGCGAGATGACGCCCGAGGAGCGCAAGCTGCTCCAGGCGATGATAGACGATTCCTACGACCAGTTCGTGAAAGCCGTGTCCGACGGCCGCAAGATGCCGGTGGACCAGGTGAAGCTGCTGGCCGACGGCCGCATTTACACCGGCCGCCAGGCGCTGGACAATAAGCTCGTGGACTCGCTGGGCGATCTCCAGGACGCCATCGACAAGGCCGGCGAGCTGGGCGGGCTTGGAAAGAACCCCCGCGTGCTGAACGAGGCCGACCCGCTGGAGAACTTCCTCTCGCTGATCGACACCAAGCTCTCTTTCATGGGGACGAAGTCGGTGACCGACGCCATGGATATGGCGCCCAGCCTGGAATACCGCTGGTACGGGAGGTAAAAATGAATCCTTTTACCGCTTTGGAAGCCGTTATCGAACGGCCGGAGATACTGGCCGGGGAAGAGCGCCCCGCCGGGCTCGGCCGCGCCGGCCTGCTGGGCTACTTCGCAGGCACGCTGGGCGTCTTCACCTTCCTGCGCATGTTCTCGGCGGTCCCGCCGGGCATCATGTCTTTTACGGTCGTCCTGCTGCTCCTGCTGGCGCTCAATTACTTCCTCGCCTCGTCCATCCACCTGTTCATGGACTTCACCGGGGCCAGGGGCAGCGCTGCCAGGCTTTTCCTCGCCTTCGGCCTCTCGGACTACCTCCTGGCGCTGCTGGTTCCGCTGGCCTTCTTCGCGAAGCTCCAGCTCCTGAACGCCTTCCTCTGGTTCTGTCTCTGCCTGCTGGTCATGTTCTACGCCAGGGTGCGGCTGGTGCGCAGGCTTTACCCGGTTTCCACGAACAAAGCGCTCCTCTCGCTCTGGCTGCCTTACGCCGGGCTTGGCGCCGTGGTCTTTACCGTCGGCGTCTATTCAATAGCCTGGCTGGTCTGGCTGATCATCTGAGGCGGAAGCCGCATGTCCAAAATCCCGCAGGTTAAAGAATTCGGCGGCTTTCCCGTAGTGACGGCCGAAAAAATGAAGTATCTCGACAGGAAGGCCTCGCTCGAGTACGGCATTCCTTCCCACGTGCTGATGGAGAACGCCGGCCGCGCCGTGGCGCAGGCCGCGCTTGAATTCGCCGCCGCGGAACTGGGCAAGCAGCCGGCGGAGCTGAAAGCCGTAGTCTGCTGCGGCAAGGGCAATAACGGCGGAGACGGGCTCGCCGCCGCGCGCTATCTGAAACAGGCCGGGGCGGACGTGAAGGTCTTTATCCTGCCCCCTAAAGAGACCGGCTACGGCGAGCTGGTGGTAAAAAATCTCGAAGCCGCCAAAGCCGCCGGGGTGCCGGTGGCGATGACGGAAAAAGAGGGGCTCGACGCCCTGGCGGCCGAGTTTTCCGCCGCCCACCTGCTGCTGGACGCCCTGCTGGGGATAAGCGCGGTCGGCAAGCCTACAGGCCCCGTGCACAAGGTCATTCAGCTGATGAATAAAAGCGGCCGCCCGATAATAGCGCTCGACATTCCCTCGGGCCTCAGCACTGACACGGGCCACCACAGCGGCGTGTACATCATGGCGAAGCTGACGCTGACGCTTGGCTTCGCTAAAACGGGACTGATGGCGGCGCACGCTCAGAAGAATACCGGGCTGATCAGGGTGCTGCCCATAGGCTATCCCCAGGCCCTTATAGACGAGGCTTCCCGATGAACATCGTAATCGCCGACGACGACCAGAACCTGCTGGCCATGCTGGTCCCGCACCTGGAGCACGCCGGGCATAAAGTGACGCTGGCCGCCAACGGCGCCGAGCTCCTGAAGATAATAGCGGAAACCCGCGCCGACCTCATAATCTCCGACATAAACATGCCCGGCTTCGACGGCATCGAGCTTTACAATAAAACCCGCGCCATACATGAATACGAAGCTTCGCCGTTCATCCTCTGGAGCGGCCTGGAAATAGAAAAGGGCCGCGCCCTGGCCGCCACCGACCATAAGCTGCGCTTCCTGAAAAAACCTTTCAGCCTGGCCGCCCTGCATATGGCCATGGACGAGGTGACCGATATCCCGCTTTTCTGGGATTACGGCTCCGGCGGCAAGCCGGGCCTCAAGATGTAGCTCTGAAAATACGACACCAGGAGACCTATGCGCCCCTTCAACGACAGCGTCATTTACTTCGCCGTGGTGGACAGGTTCAGCAACGGCAATCCCGCCAATGACCTGGGATTCAATAAAGATTCCTTCGACGGAACCCATACCGACTGGTTCAAATACTGGGGCGGCGACCTCCACGGCGTAATAAACAAGCTGGATTATTTAAAGGAGCTGGGCTGCTCCTCTGTCTGGCTAACGCCAATTTTCGACCAGGCGGACGGGCTGGTGGACGTGGAGGGGCGCGGGATGGCTTCCTACCACGGCTACTGGGCGAAAGATTTTAAGCGCCTCGACGAACACCTGTCCGGCTCGAAAGATGATGTGCGGGTCTTCGCCTCTAAAAATACCGTGGTGGACCGCCTTGTGAAGACCATGCATGAAAAAGACATGCGCCTGGTGCTGGATATCGTCTGCAACCATTCAAGCCCCGCGCAGCGCGTGGACAAGGGCGGCCGCCCCACCAAGGGCGAGCTCTACGACGACGGCAAGCTGCTCACCTCCTACGACGACGACAAGCTGGGCTGGTACCACCGCAATGGCGGCGTGAGCGACTGGAATAACAAGTGCCAGGTCGAGACCAGCGAGCTCTGCGGCCTGGCGGATTTTAACGAGTCCCACATAGGCTACCGGACCTATATCAAGGACGCGCTGCGGCTCTGGCTGGACAAGGGCGTGGACGCTTTCCGCGTGGATACCGTCAAGCACATGCCGCTCTGGTTCTGGCAGGAATTCGTCTCCGACATGGTCTTTCACCGCCCGGACCTTTATATTTTCGGGGAATGGTTCCTGGGCGGCTGCAACGACGCCCTGTCCGTGGAATTCATCAACAAGAGCGGGATGGGCATGCTGGATTTCGGCCTGCAGCGCGGGCTGGAGGACTGCCTGGCCCGTGGGGCGGATGCCGGCTTTGAGCTGGTCCACGATGTTTTTGCCAAGGACTCGCTTTTTGACGACTGCCGCCGCCTGGTCACTTTCCTGGATAACCAAGATATGCCGCGCTTCATGTCGGCCGGCGCCTCGCCCGCCCGGGTGGATATGGGCCTGGCGCTGATCCTTACCTGCCGCGGCACGCCCTGCATTTATTACGGCACCGAGCAGTACCTGCATAACGACACCAACGGGGGAGCGGACCCTTATAACAGGCCCATGATGGAGAGCTGGGACACCGGGACCCCGGCTTTCCGGACAGTAAAAAAACTCGCGGCCGTGCGGAGGGAGAACAAGGCCGTGCAGAGCGGCAGCTGCAGGAAGAAATACCTGACGGCCGACGTCTACGCTTATACCCGCGTCTACCGGGGCAGCTGCTGTCTGGCCGTTTTCAACCGCGGCGCCGGTACTTCGATCGACCTCGAGGAGATCGAGCTGCCGGACGGCGTGCATAAGGACGTGCTTTCCGACCGCGCCGTATCGGTGAAGTCAGGCCGGATAAAAAGGCTCAGGCTGGAGCGGGACAGCTCTTTCGTCGTTTCCTATTGCGCGCCCGCGCGGGAAAAAGCCGGGCTGGAAATTTCTTTCGTGCTTAACGGCTATAACACAGCCTTCGGTGAGCGCGTGAAAGTAACGGGCAACTGCCCCGAGCTCGGCAACTGGGACCTTGCGAAAGCTTTTCCGCTGGAGTATATAAACGAGAACATGTGGCTGGGCAGCCTGCCGGTCAAAGAAAGCGCCGGCAAGGCCATCGCTTACAAGTTCATCATACAAGGTGATAATAACGGTGTGATCTACGAAAACCGCCCCGCCCATGTCCGCCTCATGCCAGCCAAAGGCTTCATGGAACAGCAGCATAAATGGAGTTAAAAAGGAGGCAGGCACCTTTCGGCTTTTTTTAGGCCTTAAAACATCAAAAAGGTGCCAGCCTCCTTTTTAAGTGAGGACCTTGGATAGTTTTTTGGAGAGTTGGCCCAGGTGCTCGCGCAGGCGCGGTTGTTTTTTCAGCATCAGCGGCAGCAGGGTTTTGCGGATCCAGTTGCGGGTATAATATTCATCGTCGTTGGTATGGTCTTTTTTAGACGGCAGGTCGTTCGCTTTCAGATAAGCCTCTATCTCTTTCCTCGAAACCGCCAGCATCGGCCTGATAAGCTGCAGTTTCTTTTTGCCGCGGACCAGCTCCCGCTTCGCGGGTATGCCCAGCAGGCCCTTCGGCTCCGTCCCGCGCAGTAAATTAAGGATGATGGTCTCGGCGTGGTCGTCGGCGTGGTGCGCCGTCGCCACCAGCCGGCACTTTTTCTTTAAAGCGGTCTCCGACAGGAGCCCGTAGCGGGCGTTCCTGGCCGCGTGCTCTATGCTCGTGCCGGTTTTTTTGGCGAGGGCCTTTACGTCCGCCGTAAGGATAAAGGTCTCGATGCCGTATCCGGCGCCCAGCTTTTTAACGAAAGCCGCGTCCGCGTCGGCCAGGTTGCCGCGCAGCTTATGGTTGATGTGGCAGATATAAAGCTTAAGCCGGCGGGACCGCGCCTGCCCGGAGAAAAAATCGAGCATGACCACTGAATCGGGCCCGCCCGAAACGGCCAGCAGTATGGAATCACCGTCGGCAAAAAGCTCCCAGGCCCTGGCGTGCGCCAGAACCTTGTTCCATAAGCTCATCGTAGCCGCCCTTTTGTTCATCCCTTGATTATAATAAATAAGGGGACAGGCTACTTTTCCTGGAAAAGTAGCCTGTCCCCTTTTTTTGTTTTGCTATCATATTCACGTATGGACGAGAAAATACTTATAGTCGAAGATGAAAAGGACATAGCCAGGCTCCTGGACTATAACCTCAAGAAGGAGGGCTACCGCACCGTGCTTGCGCACGAGGGTTCCGCGGCGCCCCTGCTGGCCGCCAAAGAGCGGCCCCGCCTGATAATCCTGGACCTGATGCTGCCCGGCCTCGACGGCCTGGAAGTCTGCCGCCGCCTGAAGATGGACGGTAAAACGGCGGGCATCCCCATAATAATGCTTACCGCCAAGGGCGAGGAATCGGATAAGATCGTGGGCCTGGAGATGGGCGCTGACGATTATGTGACCAAGCCGTTCAGCGTGAAGGAACTTGTCTCGCGCGTCAAAGCCGTGCTGCGGCGCTCGGCATTGATAGGGGAGGCCCTGCAGGTTTACCGGGCCGGGAACCTGGAGCTGGACTGCTCGCGGGTGCTCGCGCTCCTGAAGGGGAAGCCGCTGGATATAACGGCCCGGGAATTCAAACTGCTGAAGTCCCTGATGGCCGCGGGGGGGAGAATGCTGTCCCGCGAGGCCCTGCTGGAAAAAGCCTGGGGGATGGACGCCTCGCTCGAGGTGGAAACCCGCACCGTGGACGTGCACATAGGCACCCTGCGAAAAAAGCTCAAGGCTGAGGGAAAGCGCATAATAACGGTAAAGAGCTACGGCTACCGCTTCGAGAACCAATGATGCCGGCTATATTTAAAACTTTCAGGTTCCGCCTGTTCCTTTCCTATCTCGCGCTTTCGGCCGCGATTTCCGCCGCGGCTTTCTTTCTGGTATATCAGCGTATCGAGCGCGCCGAGATCTCCACGTTAAAACTCAAGCTTTCCGAGGAGGCCGCGCTTGTTTCGGCGCAGCTTAGCGCCCCTGACCTGGCTTCCCCGGGCATAAACGCGCTGGCGCATTCCCTTGGGCCTAAACTCGGCTCGAGACTGACCATAATAGGCGCGGACGGCCTGGTGCTGGCGGATTCTGAGCTGGACGCCGCCGGAGTGAAAGCGATGGAGAACCACCTGCAGAGGCCCGAAGTATCCGGCGCGCTGGGTGGAGCGTCTTCCTACGATCTGCGCCGTTCGGCCACTTTGGGCAAGGCAATGCTTTATGCGGCCTATCCGGTCAATTTTTCCGGCAGGACCGGGGCGGTGGTGCGGCTGGCTATCCCCGTAACGCAGCTCGATGCGATGCGCGCCCTGCTTAAGAAGGCTTTGGGTGCGGCTTTAGCGCTGGCCTTGGTGCTTTCTTTTTTCCTGAGCCTCGCGGTTTCCGCCGGCTTCTCCAGGCCTTTCGATAAAATAGTCTACGGCTCGAAAAAATTCGCTTCGGGGGATTTTTCCTACCGGATCCAGAAGGACTTCCACGGCGAGATGGGCAAGCTGGCCGAGACCCTGAATTCGATGGCCGCCTCCGTGGAGGAGAATTTGCGCCGGGTGGAAATGCAGGCGCAGCAGCTGTCGGCGGCTTTCGCGAACATGGCCGAGGGGGTGCTGGTGACGGATCCCTCCGCGAGGGTTAGCGCCCTTAACCCGGCGATGGAGCGCCTCTTCAGCGTGGAAGCCGCGGGTTCGGTATCACGGCCGCTGCTGGAGGTCATCCCTAACGCCGGCTTAAGCAAAATGTGCGCCCGCGCCATCTCCGGCGGGAAACCGGTTGCCGAAGAAATGGAGCTTACGGTCCCGGTCAGGGGGATCTTCAGCGTTAACGCCTCCCCTATCTTCATGGGCGGCAAGGTTTCCGGCTGCCTTATGGTGGTGCATGACGTCACCGAGGTGCGGCGGCTCGAGCTCAAGCGCAGGGACTTCGTGGCGAACGTCTCCCACGAATTGAAAACTCCCCTTACGGCGATCAGCGGCTACGTGGAGACCCTGATGGAGGGCGCGATAGACGACAGGGCGAACGCGATTAAGTTTCTCGGCGTCATTCAGGCCCAATCAAAGCGCCTGGATAATATAGTCAGCGACCTGTTGAAACTTTCCTCGCTGGAGTCCTACGCGGTAGAGGTAAATAAGAGCGAGGTCGCCCTGAAGGCTCTGGCCGATTCTCTCATCTCCGGGCTGGCTTCCGTGTTCAAAGCTAAAAATGCCGTAGTGACAAATACTATGCCGTCCGGGCTTTTCGTCAAAGCCGATCCCGAAAAGCTGGGGCAGGTTTTTGTGAACCTGCTAGACAACGCCGTAAAATTCTCGACCGGTAACGCCAAGGTCGAGGTCTCGGCCGTAGAGCTGCCCGAAAGCGTAAAAATAACCGTGAAGGACAACGGGATAGGCATTCCCCAGGAGCACCTGCCGCGCGTCTTCGAGCGCTTTTACCGCGCCGACAAGGCCCGCTCCCGGGAAATGGGGGGGACCGGCCTTGGCCTTTCCATCGTTAAGCACGTGATAGACCTGCACGGCGGGGCCATAGGCGTTGAAAGCGTCGAAGGCTCAGGGTCCACCTTCTGGTTCACGCTTCCCAAATAGCGCGCCAGGCCCCCCCACACGCACCCCGAGATAGGTCTAAAGACTTAATTGTCGTAGGCCCTAAGCCTCTCTCCCTTTTATCTTAAACTTGTAAACTATAACAGGCAGAAAGCGGCCTCCCGTCAGTTTGGGTCGCTCTGAAGATATGGGAACACGAAACCGGGCACGCTCCACTGTGAAACTTAAAACTTTTTTCGCCGCCGTCCTGTTTTCTTCCGGGCTCCTGGCCTTTGCCCCGGGTTCCGATCTTCTCGCGGCCGGCGCGCTCGACTCCCTTTCCATCCTTGCTTCTCCTCTCCCCTCTCCAGTTCCTATACCCGGCCCCCCGGCGCCTTTTCCCGGCCCGCTCAAGCCTTCCCCGGCCCTGCAGGCTTATTTCGTCAATGTCGGCCAGGGCGACGCCGAATATATAGTGCTGCCCAACGGAAAGAACGTCCTTATCGACGGCGGACCCAATCCGACCGCCCCGCTTATCCAGTTCCTCACGCAGAACGGGGTTAGCAAGCTGGATTATGTAGTGCTGACCCATCCCCACCTGGACCATTACGCAGGCCTGGATTACGTTTTTACCCACCTGAAGGTCGGAACTTTTTACGATACGCGCGAGGACAATACCGGCGCGGCCGGCGCGAAGCTCCTGCGAGATAAAATAAGCGCAATGGGGATCAGGACCGTTTACCCGGCGGCCGGGGACAGCCTGGACTGGGATCCCGGCGAGGTGCAGGTGAACGTCCTTAACGCCTGCGCCACTCCCGGCGGCAGCAATTCCGGCCCGGTGCTCAATAACTGCTCGATAGTGTTCAAGGTTACCTACCAGGACACTTCAATGCTCTATACGGGAGATATCCAGGCTGAGCAGGAAGCCAACCTGGTGGCCAAATACGGCGGCCGGCTGCGGTCGCTGGTCCTTAAAGTGTGCCACCACGGCAGCAATACTTCCTCAAGCCCGGCTTTCCTTAATATGGTGAAGCCCAAGTACGCGTATATCGGGGTCGGCAAGGACAATATCTTCGCCTTCCCTTCCCCGGTTACCTTAGCCAATCTGCAGGCGGTCGGCGCCACTGTCTACCGGACGGACCTTGACGGTACGCAGCAGTTCAATATAGGGGGGCGCTAGCAGCTTTACAAGGAGCGCGCCTTTTGCTATAATAGTTTTACAGCAATGTCAGTCTGCAGAGTAGTTTCCGTATCTTACAAGCTGCGCTGGTATCCTTAAACACCTAAGACTACCTCCGGCAGTGATGTCCTTCCCAGATTACATTCGGAAGGCGCGTTAAGTTCACCCACCTAATAACGGAACTTAGCACAAAGTATCGGGAATATAACAGAAAATTATATTTCGGAGGCTTCGTGTCATGAAAAAGTTCGTTAAATTGGTTTCCTTTATTTCCTTGGTTTCCCTGTCCGGCCCCGCTTTCGCGAAGACGGGCCCAGTTAATTACGCTTTCTCCCAGCTGCCCCAGGCCTCTGCACCGGCCAAGATCCAGGCGCCCGCGGTTCCCGCGCCCTCGATCAGCATGCTTACGCCCGGCGGCGTCGGCCTCGTCGACATTACCAGGAACTGTCTGAAAGACGGCGAGGTAGTTTCCGCGTATCCGGCGATCTATAATAAGATCCACAGCGAAGAGAATTCCCGCATTCTCAACGTGTTCCGCATCATCGATTCCAGGGGCGTGGAGCGCAGGCTGGAAGTTTATTTCACCGGCGGCGACTGGATGAAGTACGGCCTGGTCTACTTCGTGACCAACGCCGGACAGAACGGCGGCCAGGTCGGCGCTTATTTCATGAACGACCTGTCCACCCCCGACCGCGAGGAGGGCGCCGTGGCCCCAAATGTGGATCCTTTCGACCATAAGAAGCTCGTCGCCTATATTTCCTCTGACTTCCTTGATGTGAACGCGAATGTGAAGGCCGGGTTCAGCAGCGCGGCCGTGGCTGCCGCTAACTAAGTCCGGGCAGAATCCTTTTCAGGGCTTGAGGCCGCCGCAAGGCGGCCTCCGTAGTTTGAGGAGTAAATCGCCGGGTTCCGCTCCTCTTTTCTTTTTACCCACAATTTACACCGCCTTCACCCGGCCTTTAACCGGTTTTTCTAAACTTTAGTTATGAAACTAAAGAACACACTGTTAGCCCTGTTGTTCCTCGCGGCGGCCCTGCCCGCCCGCGCCGGAGAGCTGGATATCCTGCTCGACCGGCTTGTGGAAAAGAACGTGATCGATCCGGGCGAAGCCCAGGAGATAAGGGTAGAGACTCAGGAAGAAGTTAAAAAAGAGATCTCCCAGCAGCGCAATACCACCCTGCCGATGTGGATACAGACCATGAAGCTGCGCGGCGACGTGCGCCTGCGCTACCAGTTCAACGACAATAAGAACAAGCTCTATAACCAGCACAGGGGCCGCTACCGCCTGCGCTTATTCGTGGACGCGAAGGTAAACGAGAAGGTGTATACCGGCTTCGGCTTCGCCAGCGGCTCCAGCGCCGACCCGCGCTCCACCAACCAGACCTTCGGCGACAATTTCGGCAAGAAGAACCTGTATATCGACTATGTCTTCGCCGAGTACAACGCCAATGACTACCTGGCCCTCACCGCCGGGCGCACCAAGAACCCGCTGTGGATGACCAACGACATGCTCTGGGATAGCGATGTCAATATGGAAGGGCTGAGCGCCAGGCTGAACCTCCCTATCAACTACAACTGGCAGCTGTTCACCAATGCCGGTTTCATGGTTCTCAACGAAAGCGCTAGCGACCCGCAGGACCCGTATATGCTTTTCGCCCAGCCCGGCCTGAGCTGGCACGATTCCGCAGGGATCTACGACTTCAAAATCGGAGCCGTGGTTTACGCCTTCCGTCACCAGAAGCATTCGTCCGTGCTCAGCCACCGGCCCTCCACGGGGGATGGTTATCAGCAGGCCAACACCCTGGCCGGGGGGAAATATAAATACGGTTACGACGCTATAACTCCGGAGTTCGAATTCAACGCCAATATCCTGGAGCCGGTAACGATGCCGGTACTGGGGCTTTTCGGCTATGAAGTCACCTATGCCGGGCTCTTCGGCAGCCAGGTTAAGGCCCTGGGCCACGGCAAGGACAGCGCAGGCTGGCTGGCGGGCGTTAAGCTCGGTCAGCGCAAGGTGGAGGACGCCGGGCAATGGCAGCTCCGCTGGTCGCTGCGCAGGCTGGAGAAGAACGCCTGGCTGGATAACTACCCGGATTCGGATTTTTACGGCGGTTCCGTAGGCGTGAAGGGCAGCGAAGTGCTGCTGACGCTGGGCCTGATGCGCGATTTCGCCCTGGACCTGGACTATTACCGCACCGCCCCTATCGGGGGCAGCCTGAAAAGCGAAAGACTGTTCCAGGCTGACATCAACCTGAAGTTTTAAGTAAGCTAACGAGGAGAAAATATATGAAAAAAATACTTATAGCGGTCGCGGCTTTAGGCCTGGCCATCCCGGCTTTCGCCGGGAAAGCGGTAATGGAAGGCTCTACCACGGTCCTGCCCATAGCGCAGAAAGCGGCCGAGGTCTTCATGAACAACAACCCGGGAGAGGAGATCTCGGTGCGCGGCGGCGGCTCCGGCGTGGGCATAGCCTCCATCATCGACGGCACCTGCGATATAGCCGACGCCTCCCGCGCCATAAAGCCGGCCGAGCTGGAGAAAGCCGCGAAGAAGGGCCGCAACCTGAAGGCGCACGTGATAGCCATGGACGGCATCTCGCATATCGTGCACCCGTCGAATACTATTACCGGCCTGACCCGCGAGCAGATAAAGAAAATGTACACCACGCGCGCCGGGAACTGGAAAGAGTTCGGCGGCCCCGACCTGAAGATAGTGGTGGTCTCCCGCGACAGCGCGAGCGGCACTTTCGAGGCTTTCAGCGAGCTGGTGCTGGATAAGAAAAGGGTGCGCCCCGACGCCATCATGCAGGCTTCCAACCAGGGCATAGCTTCCATAGTGGCCCGCACCCCCGGCGCCATCGGTTATGTGGGCCTCGGTTACATCACTTCCTCCGTGAAAGCAATCGCCGTGGAGGGAATTATGCCTACCAAGGAGAGCGTGCTCAGGAATAAATATCCTGTTACCAGGCCGCTGTTCATGTACACTAACGGCAAGCCCGAAGGCACTATAAAGAAGTTCATAGACTTCCTGAAGGGTCCCGAGGGCCAGAAGATAGTCAACGAAGAGGGTTTCGTCGGCTTGAAATAGCGGCTGTTTCAAGAAGAGCCTTCTTGGTGCCCCGCGCATCTCCCGGTTCCCGGAGAGCGCGGGGCTTTACATACATTTTACACGCCTTTTATTTCGCCTTCACACGGTTATAATAAACTATAGGGGATGAATAAGAGGAAAGAGCGGCTGATAAAGTACCTGTTCACGGCGCTGGCTTTTTCCTCGCTGGTGTTCCTTGTCGGGATAGTGTTCGTGCTTTTCAAGGAAGCCCTGCCGATCTTCGGAAAGGTCAGCGTCAAGTCTTTTCTTCTCGGGGAAAGCTGGTATCCCACTTCCGAACCGGCGGAATTCGGCATACTCCCGCTTATCCTGGCCTCGCTTTGGGTCACCCTGGGGGCGCTGGTGATCTGCGTACCGCTGGGCGTGGGCAGCGCGCTTTACCTGCACGAACTGGCCGGGCCCCGGCAGCGCGCGGTGCTGAAGCCGGTGATAGAGATCCTCGCTTCGGTCCCCTCCATAGTCTACGGCTTTTTCGGCATGGTCATCCTGGCGCCTTTCCTCCAGGACACTTTCGCCCTCCCCATAGGCCTTTGCGCGCTGACCACCAGCATCATACTCGGGGTGATGGCGACGCCCACCGTGGCGAGCATAGCGGAAGACGCGCTGAGCTACGTGCCCAGGTCTTTCCGGGAGGCGTCCTTCGCCGTAGGGGCCGACCGCTGGCAGACGCTCACGAAAGTTATAATCCCGGCCGCGGGTTCCGGCATTTCCACCGCCATTATACTCGGCATGAGCCGCGCGATAGGCGAGACTATGACCGTGCTTATGGTGGCGGGCGGCTCGGCCGTGATCCCGCATTCGGTCTTCGACCCGGTGCGCCCGATGACCGCGGCCATAGCCGCGGAGATGGGCGAAGCGCCCGTCGGGAGCGACCATTACCACGCCCTGTTCGCCATAGCGCTGATACTTTTCCTGATAACTTTCGTTTTCAATATCGCCGCCGAGCTTATCAGCCGCAGGTTCAGGCTGAAACTGGGGCTTTCAAGATGAAGCGCCGCGATATGATTCAGAAGCTCGGCTTCTCCGCCCTGTTCGCCTGCATGGCGGCCAATGTGCTGTTCCTGGGCGGGATAATATTTTTTATAGCCGCTCGCGGCCTCGGCTCCATCAACTGGGCTTTCCTGACCCAGGCCCCACGCGATTCAATGACGGCCGGCGGCGTGGCTCCCGCTATAGTCGGAACTTTTTACCTGACGCTCGGCGCTATAATCTTCGCCCTTCCACTCGGCGTCGCCTGCGCGATCTATCTCACCGAGTATTCCCCTAAAGGCTGGATAGTCAACCTGCTGCGCATAAGCATCAATAACCTGGCCGGCGTCCCCTCGGTTGTGTTCGGCCTGTTCGGGCTGACCGTATTCGTCAAATATATGGGCTTCGGCGTTTCTATAGTGTCCGGCTCCCTGACCCTGGGGATCCTGGCCCTGCCGGTGATAATTTCGGCCTCGCAGGAAGCGCTGATAGCCGTGCCGCAGTCCATCAGGGAAGCTTCGCTCGCGCTGGGCGCCAGCCAGTGGGAAACCATACGCAAAGTAGTGCTGCCCGCCGCGCTGCCCGGCATACTCACGGGCGTGATCCTGAGCGTGGGCCGCGTGGCCGGCGAGACCGCGCCGATACTTTTTACGGCCGCCGCTTTTTACGTGAAGGGCTACCCGCATTCGCCCTTCTCCGAAGTAATGGCCCTGCCTTACCATATCTACGCGCTTATGACCGAGGGCACCCACCCTGAAGAGCAGACCGCGATAGCCTACGGCTCCAGCCTGCTGCTGCTCGGCCTGGTGCTGTCGGTCTCGATGCTGGCCATCTACATAAGGGCCAGGCAAAGGAAAACCTACCATGCATAATGTAGACTATGAAGCGCAGTTGGGGACGGAGGGGTTCCACCCTCCGCTGGTTAAAAGCCCGGTGGCGGTGAATGTTAATTCAATGGGCGAGGCCGATCTGTTCGGCTTAGAACCCAAGATAAGCGCCCGCAAAGTTAACTTCTATTACGGCACGAAGCGCGCGCTGAACAACATAACCATAGATTTCAGCCCCCGCCGGGTAACGGCTATCATCGGGCCGTCGGGCTGCGGCAAGTCCACTTTCATCCGCCTGTTGAACAGGATGAACGAACTGGTGCCCGGCAGCCGCCTGGAGGGGGAGATCCTGCTGGACGGGCTGGACATACTTTCACCGGCCTGCGACGCGGCGGAGCTGCGCAAGCGGGTGGGGATGGTCTTCCAGAAGCCGAATCCGTTCCCGAAGACCGTCTTCGAGAATATCGCCTATGGCCTCGAGGTCAACGGGGTGACGGACAAACATCTTATAGAGGAAAAAGTAGTCGATTCCCTCAAGAAAGCCGCGCTTTGGGACGAGATAAAAGACCGCCTTAACGACAGCGCGCTCGGGCTTTCCGGCGGGCAGCAGCAGCGCCTCTGCATAGCCAGGTGCCTGGCGGTCTCACCGGAGGTCATACTTTTCGACGAGCCCTGCGCCAGCCTCGACCCCATCTCCACCGCCAAGATAGAAGAACTGATACTGACGCTGAAAAAGGAATACACCATAGTGATAGTGACGCATAATATGCAGCAGGCGGCGCGCGTTTCGGACCTCACCGCTTTTTTCCTGATGGGCGACCTGATAGAGACGGGCAGGACGGAGAAGATCTTCAAGGCCCCGCGGGACAAAAGGACGGAAGACTATATTACCGGCAGATTCGGCTAGGAGAAGACCATGCAAAGACATTTCGACGAAGAACTGCAGCAGCTTAAGAACGACATCCTTAAAATGGGGGCCATGGCCCGGGAGGCCATAATAAAATCCGTGGATTCGCTTAAGAACCGCGACAGGGCCGCCGCGCAGAGGGTCATAGATGCCGACGTGGAGATGGACCGGCTGGAGCTGGTCATCGACGAGAAATGCCTGGACCTGATCGCTCTGCACCAGCCGATGGCGAAAGACCTGCGCTTTATAACCACGGCAATAAAGCTGAACGCCGAACTGGAGCGCATCGGCGACCTGGCGGTGGACGTAGCTCAGCGCGCGCTGGCTATTTCCGATAAGCCGCTGCTGAAGCCCCTCGTGGATATCCCGAAGCTGGCCGAAGTGGCCCAGCGTATGATAGGCGGCGCGATAGAGTCATTTATCAAGGGGGATACAATCCTGGCGAAAAAAATAGTGCTTTCTGATACGGAAGCCGACGAGCTTAAGCGGGGCGTTGAAAAAGAGCTGATCAACGACTACATGATGAAAGACGGCTCGACCGCGGACAGGGCTGTGCCTCTGCTCCTGGTCGCAAGGCACCTGGAGCGCGTCTGCGACCACGCGGTGAGCATGGCCGAAGATATCATCTACATGGTTTCCGCCGTGGTGGTCCGTCATCACCCCGAAGAATTAAAATAAGTATAATTAAAGTGCCGACAACTAATTAATTCAGGAGAAAACATGTCAATTAATTTCATGCCGAAAGAAGTTAAGTTTTTCGACTACCTCAATTTGCAGGCCGAGAACCTGGTTAAGGCCTCGGCCTATTTTAAATCCATCCTTAAGAACGGCGTGCTTGACGAAGCCGCCGCCAAGCAGATCCACGACTTCGAGCACGAGGGCGATACGCTGTCCCACGAGATCACCGACATGCTCAACCGCACTTTCATCACCCCCATCGACCGCGAGGACATCTACGCGCTGGCCAACCAGCTCGACGACGTCCTAGACATGCTTAACGCGATGGCCGGCCGCATGCGGCTCTACAAACTGGACCCGGGCAATGAGTATTTCTCGCAGTTCATCGACCTGATCGACCAGTCCTCGGTGGCCCTTTCCAAAGCCGTGAACCATATGCACGATACCAAGCGCGCCCGCCGCGTGCTGGACCACTGCATCGAGATCAACCGTCTGGAGAACATGGGCGACCAGGTGCGCGAGAAGGCTATCGGCCACCTGTTCGAGACCGAGAAAGACCCTATTATGGTCATAAAGTGGAAAGAAATGTACGAAGTGGCGGAATCCACGCTGGATAAATGCGAGCACGTGGCGAAAGTTATAGAGGGGATACTGGTGAAACATGGATAACATGCTGATAGCCATAATCTTCCTGGTGGGGCTGGCGCTGTTCTTCGACTTCCTGAACGGCTTCCACGACGCCGCCAACTCGATAGCCACCATAGTCGCCACCCGCGTACTTTCGCCGAGGTACGCGGTGATCTGGGCGGCATTCTTCAACTTCATCGCTTTCGCCATCTTCGGCCTGCACGTGGCCGGAACCATAGGCAAAGGCATAGTCGACATCGCTCAGGTGGACAGCTATATCATCTTCGGCACTCTGATCGGCGCCTGCTCCTGGAATATTATCACCTGGTATTTCGGCATCCCGTCCAGCTCCTCCCACGCGCTGGTGGGCGGGCTGATCGGCTCGGCGCTGGTGAAAGCCGGTCCGACGGCGCTTATTATGAAAGGCATAATCAAGACGCTGATCTTTATCGTCGTTTCTCCTGTGGTAGGGATGCTGCTGGGGCTGGTCCTGGGGGTTATAGTTTATAACCTCGCTTCCCGCTCCACTCCGACCAATGTCGACCACTTGTTCCGCAAGGGGCAGCTGGTGAGCGCGGCGGCCTACAGCCTGGGCCACGGCGGAAATGACGCCCAGAAGACCATGGGCATAATCTCCGGGCTGCTTTTCAGCGCCGGCTACCTGGGCACTGAATTCCGCGTCCCGCTGTGGGTAGTGCTCTCCTGCCACGGCGCCATAGCCCTGGGCACGATGTCGGGCGGCTGGCGCATAGTGAAGACCATGGGCAATAAGCTTTCGAAGCTGCGCCCCGTGGACGGTTTCTGTGCCGAGCTCGGCGCCTCGATCGTGCTGTTCGGCGCCTCGGCCATAGGCGTGCCGATAAGCACCACGCATACCATCACCGGCGCCATAGTCGGTATCGGCTCCCTCAAGGGGGCGCGCGCGGTAAAATGGGGCGTGGCCGGAAATATAGTCTGGGCCTGGATAATCACGATCCCCGCCGCGGCGCTGATTTCGGCGGCCTTTTATAAAATAGGGGTTATGGCGTTCTAAGAGCGGCTAAGAACCTGGATCTCACGGTCCGCCCGGGCAGTTCAGCCGGGCGGGCTTTTTTTTCCGTTTTAAATAAACGCGCCTACTTTTGTATTATAATTATAATAGTTCACTCTTTGACTGTTAGCAGCCCTATAGCGAGGATAAAACGATGAGCTCAGAGATCGCTTTGCAGATAAAA
This sequence comes from Elusimicrobiales bacterium, assembly GCA_036170455.1. Classification (GTDB taxonomy): domain Bacteria; phylum Elusimicrobiota; class Elusimicrobia; order Elusimicrobiales; family UBA9959; genus UBA9959. Next base: position 31,807 of record JAVHPG010000237.1, read on the forward strand.
TGCCCCGCCTGCCAGAAGAGCCTGATGGACCGGAGGCACAAGCTGGACGGGCACCCCAGCATAGCGCTTACCGTAAAGTTGAAAGGGAAAAAAGGCTGGATGCGCCTCTCCCCGCTCTACGGCAGCTATGCCCTGGAATCCGAATTCGAGCTGGCCGCCGGCTCCGTCCCGAAGATCTACTGCCCCAAGTGCGAGGCCGAGCTGGTCGGCAAGTCCCTCTGCGATAAATGCCGCGCGCCCATGGTCCCGCTGCTGCTGCGCGAGGGCGGCAAGGTCCGCATCTGCTCGCGCAAGGGCTGCAAGAAGCATTTCCTTGAGTTCGAGGACGTAGGCGAAGCCCTGGCTAAATTCTACGATTCCTACGCCGCGGACAATATCTCCGATCCGGACCCGAAGAAAGCGGCACCCGCCGGGAACGAGGCGGAGTCCGACAAAGAGATCATCGCCAGCGGCTCCTACCTCCAGGCCTACTGCCCGCATTGCAGCCGGAGCATGACTACCGAGGGCTCGCTGCTGCTGGGCGTCACCGGCCGCGACGGGAAGAAGGGGGAACTGCACCTCTCTCCCTATCTCAATGTCTTCACCAACCGCTCCACGATAACTATCCCGCACGGCGAGGAGGTCAAAGACCTGACCTGCACGCACTGCAAGCATTCCCTGATAGAGCCGAAAACCAAATGCGGCCGCTGCAAGGCCAGGGTCGCCAGGATAGACCTGGACGCGATGCACAAGATGGTCTCCTTTTTTATCTGTATGCGCAAAGGCTGCACGTGGCACGGCCTGTCGGATAAGGACACCGAGATGATAATGCTCGAAGACAGCAAGGAATGGTGAAACAATGTACCCGATAATAGACAGGCAGGAACTCGCGAAGGGCACAATGGTGCTGATCACGGTGGAAGCCCCGCAGATCGCCGCCAAGATAAAGCCCGGCCAGTTCGTGGTGCTGCGCGTCAACGAGACCGGCGAGCGGGTGCCGCTGACCGTGGCTTACAAGGACCTCTCCCACGGGACCATCACCATAATCTTCATGATCGTCGGCAAGAGCACGGCGCTGCTGGGCTCGCTGAAAGTAGGCGACGCCATCAGGGACCTGGTCGGGCCGCTAGGCGCCGTAGAAGAATTCACCAATGTCGGAACCGTGGTCGGGATCGGCGGCGGCACCGGCGTGGCGGTGCTGCACCATTTGCTGCAGGGCTATGCCGCGGCGGGGAACAAGATCATAGGGATCATGGGCTCCAGGGAGCGCGACCTGATCATTCTAGAGGAAGAAATGAAGGCCCTCTGCCAGCAGCTGATCGTCACCACCGACGACGGCAGCCACGGCATGCACGGCCTGGTGACCGACGCCCTGAAGACGCTGGTAGAGCGCGAAAAGCCCGAGCCGATAGGGCTGGTTGTGGCCGTCGGTCCCCTGGTCATGATGCGGTCGGTCTGCCAGCAGACCAAGCTTTATAACCTGAAGACCATCGTCAGCCTCAATCCCGTGATGGTGGACGCCACCGGGATGTGCGGCGCCTGCCGCGTAAGCGCCGGCGGCAAGACCAAATTCGCCTGCGTGGACGGTCCGCATTTCGACGGGCACCAGGTGGACTTCGACGAGCTGATCCAGCGCAACAATATGTACGTCAGGGACGAGAAGACCTCGCTCCTGCATTCGATCCGCGCCAAATAGCTTGGACTACCATGACCGAAAATAAAAAGGACGAGCTGAAACAGATCCCGGCGGGAACCGAGCTGTCGGTTTTCTGCCCCCACTGCCACCAGGGGCTGGGCCAGTACGAACCGAAGACCGGGAAGACCTGGTTCAGGCTCCACGTAAAGTCCGGCTCCGCCGAGGGCGAATTGTTCCTCTCCCCGATAATGGAGGACTTCTCAAAGCACGCCACTATCGACCTGCCGGACGGCACCGTAGTTAAAGAGCTCTCCTGTCCGCTCTGCCGGACTTCGCTCATAGAAAAAGAGGGACATTGCGGTATCTGCGATTCTCCCGTCGCGCGCCTGATGGTCTCGGTCCAGTCCAAGCTTATCCCGTTCTTCATCTGCACCAAAGTCGGCTGCCCCTGGCACGGCATCACCAAGGCCGACGAACAGCGAATTAAACCGAAGATCCCGAGGCAGAAAGTTCCGGCGCAGGACGCACTGCTCCGGATCCGGAATTTCCAGGAAGTTCCGTATGGTTTCACGCGGGAGCTTGCGCTGGCCGAGGCCGCCCGCTGCCTTGAATGCAAGAGCGCAAAATGCCGGACAGGCTGCCCGGTGGAAATAGATATCCCGGCTTTCGTGAAGCTGATAAAAGAAGGCAAATTCGTCGAGGCCGCACAGAAGATAAAAGAGAAGAACGCCCTGCCGGCGATCTGCGGCCGCGTCTGCCCCCAGGAAGACCAGTGCGAGAAGGTCTGCATCGTGGGGCTGAAGGACGAGCCCGTGGCCATCGGCAGCCTGGAGCGCTTCGCGGCCGACATGGAGCGGGAAACCGGTTCTGTGACCGTTCCCAAAAAGGCCCCGCCTACGGGGAAGAAGATAGCTATCGTCGGCAGCGGCCCTTCCGGGCTGACGCTGGCGGCCGATATGGTGGTCAAGGGCCACAGCGTCACCGTTTTCGAAGCCCTGCACAAACCGGGCGGGGTTCTGGTTTACGGCATCCCCGAATTCCGTCTGCCCAAGAGCATAGTGGACAGCGAGATCAGCTACCTGCGCCGGCTGGGCGTAAAAATAGAGGTCAACGCCCTGATAGGCAAGATGTACGATGCCGACGACCTGAAGAAGCTCGGCTACGACGCTATCTTCCTGGGCGTGGGCGCCGGCCTGCCGATGTTCATGAACCTTCCCGGAGAGAATCTCTGCAATATTTTCTCGGCTAACGAGTATCTCACCCGCATCAACCTTATGAAGGCTTACGCCTATCCCGACTACGACACGCCCGCGCCGAAGGGCCGGCACGTGGTGGTCATCGGCGCCGGCAATGTGGCCATGGACTGCGCCCGCAACGCCCTGCGCATGGGCAGCCGCGAAGTGACCGTGGTCTACCGCCGCTCGCGCGGCGAAATGCCGGCCCGCAAGGAAGAGATAGAGCACGCCGAGGAAGAGGGAATAAAATTCCGGCTGATGACCAATCCGGTCAAGTTCGTCGGCGACAACCAGCGCTGGCTGCGCCAGGTGGAATGCGTCCAGATGAAACTGGGCGAGCCCGACGCCTCCGGCCGGCCGCGCCCGATTCCTATTGCCGGCTCAAATTTCCTGATCGAGGCCGACCTGGCCATAATCGCGGTGGGCGCCGGACCTAACCCCATGGTCTTTTCCGGCTTCCCCGGAGTCGTGCGGGAGCCGAACGGCTATATAAAAACTATCGGCCATGCCGGGCGCACCAGCCAGCGCGGCGTCTGGGCCGGCGGCGACATCGCCACCGGCTCGTCGACGGTCATCTCGGCCATGGGCTGCGCCCGCAAAGCCGGCAACGACATCCACGAATTCCTGGCGGGGAACGGAAAGAACTGGACCTGAAATAGAATTCTCAGGTATAAAAAAGCCCGGAAGGCATAGCCATCCGGGCTTTTTCTATTCCTGCCGGCTTATTGGCCGCGCAGTTCGTTTAGCCCCTGCCGGACTTCCGGGAAAGGTATTTCGGCGATGCTGCTGAAAGGGAGCGAGTCGAAGATCACGGAGATTTTCGGTAAAGCGAGCAGGTCATAGGGCAGCGAGTTGGAGACGGCGTCGAGGCCGTTGCTGCCCCTGAACAGGGAGGGGTTGCGCGTCATCGGGTAGGCGGGGCGGCCGGTGACGAAGGCGTTGACGTCATTGCAGTCGCCCAGCGGCCCGTAGCCGCCCTGGGGCAGGTTAGCCGCCTTGGCTTTCATCGCCCGGTGAAACCAACCGGCGCGGTCCAGCAGCTCTACGGCCCTGGCTCCGGTATAGGTTTCCACCGTGCGCCCGCCAACCCAGCGCATATTGACCGTGGGATTGGTGCGGAAAGTGGACAGCCCGTCCAGGCCGAAGAAGAAGCTCAGGTCGGCGTTCACTTTGCCGCGCAGGTAGATATCCAGCTCGCTGTGGGTCGCGGGCAGTATCAGGTGTTTGCCTCCGGAGAGCGTGAGGCCGGTGTCCACATACATGGGTGTGCGGACCTCGCGGCGGACGCCGTTCTTCTCGTAGTGAAGGTCGCCGAAATTGGCGAAGTAGCGGCGGTCCTGGACTTCGACGGAGACGCCCTCAGCCCGGAGGGCGCCGAGGAAAGCGGAGACGGTGTTAAAGCTTTTCCCGGCATAGAACAGAGTGAAAGCCGGAGCTTCCGGGGCATTGTTGGCGAGGCGGTCGAGCGCCTGCGCCAGAGCGATGCTGTCCCCGTAGGCGGCCGCGCCCGCTGGCTGCGATTCATCGCCGTAAAGCAGGCCGTAGCCGATAGGCTTGAGGAACTCGCCCGGGCGGGGGGCTTTCGGGAAACCGCTGAGCAGGAGAGTCTGCGTCGGCGGGATCGGCGCTTCTTTTACCTGGGGCTGCCGTGAAGCGTAGGCGGCGGCGGTGGCGAGCAGCTCTTTCGGGGTTAAGGTGGGGAAAAAATCGAGCGTTTTCTTGTCGGCTTCCTTCAGTGCTTTGCGCAGGGCGGCCTTGCGCGCCGGAGTGGCCCAGTCGGCGAGATAGCCGTCTTTTCCGGCGATGGTTTCCACGAGTTTATCAAGAGTCCCGGGTTCAGTCGAAAGTTCCGCCGCCAGTTCCGAAAGGCTAAGGTCTTTCGAGGCCAAGCGGAGATCTTCGGCAATTTGTACGCGGCCTGGGAGGCCCGCGGGGGGGGCGGCGGGGAGCCTGGCTCCGGGGGCCGCTTCAGTCAATTGTTTTACGGAGAGCAGCTGCTGGGAATAAGCGCTGAAGGAAAATAAAACGGATAAAAGAGCTGCGGACAGTATTTTATTTATTTTCATCAATTAGGGCTCCCGGCAAAGGCTTTATTTAATTGTAGCCTTTGCGGCAGGCTTGCCCAAGCGGCTATAGACCCAGGCGGCTCAGGTTAATAGGCCTATATAGTTCTGGGCCCTTATAAGGGTCCCGCCTCATTCAGGCCCGCTCATGTTTTGTATAATTACATCTGCTTTTAAAGTAAAGAAAGGACGCGTTACGCCATGCAAAGCTACCAGATACGCAAAAGTTTTTTGGATTTTTTCGCCAAACAGGGGCATCCCGTGGTTAAATCCAGCCCGCTCATCCCCGAGGGCGACCCCACCCTTCTTTTCACCTCCGCCGGCATGGTGCAGTTCAAACCGTATTATCTCGGGCTGAAAACGGATATGAAGCGCGCGGCTTCCTGCCAGAAAAGTTTCCGCACCACCGACATAGACAATGTCGGCAAGACCATCCGCCACCTGACCTTCTTCGAGATGCTCGGAAATTTTTCCTTCGGCGATTATTTCAAGAAAGAGTCCCTGAACTGGGGCTGGGAATTCTTTACGAAAGAACTGGGGCTCCCGGCCGACCGCTTCTACCCGTCCATCTATAAAGGCGGCGTGGCCCCGCGCGACGAGGAAGCCCGCGCTATCTGGGAGAACATCCTTCCAAAGAACCTTCATTCCCACATCATAGAGCTGGGCGACAAGGATAATTTCTGGGCGATGGGCGAGACCGGGCCCTCCGGCCCCTGCTCGGAGGTTTACTGGGACCGCGGCGCGAAATACGACCATCCCGGCTGCGAGGGCCCCGGCGCCTGCTCCTGCGACCGCTACATCGAGATCTGGAACCATGTCTTCACTCAGTTCGACAAGCAGGCCGACGGGACTTTCAAGCCGCTCCCGCGCAAGAACATCGACACCGGTATGGGCCTTGAGCGCCTGACTTTCGTGGTGGAAGGTAAAGAATCGCCTTTCGAGACTTCGCTTTTTCAGCCCATAATGCAGGCGGCCTCGAAGCAGCTTAAGGTGGAACCCGGCTCTTCCGAAGAGGCCGACTCCGCTTTCCGCATCATCAGCGAGCACTTGCGGGCTTCCTCTTTCCTGATCGCCGAGGGTATCATGCCCTCCAATGAGGGCCGCGGCTATGTGCTGCGCCGCCTTATCCGCCGCGCCGCGCGCTACGGACGGATCCTCGGCGCCAAAGACCCTTTCCTTCACAAGCTGGTGCCTTCCGTGCATGAAATATTCAGGGACGTCTATCCTGAAATAATTTCCGCGGAGAAACAGATCTCGGCCGCCCTTAAATTCGAGGAGCAGGGCTTTATAGAGACGCTCGGGACCGGGGAAAAATTCCTGGCCGACCTGCTGGAGAAATACCCGCGCGGCGTGCCCGGCGGCGAGGCTTTCAAGCTTTACGAGACCTACGGTTTCCCGATAGAGCTGACGCGCGAGCTTGCGCTTAAAAAGAATATCCCGCTGGACGAGAAAGGTTTCGAGGCCGCCCGCAAGGCCGCCCAGGAAATCGCCCGCGCCAACTGGAAGGATTCCGGCGAGCAGGACGGTTTTATTTTCCAGACCGCGGAAGAGAAATTCCCGGCCACAGTTTTCAAGGGCTATGACGTCACCGAAACCGATTCCTCTATCCTGGGATTGCTGGACCTGAAGGGAAATATCGTCGCTTCGCTGCCTGCCGGTTCGGACGGTCATGCCATCCTGGACGTCACGCCTTTCTACGCCGAATCCGGCGGCCAGGTGGGAGATGTCGGCGAGCTTTTGGCCGGCGGCGCCAGCGTGGCGGAGATCGTCAACACCCAGAAGCCGGTGAAGAAAGTTTATTTCCACCATGTAAAACCCGCCTCCGAACTGAAGGCCGGTATGAAGGTGCGCGCGAAGGTTTCGACGCTGCGGCACAATACCGCCTGCAACCATACCGCTATCCACGTGGTGAACGCCGCGCTTAAAAAAGTTTTCGGGGAAAGCACCCGCCAGGCCGGCTCCGAGGTGGACCCGCACAGGTTCCGCTTCGACTATACTATCACCAAGACTCCCTCCAGGGAAGAAATGGCGGAAGTCGAAAAGATAGCTAACGAAGCCGTGGGCCGCAAATACAAGGTCCTTAAAATGGAGCGCCCGCTCAAGGACGCCGCTAAATTCGGCGCCACCACCCTGCTGGGAGAGAAATACCAGGACCCGGCGCGCTTCGTGCTGATAAACAACGGCGGCTGGGACTCGGCCGGCGACCATTACAGCCTGGAGCTGTGCGGCGGCACGCATATCGATTCGCTCGGCGAGCTGGTGGTCGTGAAGATACTCAAAGACTCCTCCGTTTCGCGCGGCGTGCGCCGCATAGAGGGCGTGGCCGGGCCCGCCGCGGTGGCCCACCTGACAAAGCTGGCGGGCTTCGCCGAAGCCGCGGCCTCAAAGCTTTCCGTCCCGCCGCAGAACCTGCCCGCGCGCGTGGACCAGCTGCTTGAAAACATCAAAGAGCTCAAAGCCGGCAAAGCTAAAGCCGCCCCGGCGGTATCCGCAAAAGAGGGGCGCAGGCTGCTGACCGAGGGCATAGACGGCTCCGGCTCGAGCTTCCTGATCTATGACGCCGGCGGGCTAGGAATGAGGGACCTGCGCGGGCTGTCGGACGAGGTAAAAAAAGACCTGAAGTCCACGCTGCTTTTCATATACTCCAGGGCTGAAGGAAAATTCTCTTTCATAGTTACCTATACGGGGGATGTAAAAGCCGACGCTTCCGCTATCGCCAAATGCGTGGCGGACATGATAAACGGCTCGGGCGGCGGCCGCAAGGACTTCGCCCAGGGCGGGGGGGAAATCCCCGCAGATATCCCCGCTTTCGAGAAGCAGCTGGTAGAAATAGCGAAGAAGCATGTGTAGCCCTTTAAGCTAAAGGGGTATAATGTAGTTCGCGGTCATATGCGCCCGTGGTGAAATGGATATCACAGGAGCCTCCGAAGCTTCTAGTGCAGGTTCGATTCCTGCCGGGCGCACCAAAATCTGTTATAAGGAACCCGGAGCGAGACATGGTTGTCTCGCGTCAGGAATCGAAAGCCGGAGCCGCGAGGCCACCAGGCCGCAGCGGCGAGGCGGGGTCGCAGGTCCCGGTGAGCGACGGCGAACCGGGAACCTGTGACCGACTGCCGGGCTTAAGAAGTAACGGGTTAGAAAACATCTCCATTCTCCCCACATGAATTTCGAAGAAGAAATTTCCCTCCTTATAAAATCCCGGTATCCCCTGGTGCTGGTGGACGCTATCGACGAGAATTATGTACTGGGGCAGCTGCAGGGCGTGGCGGAAGAGCAGGCCCTGACTTTTTACTGCTGGTCCCTCACCAAGGGCCTGCGCATAGGCAGGAACGAAAATTCATTTTATAAATCCGGCGACCCCGTGGCCATGCTGCGCATAGCCAACGACCTGATAAAGGACCCCCACAGCGCCCTTTTCGCTTTCTCCGACTTCGACCGCTACCTGGGCGACGCCGCGCCGGCGCGGCTCTTCAAGGACATGCTAGACCGCATAAAAGGCACGCCCACCACGGTGGTGCTGCTGGGCGCCGAGGGGAAGCTTCCTTCCGATATCGCTCCCCTGGCCGCGCGCATCTCGGGCGGCTTCCCCGACGAAAAGCAGATCCTGGCCGAGATCAACAAGGTGCTGGTCGAATTCAAAATGACGGGCGCGCGGCTGGAGATAGACATGCCGCCGGACGCCCTGCGGCGCGTGATCAAGACCCTCAAGGGCCTTTCCCTGCAGCAGATCCGCAACGCGCTAAATCTTTGCATCCTGAAGGACTCGCGGTTCGACGGGAAGGATATTTCCACGATAGAGAAATTCAAGAAAGAGGCTTTCGACCAGGGCGGCATCCTGGAATATTTCGGCTCCGAGCAGGTAAATTCAATCGCCGGCTTCGACAATTTGAAACGCTGGGTCGCCGACCGCAAGAATTCTTTTTTCACCGACGGCCCGCTCCCGCCGCCAAAAGGCCTGCTGCTCCTGGGGGTGCAGGGCTGCGGCAAGTCGCTCGCGGCCAAGGTCATCGCCGGCGAGCTCGGCATCCCGCTTTACCGGCTCGACCTGAACAGGCTTTATTCCAAGTATATCGGCGAAACCGAGGAGAACCTGCGCAAGGCGCTGGCCACGGTGGAGCGCCTGGCCCCGGTCTGTCTCTGGATAGACGAGATAGAAAAAATTTTCGCCTCGTCTTCCGGAGAGATAGACGGCGGCGTGTCAAAGCGCGTGCTCGGGACCATGCTAACCTGGATGCAGGAGCGCAAAGACCGCTCTTTCATCGCCGCCACCTCCAACGATATTAATAATTTGCCGCCCGAGCTGCTGCGCAAGGGCCGCTTCGACGAGATCTTCTTCGCCGACCTGCCCGACGCCGCCGCGCGAGAAGGCATAATCAATATCCACCTCGAAAAGCGGGGCCTCGATCCCGCGCTGTTCGACGTGCCCGTGCTGGCCGCCAGCTGCGGCGGCTTCAGCGGCGCCGAGATAGAGCAGGCCGTCATCTCGGCTCTTTACAGCGCCTCCGGCGCGAACGAAAAGATTGCCTCGAAACACGTGCTGGAGCAGCTCAAGCTTACCCGGCCGCTTTCCGTCATCAAGGCCGAGGCGGTGGATTTTCTGCGCAATTGGGCGAAGGAGCGGAGCATACTTCTGGTGTGAGGAGCGGGGCCGGGAGGCCGCGTTGACTCCGCCTGTCTTTTCTGTTATTATCGGATAAAGCCGCGGCGCCGGCCGCGGGAACGGGGTAAAAACACATGGCAACCGACCAGTTATTCTTAAAAGAAATTTTAGGGTATATTCCTCCGGCCAATAAAAGACTCAAGTCCCTGGCCGCTATCCTGGCCAAGCGCCTGAAAGCCAGCCCAAGGGATTTCTGGGCCTGGGATAATCTGGCAGGTCTCTATTTCAGCGAAGGTTTCGTCCTCCAGTCTATCGACATCTACCGCAAGGTCCTCACTATCAAGGCCGACCTCCCTGTAGTGCATTTGCGCATAGGCATAGCTTATTACAGGCTGGCCCGCCTTAACGAGGCGATAGCCGAGCTTGAAAAAGCCGTCTCTATCGACTCCAGTCTCGCCATGGCCCACTATTACCTGGGTTTCGCCTACTACCACAAAGGTAACTCCGACCAGTCCCTGCACCATTTCCAGCGCGTTAAGGAAACCAGCCCGGAGACCCGGATAGTGTATTACCACATGGCCGAGGACTACCTCCAGCGGAGGCGGTTCCCTGAAGCCATCGATGTTCTGGAAAAACTGCTCAAGTTCACACCCTCTTCGGCCACAGCCTGGTACAAGCTGGGGCTGGCTTACCTGGGGCTCTACAGGAACATGGACGCCGCCAGGGCTTTCCGCCTGGCGCTCAAGTGCAATCCGCAGGACAAGCGCTCGGAGAGCATGCTGGAGATGATCACCGAAGTTCCGGGTATCTGACTACCGCGCAAGGTCCACGCTGTCATACTCCGCCGCCAGGCGCCGGTAATCGTCGGCGCTTATATCGTTCTTCCAATATCCGCCCAGCATCGCCAGCCCGGTGATCAGGCAAAAAATAAACGCTATCAGAAGCGGCAGGGCAGCCGTCTTTATCCTTAAAGCGGTACCGCGCAGCCGCATTTCAAGCGCGCCCGGGGCCGGGCACACGTCCAGGCACAGCGCGCAGGAAGTGCATTCATCCGAAAAAACCGTCGCCGTTTTGTTGACCGGAATGGCCTGGGGACAGATCCTGGCGCAATGGCCGCAATCGGTGCAGGCGCCGGCGTCCCGCTTTATCTTGACGGGGCCGGCCAGCGAGAGCAGGCCGAGCAGCGCGCCGTAAGGGCAGAGGTAGCGGCACCAGAAATACGGCACGGAATAAGTGAGCAGGAAGAGCGACCCCGTTATGAAGGCCGCCAGCGGGGTGATGCGGGCGAAAAAATAGAACATCCTTATGTCCGAGATCTTGTTATAATCCCCGTCGAGAAAAGACCTTACGGCCGCCGTGCCCATGGCGAAGAATATTATGTAGGTAAAGAAAGCCAGGATAAGGTATTTCAGCACGCTCAGCGCATAATCAGCCCAGCCGGGCGGGCGTTTAAAAGAGGGTGAGAAATATTTCCGCGCCCGGTAGAGCAGTTCCGAGACGAAGCCGAAAGGGCAGAGCCAGCCGCAAAAAGATTTGCCTATGGCGAATGACATTACTATTATCGCCAGAAGTATGAAAAGCCCGGCAGGATGCGCGCGGTGGACTTCGCCGGAGACGGCCCAAAGCCTGAGGCTCATGAGCGAACTTATGGGCAGGAAACCGTCCACCCCGGGCGGGCGGCGGGAAAGCTCGCCGCCTTCCTGGATCGAGGCGACGAAAATAAAGAAAGCGTAGCCGATAGAGAGAGTAAGCGCCAAAAAAACGGCCTGGATGGCAAAACGCCACCTTTGGGCGGTTTTTTCCTTAAGCGGCAGCGTCGCGCTCAAAAGCGCGCCGAGAAAAGATTTAGGTCCGGGGCCCACCATATATAAGCGCTATTTTATAAAATTTGGCCAGACCTCCGACAATTAACTATAATTTAGGAACATGAAAGTATTATCCCCTCTTTTAATCATATTAATTTCGCTTATTTCCGGCGCTTTCGCCGAAACCCGGGTTTCATTCGATCAGAAAGGGGAACTCCCGGCCCTGGTTGAAACGATGAAAACTTCCGGGAAAACCGCCGGCGCCGCCGTCGCGCGGCCGGCCGAAGCCGCGGCAGCTCCCGGTTTCTGCATTTTTAACGGAAAGTCCGGGGCCCCGCTGGCCGGCGAGGCCGATTTTAAGGCCGTGCTGAAGGACGCCAACGCGGTTTTCTCGGGAGAGAGCCACGACCAGCTTAAAGACCACCTGGCCCAGCTTGAGGCGCTCAAGGCGCTCGGCGCGGCCCGCGGCGAAAAAGTGGCGGTCGGTTTCGAGATGCTTAATATGACGCTGCAGCCGGTGCTCGACGAGTACGCGGCGGGGAAGCTTACCGAAGAAGAATTCCTGGCGAAGGCCGACTGGAAGACAGAGTGGGGTTTTGATTTCAACCTTTATAAGCCCATCTTCGACTTTATCCGCGCCAATAAACTTAAAGCCCTGGCCCTGAACCTTCCCAGGAAGGTGGTTTCGACCATAGCGCGCTCCGGGCTGGACGGCCTTTCCCCCGAGCAGAAAAAATACCTGCCGGCCAAGGTGGAGATCACGAAGAACGAGGCTTACATAGCCTATATCAGGGATTCCTTCGGGAACCACGGTAAAGCCCGCGCAGGCACGGCCGCCGGCCGCGCGGAGAAAGATTTCCTCAGGGAATATATCCTCGGCAAGCGGCAGAAAAGCATGGGCGACATGTTCACTTTCGAGAACTACCTCGCCGCTATGTGCGCCTGGAACGAAGCGATGGGCGCGCGCCTGGCCGATTTCCTGAACGACAATCCCGGCTTCGCCGGCCAGGTCGTGGCCGGCTCCGGTCACGTGATCTATAATGCCGGGATACCCGCCTCGGTAGGCTCGCGGACCAGCGGCCTGCGCTCCGTTTCTTTCTACCCGCAGGAAGCCGCCGCCTGCCCCGCCGCCCTCCCGGCGGCTGACGCCGGCCTCTCCGATTTCGTCTGGTATTTGGACCACTCGGCGCCCAGCCGGAAAACTTGGAACGCGGAAATAACTTTAAGGAGCACTTATGAAAAAGAACATCGTTGAAAAAATACTCGTTTCCCACCTGAAAGAGGGCGAATTCATAAAGGGGAAAGAAATAGGCATACGCATCGACCAGACCCTGACCCAGGACGCCACGGGGACCATGGCTTACCTCCAGTTCGAGGCGATGGGCCTGAAGGAAATAAAAACAGATCTTTCCGTTTCATACGTGGACCATAATACCGTGCAGATCGGCTTCGAGAACGCCGACGACCACAAATACCTGCAGAGCGTGGCGGCCAAATACGGCGTGGTCTATTCCCGCCCCGGCAACGGCATCTGCCACCAGGTGCATCTTGAGCGCTTCGGCAAACCCGGGACTACCCTGCTCGGCTCGGACAGCCACACACCTACGGGCGGCGGCATAGGCCAGGTGGCCATAGGCGCCGGCGGCCTGGACGTGGCGGTGGCCATGGGCGGCGGGCTTTTCTACACCGCGGCCCCTAAAGTTTACCTCGTGAAACTGGCCGGGGAACTTCAGCCCTGGGTGACGGCTAAAGACGTGGTCCTGAAGATGCTCGAGATCCTTTCCACCAAGGGCAACGTCGGCGTGATGCTCGAATACGGCGGGCCCGGAGTGAAAAAGCTCTCCGTGCCGCAGCGCGCCACCATAGCCAATATGGGCGCCGAGATGGGCGTGACCTGCTCCGTTTTTCCTTCCGACAATATCACTAAAAAATTCCTGAAAGCGCAGGGCCGCGAAGCCGACTGGACCGAGCTTAAGTCAGACCGCGGCGCGAAGTACGACCGGGTCATTGAGATCGACCTCTCCTCCCTGGAGCCAATGGCCGCCTGTCCGCACAGTCCCGGCATCGTTAAAAAGATCTCCGAGCTCGAAGGCAAGAAGGTGGACCAGGTCTGCATCGGCTCCTGCACTAATTCCTCCTTCAAGGATATGATGACCACCGCGGCGATACTCAAAGGCCGCACGGTCAATCCAGAAGTCAGCCTCGGCATAGCGCCAGGCTCGCGGCAGGTTCTGCAGATGCTCGCCCGCAAAGGCGCCCTTACTTCCATGCTGGACTCCGGAGCGCGCCTCCTGGAGAGCGCCTGCGGCTTCTGCATAGGCAACCATTTCTCCCCGAAGAGCGGAAGCGTGTCCCTGCGGACCAATAACCGCAATTTCGAGGGGCGCAGCGGAACCGCGGACGCCCAGGTCTATCTGGTCAGCCCCGAAGTGGCCGCCGTAGCCGCTCTGACCGGCAAGTTCACCGACCCGCGCAAGGCCGGGATCCCGTATCCCGCCGTGAAAGAGCCCGGGACCTTCCTGGTGGACGATTCTTTCGTGATCAGGCCGGCCGACGCGGTGAAGACCGAGGTTTTCCGCGGCCCGAATATCGGCGAACCGCCCAGCAATGCCAAAATGCCGGAACAGCTGAACGGCGCCGCGATGCTGGTAGTGGGCGACAAGATCACCACCGACCATATAATGCCCGCAGGGGCGCGCCTGAAATACCGCTCCAATGTCCCGAAATACGCGCAGTTCGTCTTCGAGAACGTGGATCCCACTTTCTCCAAGCGCTGCCTCGAGAGCAAAGCCGCCGGCGTCCATAACGTGATAATCGCCGGCGAATCCTACGGCCAGGGCTCCAGCCGCGAGCATGCCGCGATGTGCCCGATGTACCTCGGCGTGAAAGCCGTGGTCGCTAAGTCTTTCGAGCGCATCCACGCCGCGAACCTCCTGAACTTCGGCATAGCGCCGCTTACCTTCAAGAACCAGGCTGATTACGATACGATAAAGGTCGGCGACAAGCTGACCTGCGGCGATTGGCGCGCCGCCGCTGCCGAGGGAAGACCGGTAATTCTCAAGAACGCCCGCACCGGCGCTTCCATAGAATGCGTCTGCGATCTTTCCGCGCGCCAGAGGGCCATCCTGACCGCCGGGGGACTTCTTAATCACACCACGGGAAAATAACGGCGGCGGCCCGTCCGCCGCTCCTCGGGAAAATGGTTACGGCGTGCAGTACGCCGTAACCATTTTCTTGGGCGCTTTCCTGCTGTTCCAGGTTCAGCCGCTGCTGGGCAAGGCCATCCTCCCCTGGTTCGGCGGAACCCCGGCCGTCTGGACCACCTGCATGCTCTTCTTCCAGGCCCTGCTGCTCGGGGGCTATGTTTACGCGCATCTGGTGGCCACCAGGCTGAGGCCGCGCGCCCAGGTTTTCGTCCACCTCTCCCTGTTGTTCGCCAGCCTGCTTTTCCTTAAAATCCTGCCCTCGGACGCGTGGAGCCCCTCCGGCCCCGGTTCGCCGGTCTGGAAGATTCTCCTTATCCTGGGCGCAAATGTCGGTGTTCCGTATTTGGTGCTTTCTGCGACCAGCCCGCTCGCGCAGGCCTGGTTCCGGGGTGTCAGCCCGCGCCGGTCCCCTTACAGGCTTTACGCGCTTTCAAATGCCGGCTCCCTGCTCGCGCTGCTTAGCTATCCTTTCGTTTTTGAACCGCTCCTGACGCTTAAAACCCAGGCCGCGCTCTGGGCCGCGCTCTATGTTTTGTTCGTGCTGGCCTGCGGATGGTGCGCGCTTTCTTTTCTTCGTTCCGCGCCCGCCGTATTAAACGAAGGGGTTCCCGCTGGGCCGGCGATCGGGGATAAAAAATCGGAGCCCGGCTGGCGCTCGCGGAGCTTGTGGTTCCTCCTCTCTGCTTGCGGGTCCGGCCTGCTTCTGGCCACCACCAACCAGCTAACGCTGAACGTGTCCGTGGTCCCGTTCATGTGGATCCTGCCTTTCAGCCTGTATCTCCTTTCTTTCATCCTGTGTTTCGACAGCGGGCGCTTTTATAAGCGGTCCGCCTGGCTCGTCCTCCTCGCCTGCTCCTGCGCCGGGATCTGCTACGTGCTTTACTCTGATATTGCGGTGCCCGCCCTGGCGCTGATAGCCGTCTGTTCTTCGACGCTTTTCGTCGGGTGCATGGCCTGCCACGGCGAACTGGCGGCGCATAAACCGGCCCCGGAATACCTGACGGGCTTCTATGTTTTGGTCTCAGCCGGCGGCGCTTTCGGCGGCCTGCTGGTGGCCGTGGCCGCGCCGCTCCTGTTCAGGGGGCCGTGGGAGTACCCGCTGTTCTGGCTGCTCGTCCCTTCAATTATGCTTGCGGTCGTCCTGCGCGAGGAGAAAGCGCCCGTTTCAATGAGCTACCGCGCCCTGAGGCTTGTCTCTATCTGCCTGTATATAGTTTTCGCCGGCCTGCTTTACGGCTATTACAGGCTTGAAACCCGGTCGCTGCTGGTCATGGAGCGGAATTTCTACGGGACCCTGCAGGTGTTCGAGTCGAGCTTCGCGGGCTCGAAGATAGTTACGCTCATGCACGGGCAGGTCAAGCACGGCTTCCAGTTCGCCGAAGGCGATCCCCGGCGTAAAAAGCCGGTTTCCTACTACGGGCCGGCGAGCGGCCTGGGGGTTTCGATCCGGGCGCTCCGCGGAACCGGCCCGGCCGGGCGGCGGCCTCTCCGCATTGGGGGGGTGGGTCTCGGCGCAGGGGTGATGGCGGCCTGGGCGCTGCCCGCTGACCGGCTGACCTTTTACGAGATCAACCCGCTGGTCCTCCGCCTGAGCGGAGAGTATTTTTCTTATCTCCGGGACGCCGCCGGTATCGTAAACGTTGTGATGGGCGACGCGCGCCTGAGCCTGGAAAGGGAAACCGCGCCCGGCGCCGCGCCGCGGCCGGAGCCGCTGGACCTGCTTGCGATAGACGCTTTTTCCAGCGACGCGATCCCGCTTCATCTGCTGACGAGAGAAGCCTTCGTGATCTATTTCAAAAGGCTGGGGCCCGGCGGCGTTCTTGTTGTCCATCTCACCAACCGGTTCCTCGACCTGGAGCCCCTGGTCCGCGGCCTGGCGCTGGAGCGCGGAAAGAAAGCCGTAGTGATCGACGATCAAAAGGACGAAGCGGCTGGCTCCGAGGCGGCCACCTGGATGCTGGTCACCGGTAATGAGAAGTTCCTCTCCGATCCCCTCGTGAAAAGCAGCGCCGCGGCCCTGCCGCCTGATCCCGGAACGCTCGTCTTTACCGACCAGTACAGCAATCTTTACCGGCTGCTCAGGCATTCCGCCGCCCCGTGAGACGGCGCCGCGAAACCCGCTCCTGCGGGATTTTGACAAAGAAAAAATAATTACATACAATTTATTCCGTCATGTAGTTCGGAAGCAAGAGTCTTGAAGGCATTTTAGCGCTGCAACCTTATGCTCCTAGCCTACGCCTCGATCTTAATTCTCCTCGTAATAGCCACCCTTTTTGCCGGCGGGACCCTGTTCGCCTCCTACCTGGTCGGCCCTAAGGTCAAAGACACGTTCAAGCATACCGCCTACGAGTGCGGCATGGAAGCCGTCGGCACGACCACCGTGCAGACCAATATCCGCTTCTATACCTACGCCCTCCTTTTCGTCATCTTCGACGTAGAAGCCCTGTACCTCTTCCCCTGGGCCGTAGTGGTGCGCTCCATGGGCGGCCCGGCCCTCGTCGAGATGGCTATCTTCCTCGGTATCCTGGCGGCCGGCCTGGCCTACGCCTGGAAAATGGGTGCGCTGCAATGGGAATAGTACTCGACAACCTTTCCAAGATAGAAGCGCTGCCCGGCGGCGGCATAGCCCTCGCCACCTCCGACGAACTTATTAATTGGGCCCGTACCTCCTCGGTCTGGCCGCTTACTTTCGGCCTGGCCTGCTGCGCCATAGAGATGATGGCCGCCTACGCTTCGCGCTTCGACTTCGAAAGGATGGGGGTTTTCCCCAGGCCCACGCCCCGCCAGGCCGACGTGATGTTCGTGGCCGGCACCGTGGCCAAAAAGATGGCGGACCCTATTATAAGGATATACAAGCAGATGCCGGAGCCCAAGTTCGTCATCGCCATGGGCGGCTGCGCCAACTGCGGCGGGCCCTTCTACGATTCTTACGCCGTGGTGAAAGGCGTGGATAAAATAATTCCCGTCGACGTTTACCTGCCCGGCTGCCCGCCGAGGCCGGAAGCCCTGATGTACGCCGTGATAAAGCTGCAGGAGAAGATGAGGAAGATGACGGTGAAGGGCGGCCATGGAGCGACCCCTCTCCAGGAGACAGGCTCGAGGAAATTAACCTGATGACCGCCGACGAAATTTTAGCCAAGCTGCAGACCTCTTTTCCCGGCCTTGTGAAGTCCGAGGCCCAGGTAAAGGACTATCCCACCTGGACCGTGCCGGCGGAAGCCGTGCGCGTGGTCTTCGAGCGGCTCCATTCCAAATTTTCCTTCAACTACCTCGACGTGGTGACCGCCACGGACTGGTCCGGCCCCGTCAATCCAAAGGGCTACCCGCAGTCCCCGGCCGTGACCGCCGGCGCGGCCGCGGCCCCGTCGGCTGCGGCCAGGGACGTTTTTGAAGTCGTCTATATCGTCAGCGCCCTTTCCACCGGGATGCGGCTCTGTATCCGCTGCGAGGTTCCCAGGAAAGAGGCGGCCGTGCCCAGCCTTTACGGCATCTTCATGGCGGCCGACTGGCAGGAGCGGGAAGCTTACGACATGTACGGGATAAAATTTGAAGGCCACCCCAACCTGAAGAGAATACTGACGCAGGACGGGCAGCAGGGCTATCCTTTAAGGAAAGATTACGAGCACCTTGCGGATAAATTCGATTAACATGAACAAGCAAGCTCACGCGCCAGCCGACTTGAAAGCCGACCAGATGTTCATCAACTTCGGGCCCCAGCACCCGAGCACGCACGGCGTGCTCAGGATAGCCCTGACCGTAGAAGGCGAAGTAGTGATCAAGGGCGACCCCGACGTAGGCTTCCTCCACCGCGGCATGGAAAAACTTTTCGAGGCCAGGACTTATTCCCAGGGCCTCATCCTCACCGACCGGCTCGACTATATTTCGGCCACGCACAATAATTTGGGCTACTGCCTGGCCGTGGAGAAGCTGGCCGGGATACAGGCGCCGCTGCGGGCCCAGTACATCCGGGTGCTCGCCGCCGAGCTGAACAGGATAGCCAGCCACCTCGTTTTCTTCGGGACCTTCGGCGTCGACATGGGCGCTTTCACCCCTTTCCTTTACGCTTTCCGCGAAAGGGAAATGATCATGGACCTTTTCGAGATGCTTTGCGGCGCGCGCCTGCTGCACTCCTACATGCGGGTAGGCGGCGTGGCCGCGGACCTGCCGGCCGGCTGGACGGAGAAATGCCGGGAATTCCTGAATTTCTTCAAGCCCATGCTGAAGGATTACGACACCCTGCTTAGCGGTAACCCTATTTTCAGGAGCAGGACGGAGGGCGTGGGTATTATCGGCGCGGACCGGGCCGTTTCCTGGGGCCTTTCCGGGCCCACCCTCCGGGGCAGCGGCGTAAGCTATGACGTCCGCAAGGCCGAGCCCTACTGCGTCTACGATAAACTGAATTTTACTGTTCCCGTCGGCAAGAACGGCGACTGCCTGGACCGCTACTACTGCAGGATGAAGGAAATGGAGCAGTCCGTGGAGATAGCCTTCCAGTGCCTCGACGCGCTCGCGGGCGCGGAGCTGAACCCCGGCGAATTTATGGCCAAAGGCGTGCCCAAGATGTTCAAAGCGCCCGCCGGCCAGGCCTACGCCCACGTGGAAGCTTCGCGCGGCGACCTCGGCTTCTTCGCCGTCTCCGACGGCGGCTTCAACCCTTACCGCATGCACGTGCGCGGCCCCTCTTTCATCAATGTGGCCATCCTGCAGGAAATACTGGCCGGCTGCAAGATAGCCGACGTGGTCGCCGTACTGGGTTCCCTGGACATAGTCCTCGGCGAAGTCGACAGATAGTTTTCAAAGATCATGACCGAAGAAACGATACCGCCCAAAGTTTTAGAGCCCGTCTTCAACCACGCCAACGGCAGGCTGCTCATGCCGGGAACCCGCTACTGGCCCACGGACAGGTGGAAAAGCCCGTGGAGCCTGCCTACCTACAGGCGCGGCGCCGCGGTGCTGGCCGGGCTGATCCTCGGCGGGGCGGGCGCAGCCTGGTTCATCGGCGAGATCGGCCCCAGGCTCGCGCCTCTCTACTCCCTGGCCGAACAATTCGCGCTCTCTTACGGCGTGCCGGCTTTCTGGATAGCGGTAGTCTGGACTTTCATAAAAGGCGTTTTCGTCCTGCTCGCGCCGGCTATTAACGCCCTTTTCGCGGTCTGGTGGGAGCGGAAGATCTCCGCACATATACAGTCCCGCATGGGCCCGATGTACGTGGGCTGGTGGCACGGCGCCCTGCAGACCCTGGCGGACGGCATCAAGCTTTTCCTTAAAGAAGACATCGTCCCCGATTGCGCCGACAAGCTAGTGCACTGGCTGGCCCCCGTGGTCGTCCTGATCCCGGCCATAATCGTTTTCGCTCCTGTCCCCTTCGGCAATGAACTTATTTACGCCAATATCGACATCGGCACCGTCTACGTCTTCGCGGTGGGCGGCGTTTCCGTGATGGGGATAATCATGGCCGGCTGGTCCAGCGGCAATAAATTCTCCCTCCTGGGCGGTCTCCGCTCGGCCGCGCAGCTGGTCTCCTACGAGCTGCCGCGCACCTTCGCCGTCCTCCCCGTGATCATGCTGGCCGGCACGCTGAATATCGCCGAGATCGCCGGCTTCCAGGCCGGCTACTGGGGCGGCATAGTTCCCCGCTGGTTTATTTTCTACCCGGTAGTGGGCCAGGTCGCTTTCATAGTTTTCCTCATAGCTTCCGTCGCCGAGACGAACCGCGTCCCCTTCGACATTCCCGAAGCGGAATCCGAGCTCGTGGCCGGCTTCAATACCGAATACTCCGGCATGAAATTTGCGCTTTTCTTCCTGAGCGAGTTCGCCTATGTCCTGCTTTCCTGCCTGCTGATGTCCTCTTTCTTCTTCGGCGGCGGCGCGGCCCCTCTGCCCTTCCTGGACTTCCTGCCCAGCTGGGCCTGGTTCCTCTCCAAGACGCTGGTCCTGATGTTCTGCTTCCTCTGGTTCAGGTGGACCTTCCCGCGCTTCCGCGTGGACCGGCTGATGGATTTTAACTGGAAATTCCTGCTCCCCGTCAGCCTTATCAATATAGCGGCCGGCGGAATTCTGATCTGGCTTTTATCATGAAGAATTATATAGCTTTCGTATTTGACGCTTCCTGGAATACCCTGAAAGGGCTTTGGGTCACGCTCAAAGTTCTGTTCCTGCCGTCCATCACCGTACAGTATCCTACGGAGAAGATCGTCCCTTTTGCCAGGTTCAGGGGCATGCTGGCTTATGACGCCGTGACCTGCATCGCCTGCGGCATGTGCGTGAGGGCCTGCCCCTCCAAGTGCATCTCTCTCGCCAAGGCCGCTCCGGCCCCGGTCACGCCTCCCGTGGAAGGCCAGCCCGCGGCCCCCGCGGTAAAATCCGGCCCGAAAATAGAGTGGTATTCTATCGATTACGGCCGCTGCAATTTCTGCGGTCTTTGCGAAGAGTCCTGCCCGACCAGGCCAAAAAAAGCCCTCTGGCATTCGCTGGATTATGAGGCTATTTTCAGCACGAGGGCGGAAATGGCGCGCCGCTGGAAGCCCGGCGACGATTTCTGGGGAACGGCCCGCAAAACCGCCGAAGGACAACTGGCCCCGATCACCGACCAGATACATATTCAGAGCGTACCGGTAAGAAAATGACAGAAACGATAATATTTTACCTGCTGACCGCGGTCATCCTCCTCTCAGCCCTGGGCGTAGTACTGCTGCCCGGGCTTATGCACAGCGCGCTGTGCCTCGGCCTTTGCCTCGCCGGGGTGGCCGGCCTCTTCGCCTCTCTGGGCTCCGACTTCGTTTTCGCCGCGCAGATTCTTGTTTACGTCGGCGGCATCGCGGTGCTGATACTTTTCGTCGTGCTCCTTGCCGGCAGCGCTTCCGACAAGGTGACCCGCCAGGTAAACGGCCAGTGGCTGCCTTCCCTGCTTATCTGCGCCGCTTTCTTCTGGGCCTTCCTTAAGATAACCGGTTATTTCTCCGGAATTCCCGCGCCGGCCGCCTCGTCCCCCTCGGTCAGGGCGATCGCGGCCCTGATGCTCGGCGACTACGCCGTCCCTTTCGAACTTATCTCCGTAGTTCTCCTGGCCTCGATGACCGGGGCGGTGCTCTTCGGAAGGAGAAAGGCGCAATGACACTTTCCTATTACCTGGCCCTCTCGGGGCTGCTTTTTACCATCGGGCTTTTCGGCGTGCTCACCCGCCGCAACATCATCGGCATCCTGATGTCGATAGAGCTCATGCTCAACGCCGCGAACATCAACTTCGTCGCTTTTAA
The DNA here is from genome assembly GCA_036170455.1 of Elusimicrobiales bacterium. Classification (GTDB taxonomy): domain Bacteria; phylum Elusimicrobiota; class Elusimicrobia; order Elusimicrobiales; family UBA9959; genus UBA9959. Next base: position 53,587 of record JAVHPG010000237.1, read on the forward strand.
CCGTTTTCTTTATCCCGCCCAGTACGCGGGCCAGCTGAACGTCATTTTCATAATTACCCTGGCCGCCGCCGAAGTCGTGGTGGGCCTGGCGCTTGTGATGGCCATCTACAAGAATATCAAGAGCGTATACGTCGAAGATTATAATATCCTTAAGGGATAATCGGGAATCGAGAATCTTGAATAATTGGCTAAAGGTGTTTTTTAAATGCTCGAATACGTTTATATACTTCCGCTGTTAAGTTTCGCCGTCGCCGGGCTGATCCTCGCTTTCGGGCGCTGGCTCCCGCTGAAGGGCGCCTCCGCCGGCATCCTTGTGGCCGCCTGGGGCTTCTCGCAGGCCCTGATGCTTTTTATCAAAGCCGTACAGGGGACCATCACGCTCCCCTACGAAGTCTCCATCCCGTGGTTCAATTTTGGCGGGAACGTGGCCACCCTGGGCGTATATGTGGACGGGCTTACCCTGGCCATGCTCATTGTTGTAACCACCGTCAGCCTCCTTGTCCAGATCTATTCCCTTGGCTATATGCACGGCGACCCGCGCTTTAAGCGCTTTTACGCTTATCTTTCCCTTTTCACCGCCTCCATGCTTGGCGTAACTATCACCAACAACATGATGGTATTTTTCATGTGCTGGGAGCTGGTCGGCGTCTGCTCCTACCTCCTGATCGGTTTCTGGTTTGAAAAACAGTCCGCCGCCTACGCAGGCAAGAAAGCTTTTATAACCACCAAGCTCGGCGACCTGGGCTTCCTGGTCGGGCTGCTTTGCCTCTTCTATGCCACCGGCACTTTTCAGATCTCCAGGATCCTCGAGCTCGCCCATGCCGGCGGCATCCCCGTGGCGGCGGCCGGAGTAGCGGCCATCCTGCTGTTCCTCGGCGCGGTGGGCAAATCCGCGCAGTTCCCGCTTTTCATCTGGCTGCCCGACGCCATGGAAGGCCCGTCGCCGGTCTCCGCCCTCATCCACGCGGCCACCATGGTGGCGGCCGGCGTGTACATGGTGGCCCGGCTTTATGCCGTCTACGCGCTTTCCCCGATAGCGATGGACACCGTGGCCTGGACCGGCGCCATCACGGCCTTCACGGCGGCCTCGATGGCCCTTACCTGCTTCGACCTTAAGCGCATCCTGGCTTTTTCCACGGTCTCGCAGCTCGGCTACATGATGATGGCCCTCGGCGTAGGCGGCTTCACCGCCGGCATGTTCCACCTCACCACGCACGCCTATTTCAAGGCCTTGCTGTTCCTGGCCGCCGGCTCCGTCCTGCACGCCATGCACACCAACGACATGCGCGAGATGGGCGGGCTGCGCCACAAAATGCCCATAACCTACATCACCTTCCTGCTCGGTATGCTGGCGCTCGACGGCATCCCGCCCTTCGCGGGCTTCTATTCCAAGGACGAGGTGCTGGCCGCCGCGCTGGCCAGGAACCCCTACCTTTTCGCCATAGGCGCGCTGTCCGCGGCGCTGACCGCTTTTTATATGGCGCGGGCCTTCATCATGACCTTCCACGGCAAGCCGAAGGACGCGCATAAATACGACCACGCCCACGAAAACCCCGCCGTAATGACAGGCCCGCTCATCCTGCTGGCCGCCGTCTCCGTAGTTTCCGGCTGGGCGCTTACCCGCGGCGAGATGTTCGAGCACCTGGTCAATTTCGAAGGCGCTCTCCCGTTCGCGCTCAACGAGGTCAACCACCACGCGGTGGCGCTTTTCTCCTCGGCAGTGGCCGCGCTCTCCATGGCCCTGGGCCTCTGGCTGTATAAAGCCAGGCCTGATATCCCCGCCGCGTGCAGGGAAACTTTCTCCCCGGTAGTCGATATGCTGGAGCAGCGCTACTGGCTGGATATCTTTTTCCTCAAATTAGTCGATATCGGGGACAGCCTGGGCCGGTTCTTCTTCAGCTTCGACTTTAATTTCCTCGACCAGATAGTCATAGACGGCTGGGCCTGGCTGACGCTTAAGCTCAGCCGGATACAGGGCTGGATCGACGACAACGTGGTGGACGCCGCGCTGAACGCCACCGGCACGATCACCATGTCCGCCGGGAGGCTGGCCCGCCTGGCGCAGACCGGGCTTATCCAGAACTACCTTCTTTTTGTAGCGATAGCCGTTTCGATATTCGCGGCGATCGCATTTGCCGGCTAAGTTTTAATAACTTCAGGAGAACTTAAACATGTCACTATTGTCCCTTATCGTCTTCACTCCGCTGATAGGCGCGCTTTTGATACTCGCCATTCCAGGCACGAGGACAAAACTGATACAGGGCGTGGCCCTCTTGTCCAGCGCGCTCTGCCTCCTCCTTACCGGCTATCTTTACGCCGCTTTCGATAAAGCGGTAGTAACGATGCAGTTCGTGGAAAGGTTCTCCTGGATCCCCGCTTTCAACGTCCATTATTACCTCGGTGTCGACGGGCTTTCCGTGGCCCTGGTCACCCTCACCGGCCTGCTCACGATGCTGGCCATTATCTATTCCTTTAATATCACGGTCCGCGTGAAGGAGTTCTTCTTCTGGTTCCTCCTGCTCGAGGTCGGCATGCTGGGCGTGTTCGTGGCGCTGGATTTCTTCCTCTTCTATATTTTCTGGGAACTTACGCTGGTCCCGATGTACTTCCTTATCGGCATCTGGGGCGGTCCTAAAAAAGAATACGCCGCGATCAAGTTCTTCCTCTTTACGCTGTTCGGCAGCCTGCTGATGCTTCTTGGCATCCTGGCGCTTTATTTTAATTCCGCGCCGCACACTTTCGACATGCTTGAACTGATAAGCCAGGCCCGCCTGCTGCCGCTTACCGTGCAGATCTGGATCTTCCTGGCCCTCTACGCCGGCTTCGCGGTGAAGATCCCGGCTTTCCCGTTCCACACCTGGCTGCCGCTCGCTCACGTCGAGGCTCCCACCGGCGTCAGCGTGATCCTTGCCGGCGTCATGCTTAAGATGGGTACCTACGGCATCATGCGCGTCTCTTTCCCCGCTCTGCCGCAGGCCACCAAGTGGTTCATGCCTTTCCTTATCGTCATCGCCGTCATCAACATCGTCTACGGCGCTTTCTGCGCAATGGCCCAGAAAGACCTTAAAAAGATGGTCGCTTATTCCTCCGTGAACCACATGGGTTATTGTATGCTGGGTATGACGGCGATGTCCGGCATAGGCTGGAACGGCGCGGTGCTGCAGATGGTCGCCCACGGCCTTATCACCGGCTCCTTGTTCTTCCTCGTCGGCGTGATCTATGACCGCGCGCATACCCGCGATATAGACGCTTTCGGCGGCCTGGCAGCGCGGTTCCCCGTCTACGCGGGCCTGATGATAGTGCAGGTGATGGCCTCGCTGGGCCTGCCGGGCCTGGCCGGCTTCGTCGGGGAATTCCTCTGCTTCCTGGGCGCTTTCAACTCCTGGCCCTATTATGTCGCGTTCGCTACTATCGGCATCCTGGTGACGGCGGCTTTCTTCCTGCGCATGATAGAGAAAGTCTTCCTCGGGCCCTTTAACGAAAAATGGGCCGGTCTTAAAGACATGAACTTCCGCGAGCTGGTCGCTATCGTCCCGCTGGCGGTGCTCACCATCGTCATCGGCGTCTGGCCGAAGTTCTGCCTGGACCTGATAGACCCGACCATCAATTATCTCGTAGGGATGGTCGGATAGCAGTCCGCTTATGTCAAACTTAATCCTGTTGAACCCTGAAATAATCCTGGCCTGCGCCGGGCTGCTCATCCTGCTGGCCGGGGCCTTTATCGGCGAGAGCCGCGCGAAGCTTCTTTTCCACCTCGGGACAATCAGCGCGGCCTCGGTGCTCGGGATGGTCGTGACGCAGGCGGTCATGGCGGCTTACGGGAACGGGACGCTGTGGGCGCTTGACCCCGCGGCCCAGTTTTTTAAATTTATAATCCTGGCCGCCACCGTTTTCACGCTCCTGCTCTCCGTGAACTATCACGCGATACAGCCCAGGCACGTCGGGACCTATACCGCGCTGGTCCTCTGGGCCAGCTGCGGGATGATGTTCCTCTCCGGCGCGATGGACCTGATCTACCTGCTCATCTCCCTTGAGCTTATCAGCATCTCCTGCTTCATCCTGACCGGCTTCGAGCAGAAGAACCCCAGGTCCGCAGAGGGCGCGATAAAATATTTCCTGATGGGCGGCCTTTCCACCGCCGTGACCATCTACGGCATCTCGCTCTTCTACGGCGCGACCGGCACTACCAACCTTTTTAATTACGCCTCCTCGGTCGACCTGCACTTCAACGATCCCGCCTATGTAATGGGCATGCTTTTCGTGCTCGTGGGTTTCGGGTTCAAGATCTCGATGGTCCCTTTCCATTTCTGGGCGCCGGACGCTTATGAAGGCGCCCCCACTCCCGTGACGGCTTACCTTTCCGTGGCCTCCAAACTGGCCGCGCTCGGGGCCATGCTGAGAATTTTCGCTTCCGTTATTCCGCATTACGCCATCAGCTCCACTCTTGTTATAGCCGTGCTGGCCGCGCTTACAATGACGGTGGGCAATTTGACCGCTCTTTTCCAGACCAACGTCAAAAGACTGCTGGCTTATTCTTCCATCGCGCATGCCGGGTATATGCTTATCGGTCTCGTCGTGGCCGATCCCATAGGCCGCGAAAGCGTTCTCTTCTACGCCCTGGCTTATTTGGTAATGAACATCGGCGCTTTCGCCGTCGCCATGGTCGTAGCCGGAAAGACCGGCTCTTACGAGCTTGACGCCTACGACGGCCTGGCCAGGCGCTCGCTCGGCCTTAGCATAGTGATGGCGATCTTCCTCCTGTCGCTGGCCGGTATTCCTCCGCTGGTGGGCTTTATCGGAAAGTTCTACCTTTTCGCGGGCGCGGTCAATTCGCATACCTTCCTCTGGCTGGCCGTCCTGGGCGTGGTAAACAGCGTAGTGTCCGTTTACTATTACATGAACATCGCGCGCCGGATGTTCTTCGTGGAAAGCAAGGACGTTTCGGCGGTGGAAACGGATATATATACCGCCGGCGTGATCTTCATCACCTCGGCGGCCACCCTCCTGATGGGCCTGCTCCCCGAAACTTTCATGCGCATAGTCAAGGACTGCGTTTCTTTTCACAGCTAAGCGCGGTTTAAACGCTCCCGAGTCAGGCCGGCCTGCGCGCCGGCCGTCTCCTTTGACAGGGCGGCGGGCGAACAGGTTTAATACTTGGGCGCTCTTGGATAGTTCAGATCAGTAAAAAAGGAAATATATGATCAAGGGAATTCTTATCGGGATCGGAGCGACAATTCTTGCCGGCATCGCCGGGGCTTACTTATTCCTGTCTTTGGGCCTTATGCCGGCCAACGCGGACGCGAATCCCTCTTTCATGGAAAAGTGGGCCGCGCGCAAATCGCTGCACGCCACAATAGCGCGCGAGGCGCAGACCGGAGCCGGCCCGCTGTCCGTTAACGATGAAAGCCTGCTCGCCGGTATCCGCCTTTACGCCGCCAACTGTGCTGTCTGCCATGGCGCGGCCGACGGAAAGCCCTCCAATATCGCCCAGGGCCTGTTCCAGCGCCCGCCGCAGCTGGCCAAGCACGGAGTGGATGACGACCCCGAAGGGGAGATTCACTGGAAGATAAAGCACGGTATCCGGCTGACCGGCATGCCGGCGTACACTTCCACGATGAGCGACAACGAGATCTGGCAGACCACGGTATTCCTGAAGCACATGAACGGGCTTTCGATAAAGGCGGAGGCCGCCTGGAAGGCGCTGCCCAGCGCCGCGACGCCCGCTAGTGCCGCCGCAGCACCAGCCCCGGCGGCGAAGCCTGCCGTAGCCGCGAAGCCCGGAAAGTAGCCCGGGCCGCGGGGCCTTGGAGACCTCTTTTCTTTTACAGTGGAGCGGGGCCAAAAATGATTGATCCTGGCAAGGTCGTTTTCACCGAAGAGAAACCGAAATCGGGCCGCGCTCTGCGCGTTACGCTGCGGACGCTTCATATCATAGGTTTTTCGATATTCTCCGGCGGCCTCTGGTTCGGCGTTCCACAGGCGGAACTTATGCCCTGGCTGTACGCCAGCGTCCTTACAGGCGCCGGCCTGATGGCCCTGGAGCTCCTGGTGGGGCTGGATTGGTTCCTGCGGCTTGCCGGAGGGGTGACCCTGCTTAAGCTAGCCCTTCTGCTCCTGGTCCCGGTGTTCCCTGATTACAACCGCTTTCTGCTGCTGCCGGCCATTGTCCTGTCCTCCGTCGGCTCGCACATGCCTTCCTGGCTGCGGCATTTCAACTATGTTAAAAGAGTTTCTTCACATTAATATGAAAATAGGTGTCTGTCCCCTGTTATTGGCTGCGGCATTGGGCGGAGGCTCTTTGTTTGCCGGCGCTTTGCCGGTGTCTACCGCTTCCGTAGTCCTGCAGCCGGCCGATAAGTCTAATGCCGCCGGGTTTAAGTTCATCGCCGGGGAAAGTAAGGGCAACACGCTCTTCTCGCCTTACGGCCTTTATTCCGCTTTTTCAATGGCCTATGATTGCTCCCGCGGAAAGACCGCGACCGAGATCGGGGGGGTTTTCAGTTTTCCCGAAGACATTAACTCCCTCAGGCGCGAAGCTGTGGTACTGCGCCGGGGCCTGATCAAAGCCGTAAAAGGCTCGGCGTTCAGGCGGGTCAATACCTTCTGGTACCAGAAAGGCTACCAGTTCCTGCCCGAATACGAGGCGGTGCTTAAGTCCTCTTATTCCGCGTCGGGGGAAACAGCTGATTTCAGATCTTCGCCGGAGAAGGTCAGGGCCGCTATCAATGACTGGACGGAAAAAAAGACCGGCGGCCTGGTAACCGGTTTTTTCGAACAGGGCGCGCTTACGCTTTTCACCAGGCTGATGCTGGCTAACGCCGTAACCTTCAAGGGCAAATGGCAGAACCGCTTCAGTGTAGACCTGACTTCCGAGCGGGATTTCACTCTTGCCGGCGGTGAAACGGTAAAAACCCAATTGATGTCTTCCGATAAACCTGTAAAAACTGAATATTACGAGGATGAGGAATACCAGGCGGCGGGCCTGAACTATCTCGGCGGGGGGCTGCGCATGCTCGTGCTCCTGCCCGCCCCGGGAAAGAGCGCCGCCGACCTCTTTAAAACACTTTCGCCTGAGAAACTGGCGGAGCTCAGGAAAGCTATGTCGGCCAGGATAGAACCGGTCCTCGTCTCCCTCCCGCGCTTCAAAATTTCCGGAAGCTGGGACCTTGCCGCCCGGCTCTCCGCTCTCGGCATGCCGGAGGCTTTCAGGGAAAACGCGGATTATTCCGGGATGACCGGGCGCAAAGGCCTTTACCTCCAGCAAGCCGTTCAGAAAGTAGTGGCGGAAGTAGACGAAGACGGCCGTGAAGCCCCCGTCATTAAAGCCAGGAAAAAGAAACGCGAAAAACCCCCTCTGCTCTTCAAAGCCGACCGCCCCTTCATTTTCCTGATAGAAGAAAAACGCACAGGCCTGATACTTTTTCTGGGAAAACTGGAAGATCCCAGCCTGTCGGTTTGACAGTTTAAATCAGTCTGATGGTCACATAGAAGAAGCCCCGGGTTTAAGCCGGGGCTTCTTCATTTATCCGGGGTCGTCCGATTATAGAGTCAGTGGCGAGCCCCTGCCCGTCGGGATTTTGGGGACCCTGCCTGAGTGGACCGTTTCAGAGCGGAGGCGGCGGCCGAGGATGCGCTCCGTAGCCTGGCCGATCTCAAGCACGCGGTCTATGTCGAGCCCAGTGTCTATGCCCATCTCGTCCATCATCACCGCCATGTCTTCGGAGGAGACCAGGCCCACTATCCCGGGGTCCGCGTAATAATGCTTGCCGGTCCCGGCCACCGGGCTGCCGTCCACGAAATTGGCCGGCTGGCCGCCGATGCCGCCCATCGTGCCCTCGAAATGAGTGATCCCCGCCTGCAGCGCCGCCAGCACGTTCGCCAGGCCCCAGCCGCGGGTCACATGAAAATGAGCCACATGCCGCTTTGGGTCGGGAATATCTTTGAGCACCATCGAGAAATAGTCGAAAACTTTGTCCGGCGAAGCCGAGCCGTCATGGTCGGCGTGCTCGATGTCGTCGGCCCCGATATCCAGGAAGCGCTTGGTAAATTCCACCGCTTTCTTCAGCTCCGTCGGCCCGGTTATAGGACAGCCCCAGATAGTGGAGACGGTTCCGCAGACCTTGATGCCGTTCTGATGCGCCTTCTTGATATAAATTTCGCACATCTTCCAGTATTCTTCCAGGGACAGCCCGGAATTCTTCTTGTGGTGCGCCTCGCTGGTGGAGACCATGAAAAGTATCCGGTCAGGGCCCCAGCCTTTCTGCCTGACTTCGAAAGCCCGCTCGGCGGCCTTTTCCCTGATGGTCACCGCCGTGAGCTCCACGTCCTTCAGCTTGTCCTTTATTAATTTGCTGCTATGGATGGCCTGCAGCAGCTGGTCGGCGTCGGCGAACTGCGGCATGCCCGCCGGGTTGCCAAGATTGGTTACTTCCAATCGTTTGTAACCCGCCAGGATCAACTGCTCCATGCACCAGAGCTTCGCCCGCGTCGGTATTGTCTTATCCTCGTGCTGGAAACCGTCGCGCACGGTGATATCGCCCAGGACCACTTTTTTAGGATATTTCATGCTTTTTTCTCAGGCCAGGCGCAGCAGCTCCATCCATTTATCTACGGGCATAGTCTCGAATTTCGCGGGGTCGGTGAAAGAAGCCATGATCTCCGTGCGCTTCGCGTCCGGGTAGCGGGTCTTGAGATTGGTCTCCAGTTTCTTCACCAGTTGGGGTATGCCTTCCTTCCTGCGGCGGCGGTGGCCGATCGGATATTCGACTTCGACCTTCTCGGTGCTCGTACCGTCTTTGAAGAAGATCTGGACGGCGTTGGAGATGGAGCGTTTTGACGGGTCCAGGTACTCCTTGGAGTAGCGGGGCTCTTCCGTCATCGTGAACTTATCGCGGAGCGCGTCTATCCTGGGGTCCCTCGCCGCTTTGTCCTCGTAATGGTCGGCCTCCAGGCCTCCGAAGATAAGGCCGATAGCCGTCATATACTGCAGGCAATGGTCGCGGTCGGCAGGGTTGTTCAGCGGGCCCTTCTTGTCTATGATGCGCAGGGCCGACTCATGGGTGAGGACGCGCACTTCTTTAACCTGGTCGAGGCGGTCCTTCACCAGCGGATGCAGCTTCACGGCGCATTCCACCGCGGTCTGGGCGTGGAACTCGGCCGGAAAGGAGATCTTGAAGAGCACGTTCTCCATCACATAGGAGCCGAAAGCCTGGGGGAGGGAAAATTCTTTGCCTTTGAAAAGAACGTCGTAGAAGCCCCAGGTCTTGGCCGTCAGGGCCGAGGGATAGCCCATCTCGCCCTGCATCGTCATCAAGGCAAGTTTAACGGCCCGGCCGCAGGCGTCGCCGGCCGCCCAGGACTTCCTGGAGCCGGTATTGGGCGCGTGCCGGTAGGTGCGCAGGCTCTGGCCGTCTATCCAGGCCTGGGAAACAGCGTCGGCGATCTGGGCGCGGCTGCCGCCGAGCAGCTTGGCGGAAAGCGCGGCCGAGGCGACTTTCACCAGCACCACGTGGTCGAGGCCGACCCGGTTAAAGCTGTTCTCAAGGGCCAAAACGCCCTGTATCTCATGTGTTTTTATAAGGGAGGTCAGCACGTCCTTCATCAGCAGCGGCGCCCCTCCTCCTTTGCGGCGCTTCTGCGAAATATAATCCGCCACGGCGAGGATAGAGCCGAGATTGTCGGAGGGATGCCCCCATTCGGCCGCCAGCCAGGTGTCATTATAATCCAGCCAGCGTATCATCGTCCCGATATTGAAAGCTCCCTGTATCGGGTCGAGCACGAAATCGGTGCCGGGAACGCGTACGCCGCCGGGGACGGTAGTTCCGGGGACTACGGGCCCGAGGAGCCTGGCGCAGGCGGGGAAGCGCAGCGCGAGGATGCCGCAGCCCAGGCTGTCCATCAGGCAATAGCGCGCGGTGTCGTAAGCCTCGGCGCTGTTTATCTTGTAATTATCGGCGTAATCCGCTATTTTGGCTATCACCGCGTCCGTCTCGGGCCTGACATTCGAAATATGGTTCATTTAGACTTCTCCTTATTTATGTTGCCGCGGAAATCGCCGTAGGCTTTCTCGTCCAGTTTCGCATAGCTGTCGTAATCCAGCAGGGCGTAAAGTTCTTTCCTGGTCTGCATCTTGTCCAGCATCCCTGCCTGGGTTCCTTCTTCGCGGAGCGCCGAGTAAAAAACCTCGGTGGCTTTCATCATGGTGCGGAAAGCGCCCATAGGATAGATGACGACTTTGTAACCCAGCCTGAAAAGTTCTTTCGAGTTCAGCAGGGGGGAAACTCCGAACTCCGTCATATTGGCCAGCAGCGGGGTCTTCACTCTTTTTGCGAAGTCGGCGAACTCGGCTCTGTCTTTAAGCGCCTCGGGGAAGATCATATCGGCCCCGGCCGCGGCATAGGCTTTGGCGCGCGCTACGGCGCTGTCGAAATCCTCCACGGAGCGCGCGTCGGTGCGGGCTATGATCAGGAAATTCTTGTCCCCGCGGCTGAGCACGGCGGTCTTTATCTTCCTGACCATCTGCTCTACGGAGATGAGCTGCTTGCCGGAGAGGTGGCCGCAGCGCTTGGGGAAGACCTGGTCTTCGATATGGATACCGGCTAAGCCGGCCCTTTCCATTTCTTTCACGCATCTTGAAACATTGACCGCCTCGCCGAAGCCGGTGTCAGCGTCGCAGACGCAGGGCAGGTCGGTGGCCGCGGCGATATACCCGGCCATCGCCGCGAATTCGGCGAGGGTCAGCAGGCCGATGTCCGGGAAGCCCGCGCCGTTGTTCAGGCCGGCGCCTGAGATGTAAACGCCTTTGAAGCCGGCCTTCTGTATCAGCTTCGCGGTCAGGGCGTTGAAAGCGCCTGGAAGCACCAATCCGCCTTTTTGGACCAGGGCTTTTAACTTCTTTCTCCTGAGGCTGGCTTGTTCCATTTATTTTTCTCCCTTGAAACCAACGATAGATCCTGTTTTCATGATAGTCCCCGGCAGCTCCCTCTTGAAGAAAGCGGAAGCTTCGCGCGCTACTGAAATTATAGCTTCCAGCTTAATGTCCTTGCGGATTTCCATCCTCTGGAAAGTGTGGACCAGGTCCTCGGTGCAGACGTTCCCGGAAGGGCGCTTTATAAAGGGACAGCCGCCGAGCCCGCCGATAGAGGTTTCGAAGTAGGTAACCCCGGCCGCGAGGGCGAAGCAGCAATTGGCCAGGCCCAGGGCATAGGCATTGTGAAAATGGCAGGAAAGCTCGGCCGCCGGGTCCAGTTCCGCGACGGCGGTGAACAGCCGGCCCACCTGGTGCGGGTTCGCGTGGCCCGCGGTATCGGAAAGACCTACATTGCGCACGCCGGCCCCGAGGTATTTCTTAACTATGGCCAGGACTTTTTCCGCCGGCACCGGGCCCTCGTAGCCGCAGCCGAAGGCGGACTGCACCGAGGCCCGCACTTTTTTCCCGGCCTTCAGGGCTTCCTTCGCCATGGCGGCGATGCGCTCTGCTGCTTCATCCGCGCCGATGCCCGTGTTCTCGCGGCTGTGGGTTTCGCTGGCCGAGGAGCCCATGCAGAAGACTTCCACGCCGCATTTCATCCCGCGTTCCAGGCCTTTTTCGTTAAGCACCAGGGCCGAAAGCTCGGCGGTCCCCGGTTTCCCGCCCTGCCCCTCGAAATATTTGAAAAGTTCTTCCGTATCCGCCATCTGCGGAACTTTGTCCGCGCGGACGAAAGAGCCCAGCTGGATCTGGTCGATGCCGGAACCGAGCAGTTCTTTAACCCACTTTATTTTCTGTTCGGTGGGGACTATAGCCGATTCGTTCTGTATCCCGTCGCGGAGTCCGACTTCCTGGAAGAATATCTTTTTCATCATCAGCAGCCTATATGGCGCGCTATCACCATTCTCTGGATCTCGGAGGTGCCCTCGCCTATCCTCAGGAGCCTCTGGTCGCGGTAGAACCTCTCGATGTCGAATTCTTTCATCAGGCCGTAGCCGCCGTGGATCTGCACGGCCTCGTCAGCCACCTGCGCGGCCACTTCGGAGCAATAGAGCTTGGACATGGCGGACTCTTTGCCGAAAGGCTTGCCATTGTCCTTCAGCCAGCAGGCTTTGTAGAGCAGGTTGCGGGCGAGCTCTATCTTCATGGCCATATCCGCGAGCTTGAACGCCGTGGCCTGGAACTTGCAGATAGGCTTGCCGAACTGAGACCGCTCCTGCGAGTATTTAAGCGCCATCTCAAAAGCGCCCTGGGCGAGGCCCAGCCCCATGGCGGCGATGGAAAGCTTGCCGTTATCAAGCGTGCTCAGCATTATATGCGACCCTTCGCCCCGCTTGCCGAGCAGGTTCCCTTCCGGAACTTTGCAGTTGTCGAAATGAAGCTCGGCCGTATCCGAGGCGCGCCACATCAGCTTGTCTTTTATGTGCCTCTGGGTATAGCCCGGCGTTCCCTTTTCCACCAGGATGGTCGAGAACTCTTTCCGGCCGTCCTTGTTGTCAGTCACCACCTGCACCGTGGCGCCTTTCGCCATAGCTGAGGAGGCATTGGTGATAAAGGTCTTCGAGCCGGTGATATTCCAGCCTTCGCCGGTAAGTTTGGCCGTGGTTTTTGTGCCGCGGGAGTCGGAGCCGGCCTCCGGCTCGGTGAGGCCGAAAGCCCACAGGCCTTCTCCGCCGCAAAGACCGGGCAGGAGCTTTTTTTTCTGCTCTTCGGTACCGAAATAATTGATGGGGCCGACGCCGAGAGAATTGTGCGCGGCTACGGTCGCGGCCTGGGAGCCGTCCACCCGGGCGAGCTCCTCCACCGCGATAATATAGGAGAGATAGTCATAGCCCTGGCCGCCGTATTTTTCCGGGACGGTCATGCCCAGGAGGCCGAGCTTGCCCATCTTCTTCGTGAGGGCTACCGAGAATTCGGCCTTTTCGTCGAGTTCTCTCGCAACCGGCCTTATTTCGTTTTGGGCGAAATCCCTGATGGTGCTTCTGATGAGCGCGTGTTCTTCCGTCAAATACATTTGTATCCCCTTACTTCGCGGCTTTGTCTATTTCAACCAGAACTTCTCCTTCTTTGAAAACTTCGCCTTCGGCGTATTTTACGGCGGCGATAAAGCCGTCGGCGGGAGCCGCGATCTCGGTTTCCATCTTCATGGACTCGATGATCATCAACTTCACCCCGCGCTTTACCTCGTCGCCGGCTTTTACCAGCACCTTCACCACTTTGCCGGGCATCGGCGCGATCAGCGCTTTTTCTCCCGCGTCCTGATGCGCGGAGGCGTCCGGCCCCGCGTCCTGGTCGATGCCGCAGATGCGGTAGGTTTCCCCCGCTATCCAGCAGAAAAAGACCTCGCCTTCCCGGTGGACGAAAGCCGGAAGTACGGAGTCGCCAAGTTTAACAATAAGCCCGCCGCCCGGCAATTGTTCAAAAGAAAGCCCGGCGGCGGCTTCTTTCCCGTTGACGGAAAGGGCGTCCTTTTTAAATTCTACTTCGAATTTTTCCTCGCCTATGGTATAGAGGTTCATTTGCCCGCCCCGATCTCGAACTGGCCGAGCTCTTTCCAGGGATTATAAGCCGTTTCTTTAGCCGCGCCCGGGACCGCGCTTCCGCGGGAGCCCTGCGCGCGGCTTTGCTCGGCGCAGGCGAGCGCGAGGTCCGCTCGCTCTCGCTTAGGCTTCCAATCCTCAAAAAACTTCGGGATGAAGTCCGTATAGGTTTTGCCTGCCGTAAAATCAGGGTGCGCGACTATGTCTATGAGGAAAGCGATGTTAGTGTTCACGCCCAGCACCACATATTCCCGCAGCGCCGCGAGCATCCTGAGGCGGGCTTCTTCGCGGGTGGCGCCGTAGGTGACGAGCTTGGAGATGAGCGGGTCGTAATAGGTGCTTATCTCGTCTCCGGAGCCGAAGCCGCTGTCGTTGCGTATATTCGGGCCGGTCGGTTCCCTGAACAAAAACACCTTTCCGGCCGAGGGAAGTAAATTATTTTCCGGGTTCTCGGCGTAAACGCGGCATTCCAGGGCGTGACCGCGCCTGACCAGGTCCTCTTGTCTGAACCCCAGCTTTTCGCCGCCGGCTATCAGAAGTTGCTCCCTGACCAGGTCTATGCCTGTGGTCAGCTCGGTCACCGGGTGCTCCACCTGCAGCCTGGTGTTCATTTCGAGGAAGTAAAATTTATCCGGCTCCTTGAAAATAAATTCCACGGTGCCGGCGTTCACGTAGTTAGCGGCTTTTGCGGCCTGCACTGCGGCTTCCGCCATAGCCGCCCTGACTTTCGGGCTAAGGGCCGTGGAGGGAGTTTCTTCCACGACTTTCTGGTGTCGGCGCTGTATTGAACATTCTCTTTCAAAAAGATGCACGACGTTGCCGTGAGAGTCCGCGAGCACCTGGAATTCAATGTGCCGCGGCTTCACGATGCATTTCTCCACGAACACCCTGCCGTCGCCGAAAGCTTTCAGCGCTTCGCGCGAAGCGGCTTCCAGCGCGGGCTTAAGCTGCTCCGGGGCGCTGACCATCCGCATCCCTTTGCCGCCGCCCCCGGCGATCGCCTTTATCATGAGGGGATAGCCCAGTTTCGGCGCTTCCTTAAGACAAACCGCCTCGGTTCCTTTTACGAAGGGGACTACCGGAACCCCGGCTTTGCTCATGGCCTCTTTGCTCGCCACTTTATCTCCCATCAGGGCGATAGTTTCAGCCTTTGGCCCGATGAAGATCAGCCCGGCCTCGGCCACCAGGGCGGCGAACCTCGGGTTTTCCGAGAGAAAGCCGTAGCCGGGATGGATAGCGTCGCAGCCGCTCTCTTTGGCGGCGGCGATTATCTTTCCCATATCGAGATAGCTCTTAAGTGGCGAGGCTTCGCCTAAGCAGCGGGCTTCGTCGGCGGCCAGGACGTGGCGCGCGCCGCGGTCGATATCGCTGTGCACGGCGACGCACTTTATCCCGAGCTCGCGGGCGCTCTTGATGATGCGGACGGCGATCTCTCCGCGGTTGGCGATAAGGAGTTTCTTTATTCCCATTCTATTTTCTTCTTCGCGAAAAAAGCATCAATGCCGCGGCGGGCTTCCTCGCCCGTCCTTATTTTGGCCAGGACGTCGGCGGTGTAGAGCTCGGCCTCGTCCAGCGGCATGAGGGGGACGTTCCTGAACAGCTGTTTGCAGACGCCCTGCGCATTCGGCGCGGCGCGGCCGAAAGAACGGGCTTTCTCAAGCGCGGCTTCCTGGAGGCCGCCGGGTTTGCAGATATAATCCACCAGCCCGGCTTCCATCGCGGCTTTGGCTGAAAATCTTTCTCCGTTCATGAAATATTCTTTCAGTTTCGCCCTGTTGGCGCAGCGAATGAAAAGGTAGGGTGAAATGCAGGCGGGGACCACGCCTATCTTAACCTCGCTGAGGCCGAGGACGGCGTCCTCGGAGGCGATGACTATGTCGGCTACGGCCAGCATGCCCACCCCGCCTCCCAGCGCGGCCCCGTTAGCCGCCGCTATCACCGGTTTATCCAGGTCGTAGATCGCCCTGAACATGGCGGAAAGCTTAGCGGTATCTTCGGCGAGTTTCTCTGTCGGCGCTTTGCGGCTGGCGCCCAGCCAGTTCAGGTCGGCTCCGGCGCAGAACGACTTCCCCTCGCCGGTCAGTATGACGGCGCGCACTTCGGGCCTGGCGGCCAGGTCCGAAAAAGCTTTGGTCAGCTCGGCGATCATCACTTCATCGAAAGCGTTGTGCACTTCGGGCCTGGAGAGGGAGACCCTGGCTATTTTGCCTATGGTTTCAATTTTTATGGTTTTCACATTCGGTATACAGGGGCTTTGTATTCCTCGATGGGCATGTTGAGCGACGCGGCTATCGCGAGGCCCAGGACTTTGCGGGTATCGACGGGATCGATAATGCCGTCGTCCCAAAGCCGGGCTGTGCTGTAGTACGGGCTGGCTTCGGTCTCGTATTTCCTTAGTATCGGGTCCTTGAACCCGGCCTGCTCTTCGGGGCTCATGGTCAAGCCCTTCTTGGCGAGCTGGTTCATCTTCACGGTGCACAGGACGTTCGCGGCCTGCTCGCCGCCCATCACCGAGATCCTGCCGGTGGGCCACATCCAGAGGAACCGGCCGCCGAAAGCCCTGCCGCACATCCCGTAATTCCCGGCCCCGTAGGAGCCGCCGATGATGACGGTGAATTTGGGGACATTGGCCGTTGAGACGGCGGAGACCAGCTTGGCGCCGTCCTTGGCTATGCCGCCGTGTTCGTATTTCTTGCCGATGATGAAACCGGTGATATTCTGCAGGAAGACCAGCGGGATGCGCCGGGAGCAGCACAGTTCTATGAAGTGAGTTCCCTTGAGGGAGCTTTCGGAGAAAAGAATGCCGTTATTGGCGATAATGCCGACGGGCTGGCCCATTATCCTGGCGAAGCCGGTGACCAAAGTGACGCCGTAGGTCTTCTTGAACTCGTGGAACTTCGAGCCGTCTACGATGCGGGCTATCACTTCCCGCGTATCGAAGGACTTTTTAAGGCTGGAGGGGATGATGCCGTAAAGCTCTTTCGGATCATAGGCGGGCTCTTCGGGAACGGAGGCCCCGATGTCCGCCTTTACAGTATGCCTGAGATTCTCGACTATATTGCGGGCGGTCCTGATAGCGCTTTGCTCGTCGGCGGCGAGGTGGTCGGAGACGCCGGAAATGCGGCAGTGCACGTCTGCGCCGCCCAGCTCTTCGTCGGTGACGTCTTCGCCGGTGGCGGCTTTCACCAGGGGCGGGCCGCCAAGGAAAATAGTGGCCTGCCCCTTTACCATCACGGTTTCCTCGCTCATGGCCGGGATATAAGCGCCGCCGGCGGTGCAGGAACCGAAGACGATGGAGATCTGCGCGATGCCGCGGGCCGACATTTGGGCCTGGTTATAAAAAATGCGGCCGAAATGCAGCTTATCAGGGAAAACCTCGTCCTGCAGCGGCAGGAAAGCGCCGCCGGAATCTACGAGGTAGAGGCAGGGCAAATTGTTTTCAAGGGCCACTTCCTGCGCCCTCAGATGCTTTTTGACGGTGATAGGATAATAGGTCCCGCCTTTTACGGTGGCGTCATTGGCTACGATGACCACTTCGCGGCCGTGGATCAGGCCGATGCCGGTGATGATCCCGGCGCAGGGCGCTTCATCCTCGTACAGCCCGTTGGCGGCCAGGGCGCAGAGCTCCAGGAAAGGGGTGTCTTTATCCAGCAGGGACTTAATCCTCTCCCTCGGGAGAAGCTTTTTCCTTGAAATATGAAGCTCCCTTGATTTAGGGGGGCCGCCGGCTTTCGCGGTTTCGAGGCGTTTTCTGAACTCCGCGACTACGCCCAGGTTGAATTTTTCGTTTTCTTTGAATTCGGGGCTCTGCGTATTTACGTTCGAGATTATTTTATCCATAGGGACGAACCGCCTCTACCCCGCCGGAGTATTTTACCAAAAGCCAGCCCTTCTCACTAATTCCCGCTATGGTCCCCGCCGGCTTGTCCGCGCCGGCGGAATAAGTATCGCCTATTTGCGCCATCAGCGAGATGTATTCGTCTACTTCACTAGCGAACCCGCTCTTAAAAAGAAGGAGGAACCGGCGCTTCAGCGCCGCAAGTAGTTTTTTCAGCAATTCTTCCTTGTCCGGGCTTTGCCCCGTCACCAGTTTCACTGAGGTGGCGAGCCCTGAAAGCCCCGGTGGGAACTCCTGCGTATCCACGTTCAAGCCAACCCCGCAAACTATAAAGCCGTCCCCGCGGCGGTTCGCCCCTGAAGTTGAAAGTATCCCGCAGATCTTTTTTCCGCCGGCCAGCAGGTCGTTAGGCCACTTTATCCTGCAGCCCACGCCGTAACCGGCCAGGACTTCCGCTACCGCCAGCGCCGCCGCGTGGTTTATTACCGCCGGGTCCGTCATCGTTTCGGGCGGCCAGGCTGTTAAAGAAAAATAGAGATTCTGACCCGGGGGGGAATACCAGTCATTGATCCCTGTTCCCCTTCCTTTTGTCTGGGCGTCCGCGACCACCGCCGTGCATCCCCGGCCTTCCGTGGTCTTCGCCAGCTCTACGGCGTAGTCCTGGGTAGATTGGAGCGTGTCAAAATGGATGATTTTAGAGTCCGGCATTTATGCTTGTGGTCAACGGCCCCCGGGACTTGCATCAATACAGTAGTAATTATACAAATCATGCTTAAAAAATAGAATATAATTGTTTAATAAAGCAGGGGCCTGGTTTTTCGCCCTTATCATAAGAGGAGATACCTATGAGCGCTGATAAAATTAACGATATTTCCGCCGGCGGTTATTTTTCCATCCCTGACGGGCTTGGCTTTCCCGTAACCCAAAAGATCTTCACGCCGGAAAAATTCACCGAAGAGCAGAAGATGGCCGTCGAAACGGCGAAGAAATTTATAGAGAAAGACGTCCTGCCAAAGCTGGCCGCGATCGACGAGCAGAAGGGCGATTACGGCGTAACGGTCGGCCTGCTTAAAAAAGTGGCGGATATGGGCTTCCTCGGTACCGACGTCGCCGAGGAATACGGCGGGTCAGGGCTGGATTTCACCACCGCCATGTGCGTCTCTGAAGTTTTCGGCGCCGGCGGCTCCTGGGCGGTCTCCTGGGCCGCGCACAGCGGTATCGGTACCCACCCTATCCTGTTCTTCGGGACGGAAGAGCAGAAAAAGAAATATTTACCTAAACTGGTCAGCGGCGAATGGACCGGGGCCTTCGGCGCCACCGAGCCGGAAGCCGGCAGCGACCTTTACGGCGCCAGGACGAAGGCGACGCTGAGCCCCGACGGGAAATTTTACATCCTTAACGGGAATAAAACCTTTATCTCGAACAGCGGTTTCGCCAATCTGTTCGTTATCCTGGCCAAGGTGGACGGAGACCCGAAGAAGTCCGCCTGTTTCATAGTTGAGAAAGGCGCCCCAGGCTTTACCGTAGGGAAAGAAGAGAATAAGATGGGAATCTCCGGCTCCTCTACCTGCCCTCTTAACCTCGTGGAAGTAAAAGTCCCAGTCGAGAACTTGCTCGGCGAGATAGGCAAAGGCATTCATATTATCTTTAACACCCTGAACCTGGGCCGTTTGAAGCTGGGGGCGATGACCACCGGTTCCGGCAAGCACGTGATCAACGACGCGGTCAAATACGTCACCGAGAGAAAACAGTTCGGCCTGCCCGTCTCCCAGTTCGGGATGATAAAAGAAAAGCTGGCCAATATGGTAGTCGGGGCCTGGATGACGGAAAGCGCCGTTTACAGGACAGCGGGAATGGTGGAGGAAAGGTTCAAAGCCACCGACTTCAAGAATTTGCCCGCGGTGCTTGATGCTTTGAGGGAATACGAGATAGAATGCGCCATCCTCAAGGTGGCCGGCAGCGAGACTTTCTGGTATATCGCCGACGAGAACGTCCAGGTCCACGGCGGCTATGGCTATACCAAGGATTATCTGGCGGAACGCTACCTCAGGGACGCCCGCATCAACAGGATCTTCGAAGGCACCAACGAGATCAACAGGCTGACCGCTATCCTCAATATGCTGGAGAGGGCCGGGAAAGGCAAGCTGCCCCTGGCCAAGGCCGGCGCCGCGCTGGCCGCCCAGCTCGAGGAAAGCTCCGCTGAAGAACTCCCCGACGAGAAGTTGGCCGCACAGGCCGGGCTGGTGAACGGCATGAAGAAGATGTTCTTTGTGGCCGGCGGGCGCGTCCTGGAAAAATTCCCGGTGAGGGAAAAGATCGTCGCCCAGCAGGAGGTCCTGCGCCGGCTGAGCGATATGCTCATCCTGCTGTACCTGTCCGAAAGCGGCCTGCTGCGCGCCAAAGAGCACGGCGGCGAGGTCCAGGAAGCCATAGTCAAGCTTTACGTCCAGAACGCCGCGATGGAAACCGAGAAACTCGCGAAAGAGGTCCTCGCTTACCTCGAAGAAGGCGATATGCTCAAATCCTACCTCGGCCGCCTGAAAAGGCTGGCCCGCCCGCTGGCCAACAACCTGCTGGACCCCATCACCCTGCAGCGCAAGATAGCGGATAAATTGATAGAAAGTAAAAAATACTTCCTCTGATAAAAAGGGGACAGGCTACATTTCCGGGAAAAGTAGCCTGTCCCCTTTTTTTTTTAGTAAAGGACTTCGAAGATGCCGGCGGCGCCCATGCCTCCGCCGATGCACATCGTGACCATTACGTATTTGCCTTTCCGGCGGCGGCATTCATTGATGCCTTTGATGGTGAGATAGGCGCCGGTGCAACCTAGGGGGTGGCCGAGGGCGAGCGCGCCGCCGTCCACGTTAAGTTTGTCCAGAGGCATCACGATGCCTTTGTCTTTCTTAAGCCGCTTGATGACCGAGAGCGACTGCGAAGCGAAAGCCTCGTTCATCTCTATGATGTCCAGGTCCTCTATCTTCAGTCCGGCGGAAGCGAGCGCACGGGGGATAGCTTCTACGGGGCCTATGCCCATTATCTCCGGGGGGACCCCGGCCACTTCATAGCTTACCAGCCTGGCGGCGGGCTTCAGCCCGTTCTTCGCGGCTTCTTCCCTGGTGGTGATCATCACAATGGCGGCGCCGTCGCTTGTTTGGGAGGAATTTCCGGCGGTAACGGTTCCCTTTTCCTTGAATACAGGTTTTAATTTGGCCAGGTCTTCCATATTCGCGTCCCGGCGCGGGCATTCGTCGGTGTCCACTATAAATTCCTTAACTTTCCCGCCCAGACCGGTTTCTTTAACGGGATAAGGCAGGATCTCGTTCTTCCATTTGCCCGTGTCCAAAGCTTTGACGGCTTTCTTATGGGAATCCAGGGCGAAAGCGTCCTGCTCTTCGCGGGTATTCCCGTCCTGCTGGGCCAGAAGCTCGGCGGTCAGGCCCATCGACATATAGCTCTCCGGCCATTCTTCCACAAGGCGGGGATTGGGAGCGAACTTGACCCCGCCCATCGGGATCATCGTCATGCTCTCCATGCCTCCGGCGATGGAGATAGTTTTCAGGCCGGAGGCGATATAGGCGATTTCATCTACGATGGACTGGAGCCCGGAAGAGCAATAGCGGTTGATGGTCAGCGCCGTGACATTTACCGGCAGGCCGGCGGCGAAGACGGCCATCCTGGCCGGCTGCATGCCCTGCTCGCCCTCGGGGAAAGCGCAGCCCAGCCTTACTTCGCTCAGTTTAAGTGGATCCAGCCTGGTCCTTTCCAGGATGCCTTTTATCACGTGCGCTGCCAGGTCGTCGGAGCGGACGGTCCTGAAGCCGCCTTTTTTCGCCCTCGAGATCGCGGTGCGGACGCCGGCGCTGCCGCCCGCGTCCACGATAACTACGTTCTTCAATAATTCTTTCTGGGCATTAGTCATTTTAGTTCCTCAGGGCCTTGCCGGTCTTAAGCATATGGGCTATCCGTTCCTGCGTCTTTTTCTGGTGGCAGAGGAACATGAAGACCTTTCTTTCCTGGTCGAGGACATACTGCTCGGAAACCTCGACGGGCTGGGATAGGTTCCCGCCGGTCAGGATCTCCGCCACCTTGGTCGCTATAAGGACGTCGTGCTCGCTCATAAAGCCGCCCTTCCGGAACAGGTAGAGCTGGGCCTTGAGCGCGGAATAGGCGCGGGCTCCGTAGAGCGTGATCTTCCTGGGGCGGGGCGGCTGGTAGTTAGGCGCGAGCGCAAGCACCTGGGCTTTTGCTTCGGCTATAAGCCGGCTTTTGTTCATCACGATGATGTCGGAGTCGCGCAAATGGCCTATCTGCCTGGCGGCGGGGCCGGAAGCGCTTACTTTTAAATCCGGTCTCAGGACGGTCATTAAAGCCCTGCCGAGATAAGGAAGCGGGTCCACTTCGCTTCCCGGCGGCAGGTCTTTCGGTATCAGGTCCAAATTGCGCAAAAGCGCTTCTTTCGTGCCTCCGCCGGCCGGGATGACGCCGACGGCGAATTCCATAAAGCCTATATAGGTCTCATGGGCCGCGCAGATCCTGGCCGCGTGCAGGCAGATCTCGCAGGCGCCGCCGAAAGTGTAGCCGTAAGGCGCGGCTACTACGGGTTTGGAGAGGTATTTTAAACCCATCAGGGCGTCCTGGAAGTTCTTCGCCATCTCCTCGATGTCTTCGAACTCGTCGTTCAGGATGGATTCTTTCACCAGGTCCAAATTAGCCCCGGCGGAGAAATTATCTCCCTGGCTGCCGATAACCAGGCCTTTGAAATTGCTGTCCCCGGCCACTTTTTTGGCCGCCTTTTTCATCATCGCTATCATGCCCGGCCCGATAGCGTTCATCTTGGTATGGAATTCAAGGCAGGCTACGCCGTCGCCGAGGTCTATCAGGGAGGCTTCTTTGCTTTCCTCTATTACTTTGCCCTGCTCTTTCAAATCCCTGAGGACGATGACGCCTTCGGGCGTGACGGCTTCTTTATAGGCGCTGGCTTTGAAGTCGAAGAACAAGGTCTTCCCGTTCTTTCTCTGGTAGAAAGACTTATTGCCGGATTTGAGGAGCGCTTCCACCACGGGGGGGACAGGCTCTTTCGCGGCTTTCAGTTTTTCTACTATGCTTTCCACGCCGATAGCGTCCCAGGTCTCGAAGGGCCCAAGCTCCCACATGAAACCGTTCTTAAGCGCCGCGTCCACGGCCATTATATCGTCAGAGACCTCGGGCAGGCGTTCGGCCGCGTAAACTAAAGTCGAGAGCAGGGTTTTCTGCAGGAATTCACCCACTCTGTCTTTGCCGTTGAACAGGAATTTTATCCTTTCGCCGGTGCTCTCCATGCTTTTAGCGGCGTCGATACTAGGGAAGACGACTTTTTTCCCGGGCCGGTACTCCAGGGTTTCCGGGTCTATGACCTGCAGGTCCCTCTTGCCGTCGGGTTTTTTTACGTTCTGGTAGAAGCCTTTCCTGGCTTTCTGGCCGAGCAGACCTTTCTCTATCATCTTCTCGACGAAAAGCGGCATTTTAAGCACGTCCCTGCGCGGGTCGGCCGGGATATGTTCGTAAAGATATTTGACCACATTGCTGATAACATCCAGCCCGACTATATCCAGAGTCCGGAAAGTGGCGCTCTTCGGCCAGCCGATGGCTTTGCCGGTCATCTTATCGACTTCTTCGATAGTGTAACCGTCGGCGAGCATGACATGGATGAGCTTCATTACGCCGGGGACCGCGATGCGGTTGGCGATGAAGTCGGGGGTGTCTTTGGCTGGAACGACGGTTTTACCCAGTTTCCTGTCGCAGAAATCCTTCATATACTGCACAACTTCGGGCAGCGTCTCGTCGATAGGAGTGATCTCGAGGAGCGGCAGGTAGCGGGGGGGATTGAAGAAATGGGTCCCCAGGAAATGCTGTTTAAATTCTTCCGGCAGGCTTTTCACCATCGTATTCAGGGAGATGCCTGAGGTGTTGGAGCTGACTATCGTGCCGGGCTGCCTGACAGCGGCGACCTTTTCCATCAGGTCCACTTTTATTTTCAGATCTTCTTTGACGACTTCTATTATCCAGTCGGCGTCCTTAAGTTTTCCAAGGTCGTCGGTGAAATTGCCCAGCTCTATCGCTTCGGCGAACTCCGGCAGGGCGAAAGGGGCGGGCTTAAGTTTTTTGGCCGCTTCCAGGCCTTTCAGGGCGAAATGGTTGCGGTTCTTCTTGTCCTTCAGCTGCCCGGCGTCGAACAGCCAGTCCGGCACA
Organism: Elusimicrobiales bacterium; assembly: GCA_036170455.1. GTDB lineage: Bacteria > Elusimicrobiota > Elusimicrobia > Elusimicrobiales > UBA9959 > UBA9959. Next base: position 77,162 of record JAVHPG010000237.1, read on the forward strand.
ACGTCGAGGAGCAGGACATTGTACCCGGCATTAGCCAGGTGCGCCGCGATCTGCGCGCCCATAGTACCGGCGCCCAATACGCCCACTTTTCGTATCTGTTTCATGATGAACCCCTTTTAAGACAAACTACCTAATTCGAGGGCCGTTTATCCACTATCTTTTTCGCTTTTACCGCGGATTCCACTTCGATCTTCTCGGAGATCTCCTGGTGCGTGACGTAGTGGATGGCATTGAAAGAGACTTCGGCGTTGCTGATGACCTCTTCGTTCAGGAGGTGGGAGAAGGTGTCTTTATTTACGTTTTCGGCCAGGCAGACATTCAGCACCAGCTCGTCCACCTCGAAAGGGTCGTCGTTCTTTTTTCTTATTTCTATCTGCCACTCGTTTATCTCAGGCCTGTCGTCCAGGAAGCGCTCCAGGTCGTTAAGGTTCACGAGCGAGCCTTTGATCTTTGAAAGCTGCACGTTCTTGATATTCGAGGCGCGGGTCAGGTGGCTGGAGATCCGGGGGACGGTCTTGCCGCAATGCGGGCAGGGGGCGTAGCTTATCCCGCCTTTTACCAGGTCGCCGGTGCGGTAGCGCAGAACGCAGGTCCCGCGGGCGTCTATCCCGGTGTAGACCAGTTCGCCGTCCTCGCCTTCGCCCTTGACTTCGCCCGTGACCGGATCGATTATTTCAAAAACCTCCATATCCGGAGAGGTATGGTAGCCGCTCGAAACGCCGATCTCGGTGGGGCATTCCGCCCAGGCGCCGCGCGCCTCGGTAAAGCCGTAGGTCCCGAACACTTTCACGTCGGTAGCGCCCATCTCTTTGAGGATAGACGCTATTTTGTTCTTAAAGCCGTTGGGGACGGGGCTCGCGCCCAGGATTATCCGGTTAAGAAAACTGAAGTCGAGTTTTTCCGCCCGGGCCGTTTTGAGCACGTGGTAGACATAGCTCGGCACGCCGAGGAGGAACTGCGGTTTCATCTTCAGGATCGTGCGGATATTCCCTTCCGTCCCCATGGTCTTGCCGCCTCCGGTGCTGAGCACGAAGACATTGGCCGAGAGCCCGCCCAGAACGGCCAGCCAGAAGGCGAGGTGCGGGGCGTAAGGGAACAGGTTCACCAGCCTTTCGTTCTGTATCCCTATCGTGGCGATCATTCTGCCGCCATAGACCTTGAGGTTCTGTATATCGTAGTCGGAATAAAGGAAAGGCATCGGGGTGCTGGTGGTCCCGGCGGTGGAGGTGAGGAAGATAGGCTTGTATTCTTTTTCCAGCGCGGCTTTGAAGCCGGCCTCGCCTTTCAGCGCCCTGCGCAACATGAACTTTGCGAGCTCCGTCTTCGGGAGGAATTTTTTTATGGTGTCTTTGTCAGGCTGCAGGCAGAAGGCCAGGGTCCCTTTCGCCGGGTCTTTCTGGATAGCGTCGCGGAAGTCCTGCTTGGAGGTGAAAGGTATGCGGCCGAGGTCTTCCACTTTTCTTATGCTGTCCGGGTTTATCTTATTGTCGTCGAAAAGTTTGCGGTAATAAGGGCTGAACGGGTACAAATGCCTGGTGATGAAACGGTGCAGTTTCTCGTTCTGGATCCGCTTCTGTTCGGCCCAGGGGAGGTAGAGGATCTTGTCTTCGTCTTTTATCACATGCTCCGCCTGTATTGCCCGCCTATTTCGAACAGGGCGCCGGTGATCTGCCCCAACGAGCAGTATTTCGCGGCCTCCATCAGACTTTCAAAAAGATTCACGCCGCCGACGGCGTTCTTCTTAAGTCCGGTCAGGGCCGCCGCGGCCTGCTTGTCGTAAGTCTTATGCAGGGCTTTCAGCGAAGCGATCTGGCCGGTTTTTTCCTGCTCGGTGGAGCGGATAACCTCGCCGGGCGTCACGGTGGGGGAGCCCTTGGAGGAAAGGAAGGTGTTCACGCCCACTATCGGCATCGCGCCGTCATGTTTCAGCGTCTCGTAATGGAGCGATTCTTCCTGTATCCTGCTCCGCTGGTACATGGTCTCCATAGCGCCTAGCACGCCGCCGCGCTCGCTCAGCCTGTTGAATTCCGCCAGGACGGCTTCTTCCACCAGGTCGGTGAGCTCCTCTATGATGAAGGAGCCCTGCGAAGGATTCTGGTTGAAGGCCAGCCCGAGCTCGCGGTTGATGATCAACTGTATGGCCATAGCGCGGCGCACGGACTCCTCGGTGGGCGTGGTGATCGCCTCGTCATAAGCGTTGGTGTGCAGCGAATTGCAGTTGTCGTAGATAGCGTACAGGGCCTGCAGCGTGGTCCTGATATCGTTGAAGTCTATTTCCTGGGCGTGCAGGGAGCGTCCCGAGGTCTGGATATGGTATTTCAGCTTCTGGGAAAGCGAGTTCGCTTTGTACTTATGCTTCATCGCTTTCGCCCAGATTATCCTTGCTACCCGGCCTATCACGGAGAACTCGGGGTCCATCCCGTTGGAGAAGAAGAAAGAAAGGTTCGGCGCGAATTTGTCTATGTCCATCCCGCGCGAAGCGTAATACTCGACGTAGGTGAAGCCGTTGGCCAGGGTAAAAGCAAGCTGCGAGATAGCGTTGGCGCCCGCTTCGGCGATATGGTAGCCGGAGATGGAGACGGAATAAAAATTCCTGATCCCGTGGTCGATGAAGTAAGCCTGCACGTCGCCCATCAGCTTCAATGAGAAATCTATGGAATAGATGCAGGTATTCTGCGCCTGGTCTTCTTTCAGGATGTCGGCCTGCACGGTCCCGCGCACCTTGGCCATGGTTTCGGCCTTTATCTTCTCGTAAACGTCGCGCGGCAGTACCTGGTCGCCGGTGACTCCGAGGAGCAGCAGCCCCAGCCCGTTATTGCCTTCGGGGAGTTTTCCGTGGTAAGAGGGGCGGACCGTCCCTTTCGCCTTGTAGAGCTGCTCTATAGTTTTAAGAGTCTTTTTCTCAAGGCCGTTGGCGCGGATATAAAGTTCGCACTGCTGGTCTATGGCCGCGTTCATGAAATAGGCCGTCATGATCGGGGCCGGTCCATTTATCGTCATTGAGACGGAAGTCATCGGGTCCGCCAAATCGAAGCCGGAATAGAGCTTCTTCGCGTCGTCTAGGCAGGCGATGGAAACGCCGGAATTGCCTATCTTGCCGTAGATATCCGGGCGGATATCCGGGTCGGCGCCGTAGAGGGTCACCGAATCGAAAGCCGTGGAGAGCCGCTTGGCGGGCTGGCCTTTTGAAACATAATGGAAGCGCTTATTGGTCCTTTCAGGCCCGCCCTCTCCGGCGAACATCCTGGTGGGATCCTCTCCTTCGCGCTTGAACGGGAAGACGCCCGCGGCGTAGGGGAATTCGCCGGGGACATTTTCCTTCAGGTTCCATTTAAGGATATCGCCCCAGGCTTTATAGCCGGGCATAGAGATCTTGGGGATCTGGAGGTGGGACAGGGATTCTACATGGGTCTTTACTTTAATTTCTTTATCCCTGACCTTGTAGGTGAAGAAATCGCTTTTGTAGCACTCCAGCCTTTTGTCCCAGTGCTCGAGCACCTTTTTATTGTGCTCTTCGAGCTTGTGTTCGGTTTCTTTATAGGCGCTTTCCAGGCGCTTCACGACCGGCGCGTCGGCGGAATTACCGCTCAGGGTTTTAATTGTTTCACGGATAGAGTAAAGCTTCTGGGCGATGTCGGACTGCTCTAGCGCGCGCTTATTATAGTCGTTGATAGTTTCGGCTATCTCGGAGAGATACCGCACCCTGTTGGGGGGGATGATCTGGATCTTCTGGTACTGTTTGCCGCTCTCCACGGGCTTGCACTTAAGGACCGCGCCGGTCTTTTCAGTTACCTTGCGTATCAGCGCGCCGTAAAACTTATCCACGCCTTCGTCGTTGAACTGCGAGGCGATAGTTCCGAAGATGGGCAGGTCTTCCAGCTTCGCGTGTTCGGAGCGGCGGCTGCGGGCGTACTGCTTCCTCACGTCGCGCAGCGCGTCCAGCGCGCCTTTCTTCTCGAATTTGTTGATGGCCACCATGTCGGCGTAATCGAGCATGTCTATCTTTTCAAGCTGGGTGGCGGCGCCGTACTCGGGCGTCATCACATAGACGGAAACGTCGCTGTGGTCCACTATCTCGGTGTCGGACTGGCCGATGCCGGAGCTTTCCAGGATGATAGCGTCGAAGCCGGCCGCTTTGCAGACGCAGAGCGCGTCCTTGACGTACTTCGACAGGGCCATGTTGGACTGCCTGGTGGCCATGGAGCGCATATAGACGCGCGGGCTGCTGACCGCGTTCATTCTTATCCTGTCGCCCAGGAGAGCGCCGCCGGATTTGCGCTTGGACGGGTCTACGGAGAGCACTGCGACATTCTTGC
>JAVHPG010000238.1:0-1593 GCA_036170455.1 Elusimicrobiales bacterium
TCTCGAAGGCCGGGTTTACGTATTCTATCGCGCCTTCCGGGTCGGTGATCACTATGGCTTCCCCCGCCTGCTCGATGGCCGTCAGCAGCCTTTCATGCCCGGCTTCGGCTTTTTTGCGCTCGGCGATATCCCGCGCTATGGAGAGGACATGGGGCAGGCCGCCGTAATCGAACACCCGGCTGGAAATTTCCACGGGCATGTTTCGGCCGCCTTTTCCGGCATGCTCCATTTCAAAGACCGCGTGCCCGGAACGCGCCAGCTCCTCCAGCGCCACCCGGTGCTTCTCCTCCATGCCCGGCGCGTTAATACCCGCCGGGGTCAGCTCAAGCAATTCTTCCCGTCTGTAGCCGAGGCGGGAGCAGGCGATCTCATTTACCTCTATGAACTTCCCCGCCTCGCCGCCTGGGGTCATGTCGTGCACAAAGATAGCGTCGTTTGAATTTTCGAACAGCGTCTTGTACTTAACTGTCTGCTGCTCCAGTTTTTTTCTAAGGCGGTAAAGCTCTATATGGGTGCGGACCTTGGCCAGCAGGCTTTCCCGGTCATAAGGCTTTGTAATAAAGTCAACTGCGCCCAGTTTCAAGCCGGCGACGCATTCTTCCGGGTCAGTGGCGGCCGTCAGAAAGATCACGGGGGTTTCGCCGGTCCCGGGTCCGGTTTTAAGGCGGTTAAAGACTTCGAAACCATCCAGTCCCGGCATGCGCACATCCAGCAGGACAAGTTCGGGGGGCTGACTCGCGGCCGCAGCCAGGGCCAGGTCCCCGCTGTCCGCGGTGCGTACGGTGTAGCCCTCCCTGGTGAGCACAGCGGAAATCAATTGTAATGACGCGGAATTATCGTCAACTACCAGGATATCGCCTTTTTTTGCCATTTTTTCTCCCGCATAGTCCGCCGCCGGCCGACACAAATATCAAAACTTATTATACAATTAATAACTATAAACAAACCCCGCAAAACACAGGCTTCCCAAAGTCGTAAATTTTGTAACATATTCCCTGATTTTAAAGACCGGGGCAGGCTCTAAACCCGGCTAAAACGGGGCGGATATCTTATGTCAAATGAAGCAAAAAGCGGGGCCGGCGGGCAGGGTGAAGCCGACAAATATTTCCGCCTTATAGCGGAAAACCTGACCGACATGATAGCGCTGGTGGACGTCACCGGCCGCAGGCTTTACTGCACTCCTAATTACAGCTTCCTTGGCGACCCGGAGAAAATGACCGGGACTGACTCTTTCATCGACATACACCCGGAAGACAAAGAAAGGATAAAGAGTATTTTCTTCGAAACGGTGCGCACGGGCCAGGGCCAAAGCACGCAGTACCGCCTGGTCCTGAGGGACGGGACGATCAGGCATATCCAGTCCCAGGGCATAGCGGTCAAAGCCGCGGACGGAAAAGTGGAGAAAGTGATAGTAGTTTCCAGGGATATAACCGAGGCCAAAGATACGGCCGAGAAGCAAAAAGCCCTGGAGATGCAGCTGTTCCAGGCTGATAAGCTGAATTCGCTGGGAAAAACCATTTCGGGCGTAGCGCACGAATTGAACAACCCGCTAACCGGGATAATGGGCTTCTGCCAGCTTCTGCTGCGCGACGA
>JAVHPG010000239.1:0-1592 GCA_036170455.1 Elusimicrobiales bacterium
ATAGTGATCACCGACCCGGAAGGCGCGATAGAATACGTAAACCCGGCCTTCGAGAAGATTACCGGCTACGGCCGCCAGGAGGCGGCCGGGCAGAATCCGCGCATGCTCAAGAGCGGGCTTCAGGACGAAGCTTTCTACAAGGACTTGTGGGGGAAGATCTCCTCCGGCCAGACCTGGGAAGGCCGCATGGTGAACAAGCGCAAGAACGGGACGCTTTATACCGAAGACGCTACGATCTCCCCGGTCAAAGATCCGCAGGGGCGCATAATTAACTTTGTGGCGGTCAAGCGCGATATTACCGAGCAGCTTAAACTGGAGGGCCGGGTGCGGCAGTCCCAGAAGATGGAGACCGTAGGCCTGCTGGCCGGAGGGGTGGCCCATGATTTTAACAATATCCTGAGCGCAATAATGTGCAATGCCGGCTTCCTTGCCAAAGCTATCGCGCCGGGCGATCCAAAGCAGAAAGACGTAAAAGAAATAATAGCGGCCAGTGAGCGCGCGGCCTCGCTTACCCGGCAGCTGCTTGCTTTCAGCCGGCGCCAGATAATGGCGACCCAGGTGCTGGACATAAACGGCCTGGTAGGCGGTATTGCCAGGATGCTCGGGCGCGTCATAGGCGAAAGGATAATGCTGGCGGTAAAATTAAATCCGGCGCCCTGTACCGCCAATGTGGACCCGAGTCAGATGGAGCAGGTGATAATGAACCTGGCTTTGAACGCGCGCGACGCTATGCCCGACGGCGGGGTAATCACGCTTGAGACGGATATCCTGGATCTGCCGGAAGAATTCTTTGATCTACACCCCGACCTGCCTAAAGGCCCGCTGGTCTGCCTGAAGGTAAGCGATACCGGCGTCGGGATGAGCGAACAAGTCAGGGCGCACATTTTCGAGCCTTTCTTTACCACCAAGGAGCAGGGCAAGGGAACCGGCCTCGGTCTTTCCACTGTTTTCGGTATAGTAAAGCAGAGCCATGGCGATATAGAGGTTGAAAGCCGGCCGGGTAAAGGCTCGGCCTTCACCGTATACCTGCCGCTGGAAGAAGTTAAACCGCAGGATAAAAATAAAAAGAAGGATAGTGGAAAACGTCCCGTGGGAAAAGGCCATGAGACCGTTCTTTTCGCCGAAGACGAAGAGAGCCTGCGCCGCCTCGGCGAGCGTATTTTGCTGGCCAGCGGTTACAAGGTCCTGGTCGCCAGGGACGGCGAAGAGGCTCTGAAGTTAATGGAGAAGCGCGGCAAGCCCGTGGACCTTCTTATGTCGGACGTGGTAATGCCCGGCATGAGCGGCCGTGAATTAGGGCTTGAACTTGCGCGCAGGAAGCTTGTCGACCGGGCGCTTTATATGTCCGGCTATACGGATGAGGCGATAGTCAAGCACGGCGTGCTTGAGCCGGGCATAGCTTTCATCTACAAGCCTTATACGGTGGAGGCGCTGCTGAAGAAACTGCGGGAAGCCCTGGACGGACCTGCCGGCCAGGCGAAAGTTTGATTTATGAAAAAAGAAGATAAAGGCCTGCCGGAAAAGAAAAAAATGGAGGCGCTCGGGCGGCTCTCCTGCAAGGTGGCGCATGACTTCAATAATATCCTGGGCGC
>JAVHPG010000240.1:0-1589 GCA_036170455.1 Elusimicrobiales bacterium
TCTCTTTGCAGCCGCGGGCTTTGAGCTTTTCGGTGACGAAGGAGCCCAGGAAGCCGGCGCCGCCGGTGAGCATTGTGCGTTTTTTAGATAAATCCATATCAAGAGTCGGGAGCCGGGACAAAGACTGGGGATTATTTCTCCTCTATAATTTTAACTAGCGCCGTCATATACTCGGCGGTTTTGGGGAGGCGTTCAAATACGCTTTGAGCCACCTCTTCTTTGTATGTGTGTGAGGTTTGGTTGCGCATGTCTATAAGTTCCAGCCAGAATTCGTCGTAGGCAAGCAGTTTTTGCTTATAAGCCTCCCTGAAGCATTCTTTGGGGGCTTGGCAAACAATGCCGTATTTTTCTTCAAGGCAGGTTTTCACCAGTTTCCAGGCCATATCTATAGTGAACTCAAAGCGCTGTATGGCCGAGTCGCGCACGATATCGCTTTTGGGAGCGGCAAGGGCCTCGTTAAGGCGGGCCAGGGCTTTTTTAAATTGGGCCAGCTGGGCTTCCTGCTTTGTCATTTTATAACCTCTATCCTGGCCATAGCAACTTTTTTAAAATCTTCGGAAACAGAGGCGAAATCCACAAAATCTATTTTATAAACAACAGGCAGATTTTCCAGGTCCTTCTTGATGTCGTCGAATATTGCCGCCGGCACCGGGGCGGGGCCTTCGACGCCTACGTCTATGTCTGAATGGTCGTCGCCCTTGTTCGTTACGCGTGAGCCGAAGTAAAAAAGCCGGTACTTGGCAAGGTCAAGGCGCCGGCCTACAATAGCCAGCAAGGCTGCTGTAAGCTTTTCTGCGGGGTAATGCTGTAAATTCATATTAAGAATCAAGAATCGAGGGTCGGGAATCGGGAATCAGAGAAAACTAACGATTAAGCACCCGAACCTTGATTTATATCTATATTATAGCAATTGAGGGGATTGGGGCGAAAGATAAAGAGGATACATTCAAAAAAAAGAGGGAGCCAGGGAACCCGAGTCTAGGGTCGGGAGTCGGGGGTCAGAAGCTGCTGCAAGGCTATTGCAGACAATCGAGGACGGCGTCCGGGGTTAAAACATGGACGCCGGTATTTTTATAGGCGTGTTTGGACCAGATTACAGGGACTATTCTCCGTCCGCGCGCGAACGCGCAGTTTTTGACTTTGGCCAGAAGGCCGTCTTTTAGCTCAGCCACCGTCAACCGGGCATCGCTCCATTTAGCTTCCCCTACAAGCAGCGCCTTGCCGTCCGAAGACTCGGCAACGCCGTCAATTTCCACCATGGTTCCGTCTATCCCCGCCCCCCACCAGCGCCTCGCCACCCCCCACTCGCAGCCGTCTATTGAGCTGGAGGCGACACTTGCACGGGCTAGTTCTTCCCAGATACCGGAGACATGCTGCTGGAACTGCCCGCGGATCTTGGTCATTACCGGGGAGATGGCGCGGACTTCCAGCTGGGATTTATTCGGCTGCAGGAATTTGAAATAAAAAATAAGGAACGGGTCATCCAGTTTATAAAAGGTCCTTTTGGTCGACTTACTGTTCTCGCCGAAGGGTGTTTCGCGGCGGACGTAGCCGAGGTCGACTAACTGTAGTAGCGGGCGCAGAATGCT
>JAVHPG010000241.1:0-7542 GCA_036170455.1 Elusimicrobiales bacterium
TCCCGCGCAGAGATAATGTCTCCCTTAAAGACTACCCGACGATAAGGCACTGCATCAAGTTCGTCATCGAAGAGAAAGGGGGAACTGCCGGGAGTCAGGGGTCGAAAGCCATGAGTCAGCCCGCGACCGCGCCTGCACCCACGCCGAAAGCCGTCGCCGCCCCGGCCCCCGACGCCAGGCCCTCGACTTCTCCCGTTGACGAGGAAACGGTGAAGGCCGAGATTCTCAGCATGATCGCCGAAAAGACCGGCTATCCTAAGGACATGCTCGAGCTCGACCTCGACATGGAAGCCGACCTCGGCATCGACACCGTAAAGCAGGCCGAGCTCTTCGCCGCCCTGCGCGAGCATTACAATATCCCGCGCAGAGATAATGTCTCCCTTAAAGACTACCCGACGATAAGGCACTGCATTAAATTCGTAGTGGAGGAAACAGGAATAGCCTCCAAGGCGGCGCACGCGCCTGCCGCGCAGCAGGCAGCCAAAGGTTCCGTTCAGCCGGAGCTTATCGACCTCGGCGCCAGGCCCGCCGGAAAGCAGCCCAAAGCGGAGCATCCAAAGCGTCACATCCGCCACGTCCCGGTAGTCATCCAGGCCCCCGTGGAGCAGGAAGTGATAAAGAAGCTCTCTCCGAAGCGCCCTGTTGTAATCTTCGCCGAGGACCTGGACCTGGCCAAGCTTTTCCGCGCGGAGCTCAATAAGCACCGCGCCGATTCCTTTATTTTCACCCCGGCCAAGACCAAGGTGAAGGACGCCATCACGGTGGATTTCAAGGATGTCCCGGCGCTGGAGAAAGCGCTCACCGACTTCGCCGACGCGCACCCCGACACGCAGGGCATAATTTACCTGCCCGGCTGCATGGTGAAGTCGCTATCGCACGAGACGGCGGCCACCGAAGACCTTAAGCGCTACGCGCTGCCGCTCTTCCTGTCGGCAAAACACCTCGGGGCCGGCCTCCTGAAAGCGGACCCCGGCCACGCCACGTTCATGGCCGTGGTCACCACGCTCGACGGCGGCTTCGGCTACAAGACCCGCGAGGCCTTCGACCCGATCTATGGCGCCATCCACGGCCCTACGCTGTGCCTGCGCAAAGAGTTCGAACACAGCACCGTGAAGCTGCTCGACTTCGAGCCCACCTCCACGAACCAGACCATCGTGCAGAAGACGTTCTACGAGATCCTCTACTCCGACAAGCGCCTCGAGATAGGCTACGCGGACGGGAAGCGCTGGACGCTGGTCGGCAAGCCGGCCGCGCTGGACCGGTCCCGGCAGACCACGGCGCTGCAGGGGAAGAACGTTATAATAACCGGCGGCGGCCGCGGCCTCGGGGCCCTGTTCGCCAGGATGCTGGCTGAGCAGCATAAGCCGAACCTGGTCCTGCTCGACATCATCGACCTCAGCGACAAGGCCAAGCGTCTTAACACAATGAGCCCAGACGAGATAAAAGCCTACAAGACCGGCGAGCTCTGGAACGAGATTAAGGCGACGGCGGATAAACCGACCCCGGCCCTCCTCGAGCGCGAATTCACCAAGCTGAAGGACGCGGCGGACATGCACAGGAACCTGGAGGCCATCCGCGCCCTCGGCGTGAAAGTCTCCTACTACCGCTGCGACCTGAACGACGCGGCGGCCTTCGGCGCCGTGATGCAGAACCTGAAGGCCGACTTCGGCCAGGTGGACGGCGTGGTGCACTTCGCGGGCCTGGAGCGCTCAAAGCTCGCCATGGACAAGACCGTGGAAGAGTTCATGCTGATCTTCAAGACCAAGTCCGACTCCGCGATCAACCTGTGGAAGTCCGGCGTGGTAAAGGAAAAAGGCTTCTGGGTGATGGTCTCCTCCATCGCCGGGAAATTCGGCAACCTGGGCCAGACCGACTACGCGGCGGCCTCGGACTATATCGCCAAGTTCTGTCTCAGCCAGGCCAACCGCGGCGTGCGCGCCGTCAGCGTGGACATGACGGGCTACGCCCAGATCGGCATGGGCGCGCGGCCCGGAGTGGAAGCGTTCCTGAAATCGCAGGAGATGGACTTCCTCTACCCGGAGGAAGGCATGCAGGTCATGATCGACGAGCTGGCCTACGGAAAGGTCCCGGAGATCATCCTCTCCGGCAGCCTCGGGAAGATGGACTGGGACAAGCAGCTGACGTTCGAGCCCAACTTTTCCGCCTCGGCCGCCACAGGCTTCCACTTCGCGCCCAAGGTCGAGGACCTCATGAAGGGGGAAAGCCTCTCCGCCGCCAAGGACTTCACGCTGGAGTCGGACCCCTACCTGCTGGACCATTCGATAAACGGAACTCCCTACGTGCCCGGGGTCATGGGCCTGGAGACCTTCGCCGAGGCCTCGGCCGTGGTGAACGGTACGCCCCCCAAAGTCCTCGCCAATGTGCGCTTCGCCGTGCCGATCAAGCTGCTGCGGAACAAGCCGGCCGAGGTGAAAATAAAGGCCGCCGCCGGCGCCGACGGCCTGGAGATACGGATAGAATCTGATTTCGTCAGCCCGAAGGGCCTGCGGCTGGGCTCTACGCGGACGCATTTCAGGGCCACTTCGTCCGCCGACGTGCCCTCCTCCTGGAAGGCGTCGAACCACCCGGTTCTCCCGAAGAACAGAAAGTACAAGGCCGACGCGCAGACAATCTATAAGACTTATTTCCACGGCCCCAGCTTCCAGGTCCTGGACGGGATACTTTCCGTAGAGAAGAATTCGGTACTGGCGGTCTTCAGGCGCCCCCAAGCCCCGCTTTGGAAGTCCGGGCACCAGAAACTGGTATTCCACCCGCTGGTGTTCGAGGCGATGTTCCAGGCCTGCGGCTGGCGCGACATCCAGTTCGACAGGGCAATGGCCCTCCCCGACGCGGTTGGCGCCGCGATAGTCTATGACCATGAACCGGTGGACCCCGAGACGCTGTTCATCTACGGCGTCTTCAAGGGCCGGACCGAGGATAACCGCAGCCTCTACGACGCCTGGGCTTTCGACTCCGGGTTCAACCTGACGGCCGAGATCCGCGACTACGCGATGATACCGACCCCGATATAAAGGAAGCGCCGGAGGAGAACCGCTATAGAGACGCTCGAAGGGATAGAGGAATGGGCTGAAACAGGGACCAGTCTCAAGTTCGTCAAAGTGGCCGGGCTTGAAGCCGGCGACGCCCTGTCTCCGTCCGAGGCCCTCAGGCACGCCGCTTTCCGCATGGAGAAGCGCCGCAGCGAATGGCTGGCCGGGCGCCTGGCGGCCAAGACGCTTCTGGCCGCGGCTGCGGCGGAAAAGAAACTCTCCTCCTATGAAATAACTATCGACAGGCTGGGCCGGCCGGCCTGCGGCGGCGCGCTTCTTTCCATCTCGCACTCTAACGGCTGGGCCCTGGCCGCGTCCAAACCCGGCTCCGCCTTCCTTGGCGCCGACCTGGAGAAAATAGAGGAGCGCCACCCGGCCTGGTACCGGGATTATTTCCACCTCTCGGAGCTTCCCGGGCCCGACCCCTCCGAAGCTACCAGGATCTGGGCGATAAAAGAGGCCCTCCTTAAGGCGCTCGGCCTCGGCCTGATGGCCGACCCGATGGACATAAGGACGGACGAGAAGATCAGGTTTACCGGCAAGGCGCTTGAGCGCTACAGGGAGCTGGGCAGCCCGCCTTTCTCCGTTGAGACCCGGCCGCTGCCGGAAGGATTCTGGACGGCGGTGGCGGCTGATAATACCCGTAAATAAAAGGTAATATATTAGAAAGCGAGGAGATAAACAGCATGACCGATTTAATGGGAGATCCGATAACAGGCGCCACTGGCGCGGATAGCACCGGGAAAAAATCCCACCCCAGGAAAGTGCGCGTGGTCCCGGACACGCTTAAGAAGTTCCGAGAAATACACACCCAGGCCGCGGCCGGCGGCCCGCCCGAAAAGATAGCTGCCCAGAAGGCTAAAGGCAAGCTGACCGCACAGGAGCGCATAGCCTACCTGGTTGACGGGGGCTCTTTCCAGGAAATAGGGCTCCTGATGGAATCGCGCTGCACGGATTTCGGCATCAAGGACAAGCACATAAAGGGCGACGGCGTCATCACCGGCTTCGGCAGGATAGGCGGCCGTCCCGCGGCGATCTTCTCTGAGGATTTCACGCAGCTCGGCGGATCCCTCGGCCGCACCCACGCCGACAAGATTACCCGGCTGATGGACATGGCCATAGACGCCCGCATCCCCATCATAGGCATCCTCGACTCGGGCGGCGCCAGGATACAGGAAGGCGTGGACTCGCTCGACGGCTACGGCGAGATCTTCCTGCGCAACACCCGGGCCTCCGGGGTCGTTCCCCAGATCTCAATCATCCTCGGGCCCTGCGCGGGCGGCGCCGTGTACTCCCCGGCCCTGACGGACTTCGTTTTCATGGTAAAAGGCATAAGCCACATGTTCGTGACCGGCCCCGAGGTGGTGAAAGCGGCCACAGGTGAAGAAGTCGACTTTGAAACGCTGGGCGGCTCAATGACGCACGCTACCAGATCCGGCGTCTGCCACTTCGTGGCGAATTCCGAATCCGACTGCTTCAGGCAGGTTAAGGAGCTGATGAGCTTCCTGCCGCAGAACCGCTCCGAGAACGCCCCTGTCCAGGAGACCAAGGATTCCCCGGACAGGAAGATAGCGCTGCTCGAAAAGCTCTGCGAGATAGACGCGCGCAAACCCTACCGCGTGCACCATATCATCTGGTGGCTCTCCGACGACCATAAATTCCTGGAAGTGCACCACGCCTTCGCCAAGAACATCGTAGTGGGCTTCATCCGCCTGGGCGGCCAGGTGGTGGGCGTGATAGCCAATAATCCCTCTCACATGGCCGGCGCGCTCGACATCAACGCCTCCGACAAGGCGGCGCGCTTCATCCGCTTCGTGAACGCCTTCAATATTCCAATACTTACGCTGGTGGACGTGCCCGGCTACTGGCCCGGCGTGGCGCAGGAGCACGGCGGCATCATCCGCCACGGAGCAAAGCTGCTTTACGCCTACTCCGAGGCCAGCGTCCCCAAGATAACCCTGGTCCTGCGCAAAGCCTACGGCGGCGCCTATATCGCGATGAGCTCGAAGCTGATGGGGGGAGACATAAACTTCTCGCTCCCTTCGGCCGAAATAGCCGTCATGGGCCCGCGCGGCGCCATCGAGATCCTCTACTCCCGCCAGATAAAAGAGGCGAAGGACGAGGATAAGGAAGCTCTGCGGGCGAAGCTGGCCAAGGAGTACTCGGACAAGTTCGCCTCCCCGTACCAGACAGCCTCCACCGGCTCCATAGACGAAGTTATAGAGCCGGCGGACTCCCGCACCCGCCTCATAGAGGCCTTCCGCATGCTCGCCGGCAAGCGCCGCCCCGGCCACCAGGAGCGCACCGGCAACATCCCGCTGTAACCAGCGGAACGAGCCAAATAAGGAAGCCGGCAAAAGTGCCGGCTTCTTTATTTACCATGTCCTCTTCTCATTGTTACGGCGGGGGGAAATCGTTTATAATTTATATATGGACGTTAACTCTATTACGGCCTGGTTCGATACCAGGCTTATACTCGGGAACTCGCCGGAGGCCTACGGGTTCGCGGCGGCCGCTTTCGCCATCTCGCTGGCGCTGACCTACCTGGTGAAGAACATCGGCCTGAGCCGCCTTAAAGCGCTGGCGGAAAAGACCGAGACCGACCTCGACGACCTGTTCATAGCGCTCACCGAAAAATTCACCCGCTTCGAATACCAGCTGGCCGCTTTTTTCGTGGCGACGCACTACCTCCAGCGCACCCCCGCCTTCGACAAGACCCTCAAGGCCGTCCTGCTGCTGGTCTTCACCTACCGCGGCATAACCATACTGCAGGAGCTGATCTCCTACTGGATAACCAAAGTAGCCGCGCAGCGCGAGCTCTCCGGCCAGGCCAGGGACTCCGTAGTCAAAAGCACGCAGGTGATACTGCGCTCGCTGGTCTGGATAGGCGCCATCCTGTTCGTGCTGGCCAACCTCGGCGTTAATATCTCCGCGGTCCTCACCGGCCTCGGCATCGGCGGCGTGGCCGTCGCGCTGGCCGCGCAGGCCATCCTCGGGGACCTGTTCAACTTCTTCGTCATACTGCTGGACAAGCCCTTCAACATAGGCGACTTCATCACCTCCGAAGCGGTTTCCGGCACCATAGAGCATATCGGCCTGAAGTCCACCCGCATCCGCAGCCTCTCGGGCGAGATGGTGGTAGTCTCCAACTCCAATCTGCTCGGCTCCCGCATCCGCAATTACCAGGACCTTAAAAAGCGGCGCATAGTGTTCAAGACCGCCGTGGTCTACGGGACCAAGCAGGAACTGCTGAAGCGGATCCCCGGCATAATCAAAAAAGCCGTTCAGTCCTGCAAGGCCGAATTCGACCGCTCCAACCTTTATAACTGCGGGGACTTTTCCCTGGACTTCGAGACGGTCTATTACCTGAACACGCCGGATTACGCCGCCTACATGGCCGCCCACGAGCAGGTACTGCTTGCCGTACTAGAGGGCCTCACCGCGGCCGGAGCGGAGCTGGCCTACCCGACGCAGACCCTTTTAGTCAAGAAGTAGCACAGGAGGAAAACAAATGAAAAAAAGCATATTAGCCGCAGCGGTCCTGGCGGTTTTCGCCACAGGGCTCTGCGCCGCGGGAAAAAGCGGGAACGTGGCCCTCGTGAACGGCCAGAAAGTTTCTTCCGAGGAACTTACCAAAAAACTTTGGTGGCAGTTCAGCGCGCAGGGCCTGTCCGAGCTTATAGACGAGAAGCTGCTGCTCGAGGAAGGCGCGCGCCTGGGAGTGAAAGCGGACGAGAAAGAACTCGAAGCCAAGTTCGCCGGCCTGGCCGCCGGCTACGCCGACAAGGCTGTTTTCGAAAAGAACCTTAAATCCGTGGGCTGGTCCTCCGCGGAGTTGCGCGAGCTCATCCGCCGCCAGCTTATTATCCGCGGCACGGTCATAGCCGCCAGGAAGCTAGCGGTTACCGATGAGGAGACGGCGGCCTTCTTTGAGAAGAACAAGGAGAAGCTGGGCACCCCGGCCTCGGTAAAGCTCAGCCAGATCTTCGTTAACACGAAGGCCGAGGCTGACGACGCCTACGAGCTGCTCTCCACGGTGGGGGCGGATTTCGCCAAGCTCTCCAGCCTTAAATCGGCCGACGCGAATCTCCGCAAGAACAGCGGCAGCCTCGGCTATATCTCCAAAGGCATGCTGCTGCCCGAGATAGATAAGGAGATCTTCGCCCTGCAGGACGGGCAATATTCCAGACCCATGGCCACGGGCAACGGCTTCAGCATCTTCAAAACGGAAGAACACAAGCCCGGGAAGGAAGCCTCCTTCGAGGCGATAAAGGCCGACCTGAAGATAGCGATCCTTAACCAGGCCATCACCGCAAAGCTCCCCGAGCTGGCCGCGGAACTCAGGCAGAAAGCGAAGATAGAGATAGTTAAATAGAAACCAGGCAAGCTCAAGACGCGAAAAAAAGACGGGCCGGATATTCCGGCCCGTCTTTTTTTAGCGGCAACCGCCCTTCTTACGCGGCGTCCTCTTCAGAAACGCCTTTCTTTCCTC
>JAVHPG010000242.1:0-7510 GCA_036170455.1 Elusimicrobiales bacterium
TAAAAGCTGAATTTGTAGCTTTTAGGCCCTTTATTTACGAAGCTGGTTTTTGATATACTCTAAATTCACCCGAAGACAGGGGTCCCCGGTGATGAAACCTGCCCGCCATGAATTTCGTGGCACCGTAGCTCAGATGGTAAGAGCGGGCGTTTCATAAGCGCTAGGTCGGAGGTTCGATTCCTCCCGGTGCCACAAAATTTTGTTTGTGCCGCAACAGGGGCTATGCCCGGCAGGCGGCCAGATTCACGCAAGCCCTGTCCCGCAAGACAGCAGTGCAAAAGCGGGACGGGGTTTTTTTTAACGGGGGGTCATAAAATGGCTGATGTATACCTTACCAAAGACGGCTTTGAAAAGCTGCAGGCGGAGCTTTCCGCCCTTAAACGCCAGAAGAACGAGCTTTCCGTCGAGATCAACGAAGCGCGCGAGCAGGGCGACCTGAAAGAGAACGCCGGCTATATCTACGGCAAAGAGAAGCAGAGCCAGGTAATGTCGCGCATCAACGAGCTGGAAGTCCGGCTGCGCTCCGCGAAGATAGTGGACAATTCCCTCGCCATCAACAAACATGAAATACGCCTGGGCGCCACCGTGACCATGCGGGACGAGAACACGAAAGCGACCCTCACCTATACCCTTTCCAGCGCGGACGAGGCCGACCCCTCGGCCGGGAAGATCTCGGTCAGCTCGCCGCTGGCGCAGGGCCTGCTCGGCTCCGGGGCCGGGGCCACGGTAAAAGTGCGCCTGCCGAGCGGGGAAAAAGCGCTCGCCATACTCAAAGTTGAGTACAAATAATTTTAAGTGTTATAATTAGGTGTCATCGGTTAAGGCGGTTTTTTCCGCCCTCGCTAGGAGAAAAACATGGCATTCTGGGGAAATAAACAGGAAGGCGAAAGCCCCCTGCCGGGCCAGCAGGCGCAGGTAAAAGTCGAGGGAACCCTTGAAGAGGGCTACAACGACATCGTCAAATCCAAAGGCAGGGCGCCGGGCATAGACCTGGCGATAAAGCTAAGCGACCTTATCCTCGAGCACGCCGTAAAAGAGCGCGCCAGCGACGTCCACATAGAATCCCAGGGCGCCAACCTACGCGTGCGCTTCCGCGTGGACGGGATACTGCAGGACATGCTCTCTTCCCCGAAGAACTCCGACATCCCGCTTACCCAGCGCATCCGCGTGCTGGCGGGCTTCGACCCCGAACCCCCCACCTCTTTCCGGAACGAGGAAGGCCGCTTCCAGAAGATGCTGGCCGGCCGCGCCATACAGGTGCGCGTCTCCTCCTTCCCCACCGTCAACGGCGAGAAGCTGGTGCTGCGCGTGCTGGACCGCCAGCAGCTCGGCCTGGACCTGGAGCAGGTAGGCCTGGAGCAGGACGCGCTGACGCTGATAAAGAAGCTCATCCGCAACCCCTACGGGATATTTTTCATAACCGGCTCCACCGGCTCCGGCAAGACCACCTCGCTCTACGCGATCCTGAAGAACATCAATACCCCGATGATCAACATCATCACGCTCGAGGACCCGGTGGAATACCGCCTCGAGGGCATCAACCAGGCGCAGATCAGCGCCAAGACCGGCTTCACCTGGACCGAGGGCCTGCGCACGATCCTGCGCCAGGACCCCGACGTCATCATGGTGGGCGAGATCCGCGACGCCGACACGGCGGAGATCAGCCTGCGCTCGGCGCTCACCGGCCACCTGCTTTTCACCACCATCCATACCATCAACTCGGCCAGCATCATCGAGCGCCTGTTCGAGATGGGCGTGGCGCCCTTCCTGATAGGCTCCTCCATGCTGGGGGCGATGAGCCAGCGCCTCGTGCGCAAGGTCTGCCCCAAATGCGCCCAGCCCGCGGCGTGCCCGTCCGAACCCGTAGTGAACGAATTCATAAAGAACATGGACCCCGAAGAGGGGAAGATAGTGAAAGAGCTTATCCTCAAGCCCGGCGCCGCCTACAAGGTGGAGAAGGGCTGCCCCGAATGCCGCAATACCGGCTATATGGGCCGCACCGGCATTTTCGAGCTGATGCTGATGAACGAGGAGATCCGCAAGCATATCCTGGACCGCTCCCCCACCGACGAGATCAAGCGCACCGCCATACGCACCGGCAAGATGCGCACGCTGCTGATGGACGGGATACTAAAGGCCCGTACCGGCGTAACCACCCTGGCCGAGATCATCCGCGTGACGGCGACGATGGTCTAGCCTATGGCTATGCCGTAACAAGCGCTATGCGCCTCAGACGGCCTAACCGCCGAAGGCGGTCATGAAAATAATAATAATTAAATTCGGCGGAAGTTCCCTGGCAGACCCGGGGAAGATCCGCCGCGCCGCGGCCATGGCCCTGGCCTCCCGGCGCCGGGGCTTCTCACCGGTAGTCGTCGTCTCCGCCCCGGCCGACACCACCGACGAGCTACTCAGCCTTGCCGCCCTTGCGGGCGGCAAGCGGCTCAGCCCGCGGGAGACGGACGCCCTGCTTGCCGCCGGAGAACAAGTCAGCGCGGCCCTGTTCGCGCTGGCGCTGGAGGACGAAGGCGCCCGGGCGGTTTCCCTGACCGGCTTCCAGGCCGGGATAATAACCGACGAGGATTTTTCCTCGGCCGCTATAAAGTCCGTCGACGCGCGGCGTCTTAAAAAAGAGCTTAAAGCCGGGCGTATCCCGGTGGTAGCCGGCTTCCAGGGGATTTCCTCCGGCGGGAACCTGACCACGCTGGGCCGGGGCGGCTCGGACCTGACGGCGGTGACGCTGGCCCGCTCGCTGGGCGCGGCGCTGACGGAATTCCGCACAGACGTCAAGGGCATCTACACTGCCCACCCGGCCATAGTGCCTGAAGCCCGCAAGATCGGCAATATTTCCTACAAGGAGATCCTCGCGCTGGCGGAGCTCGGCACCGAAGTCCGCCAGGTCCGGGCTATCCGATACGCGGAAAAATATTCGCTATCCCTCCACCTTCGGTCCTCGTTCCACTACGAGAGCGGCACGCTGGTAACCGCCCTGGGAGGGAAGCCCGGGGTCACCTGCCTTTCCCTGAAGCGCGAAGGCCGCTTCGCCCTCGTTTCAGCTATCGGCCTGGAGCTGAACTCCGGGCACGCCGGGAAAGCGGCAGCAGCGGCCGCGGCGGCGGGACTGCGGCCCGTGACGCAAAAGATCTCCGCTGGAGCGATACTCCTGCGCGTCCCGGCTGCCGGGGGGGAAAAACTTCTGCGGGCCCTCCATTCGGCCCTGCTCGGGCCAAAGGGCCATTGACAATACCAGGATAGCCCTTTATACTTGAATATATGATATTCCGCCCGCTTAAAACTTTTATAGCCGCGGCTTACGCCCTGATCCTGCTCGGGCCATCCTTGCCGGCTTACGCCGAGCAGCTGTCCGAGAAGGATACCCAGTTCCTGGAATCCTGCGCGGAAAATATCACCCGGAAGGTCTATTCCCCGACTAAGGCCGAGAGCTGCCTTATCGGCCTCGACGAGAACGACCACGCCCTGCTGGATAAGGCCAGGAACGATAAGGATATACAGATCTCGCGGCTTATGGCTTTCATGAACGCCCTGAAGGACCTGGGCGATTTCTACAAGGACGCGGAAGACGAATATGTGATCAAGCAGGGCTTATTAGTCCGCCTTGAAGCTTCCCCGTGCGTCCTTTGCCGCCTTGAACTAGGCCCCCAGCCTGACAAGCTCTATAAATGGATCGGCACCTACGCGCAGAAGAAACTGCCTGACACGAAAAAAGCGGCGATGGACTGGGATGGCCTGCCCCCGCCGGCGCCTGAGCAGCTGGCCGCCCGCGGCCAATCACGCGACGCCTGGACCGGGCTGACCATCTCCGAGCGCCAGGGGGAGCTTGAAGCC
Organism: Elusimicrobiales bacterium; assembly: GCA_036170455.1. Lineage (GTDB taxonomy): Bacteria > Elusimicrobiota > Elusimicrobia > Elusimicrobiales > UBA9959 > UBA9959. The sequence continues at coordinate 3,844 of JAVHPG010000242.1, forward strand.
TGGGCGACGGAGAAATTCGATGAAATGCTGCCCCCTGGGGCTAAAGGCCTGGACACCGAGAAGTATTTTCCTGCGCTTAAAGCTATTTGGCCCTACCTTACGGAAGCCCAGCGCACGCGGATGAACGCGGTGCTTACCGGCATGAAAGAAACCATGGCCGCCGCGAAGAAAGCCGCCGAATCGGGAGGGAAAAAAAGCGACGCCCTCGAAAAGAAATACGCGGCGCTGACGCAGAAAGTGCAGGGGCTGAACGCGGCCCCGGGCGGCGCCGCCGGCTTCCTGAACGGGGCTTTCGACAACTCCGCCGCCGGCGCCGGCACGCCAGGCCCGACCTCGCCGAAAGCGCCGGCCGCCGGCTTATATACCCTCACGCCAACCCAGGCGGCCAAGCTCTCGCCGCGCGTCCAGCAGGCACTTATAGGCCCCAAAGGCGAGCTCTCCGACACCCCCATAGGCAAAGGGGCGATAGCTTTCATGACGGCGCCCGGAGGTAAATTAAAGTTCTCGGTGGCAAAACTAGAGAGCGACAATACCCGCGGGGTTTTCTACCCGAGCAAATCGGAGGTTAAAATAAACCAGACCTACCTCGAAACGGCCATGCGCAAAACCGGCGTAACGGCCGACCAGCTGATGGACGAGAAAAACACCGACGCCCTGAAAAAGGTCACCAGGTACGTGGCACCGACTTTCGTCCACGAATATGACGGCCACCAGAAGCAGACGGCCTGGGCCGACAGCAAGAATATACCGGACCACTACTACATCGGCCAGGAAACGGAGGCCTTTTCAAAAGGATCGCTCTTCGTGCTGCAAAAAGCCCAGGTGGAGCAGAAAAAGGGCAATCCCTGGTATTCCTCGCAGATAGCCGAATCCGACGTAGAGAAGGCCAAACTGCTCAAGGCCGAAGGAACGGCCGGCGTGGGCAGGTCCGTGATGTATTACAAAGTCCCCAGCAGGGAGGGCGTAGCGGCGAAAACTTTCGCAGAATACGAAGATCTGAAAAAAGAGCTGACCCTGCGCCAGCTCGCGGCGGCCAAGGACCCGGCGGAAGAAGCCCGGCTGGACGCAGCCAGGGGCTACGGCAAAAGGACCGCGGAACTTACAAAAAAATATAACTCGATCTACCCTTGGTATAAAGAGAGCCTCAAGAAGTCCGCCGAGGAAGCAAAATACTTCCAGAAAGCGATTAACGACCTGGACGGCGAAGAAAAGAGCGGCTTTGTAATGCCGGGGATGGGTGGCTAACATGAAAATTAAATTAACGCGCACGGCGCTTACAATACTTATTCTCGCCTCTCTTCCGTCCTGCCTGCCTGCCCAGAAGAAGGAAAGGAGCCAGCCTATGCCGGCGGGATTTCAGGAATACACCTCTGACGGAGCTTTCTTTACCGCCCAGGTCCCTGGCGACTGGGACAAGAACGAATCGATCAGCGAAGGCCGCCTGAACAGGGAGTTCGGCGTGAACCTGAAAGGCCCTAAAAGCAAGGACGGGGCCTATCTGCGCATTACCCTGCTCTACTACGCCAAGGACCACCCCAGGTTCAAGACCGTCGAGAAATACCTGCGGCTAAACTCACAGCCCGACCCGCTCCTGACGATAAAAGGCGAGACCTACAGCCGGGTAAGCTCGCTTGTGGCGGCGCACCGCCCGGCGAAGCAGTTCGAACGGAGAACCTTTGAATTTATCCCGCCCTACGGCGTAGATCCGAAGAAAGTGCCTGTCTACGAATACCGCGTGGTCTTCCCCGGTAAAAAAGAAGGCTTCTATGTGCTGATCTATCATGCCCCCGAGGACCTGAAGAAAGAAAACCTGGGCGTTTTTAAAAAGGTCATGGCGGGTTTCAAGCCGGCCCGCTAGCAAATTGTCCCTGCCGGCTTTGTTGACTTAATTTGGCTTAAACTATAGAATAAGCTAATGGCTAATATCATACGTGCTGTATTCGCGGTTTTCTGGGTAGTGGCGACAGGCTTCCTCGGTTTCCTGGCCTACATAGTTATACAGACGGAATCCAACCCGCAGATGCTCTGGGGCTGGCTTGTAATGTGCGCCTTCACCTTTGTTTCAGCTACTTTCCTGGCTTACGTTATAATCTTCGGGCACCACGAGAGGGACATCGACCCTCACCATCACTCCCAACCAAATAAGGCGTAAAATGGACGCTGACCTGGTCATCAGGGGGGGCAAAGCCGTTATAAAAGGCAAAGCCGTCCCGCGCGATATCTTTGTTAAAGGCGGCAGGATAGCCGCAATACGCCCTCACTCAAAGAGTTCCAATAAAGCCACACGCGTTATAGACGCGCGCGGCCTGCTTGTCCTGCCGGGGATAATAGACTCCCATGCCCATTTCCGCCTACGCCTAGGCCCCGGCAAGTACACCGCGGATGATTTCACATCGGGTTCAGCCGCCGCCGCCTGCGGCGGGGTTACGACCTTTATCGACTATACCGGGCAGGGCCCCGGCGAAAGCCCTCTGGCCGGCCTTAAAGCGCGTATTAAAGAGGCCTCCGGGAAGGCTTATACGGATTTCTCTTTCCACTGTATGCTGACCGGCTGGGAGAAGATGAAAGACCCGGCCGGGCAGATGTCCAAGTGCGTGAAGTCCGGTGTTCCGACCTTCAAGATGTTCACGGCCTACGGCGCGCGCGGCCTGATGGCCGGAGACGCGGCGCTTTTCTCGGCCCTGAAAGCTGCCCGCGGCCTGGGCGCCCTTATCTCCGTTCACGCCGAGAACGGGCCGGTAATAGATCTTCTTACGGAAACCTACGCCGCAAAATGTGGAATAAAAGCTCTGCCTCTTTCGCGCCCACCCTTTACTGAAACCGAAGCTGTGGGCCGCGTCGCGGTGCTTGCAGCCTCCGCCGGGGCGCCTATATATTTCGTCCACCTCTCCGCCGCCGGCTCCGCCGCTATAGTCGCCTCCGCCCGTGCTTCAGGCCTTAAGGTTCTGGGCGAGACCTGCCCGCAATACCTTGCGCTGGACGAGAGCCGGTTCAAAGACAAAGACGGCTATCTGTATTCCTGCTGTCCCCCGATAAGGTCAAAAGACGACAATGCCGCCCTCTGGTCCGCCGTAAAAAAGGGTCAGCTGCAGGTGATAGCCACGGACAACTGCACTTTCACCCGCGCGCAAAAGAACGCCTGGGGGGGAGATATCAGGAAGCTCCCGATGGGCCTGCCCGGAGCGCAGACCCTCCTGGCAGTCGCTTACACCTACGGCGTAAAAGCAGGTAAAATTTCTCTCGGAAAGATGGTAGAACTGCTTTGCGAAAACCCCGCCCGCATAATGGGCCTCTCCGCCCGCAAAGGCTTCATCCGCCCCGGCGCCGACGCCGACTTCGCCCTCCTAGACCCCTCCGCCTCCGTCAAAGTAGACGCTTCCAAATTGCAGCACAACACCACCTTCTCCCCCTGGCAAGGCCAGACTCTTCAGGCCTTCCCCAAATACACCATCCTCCGCGGCCAAGTCATCGCCGAATCCGGAGAACTGACATTTCCCAAGTCATTCACAGGCCAATTCCAGCGCCGCACAAAACCGCAGATAATCTAAATTGCTTCGCCTCGAGCGCCGCGAGATCACCAGTTGTGGCCCGGCGGTTTTGTTTTGGAGGGGCGGCAAGGGTATGGGTTCGGCGGGCCTTCCCGCAGGCCGGAGCTTACGTAAGAGCG
>JAVHPG010000243.1:0-7505 GCA_036170455.1 Elusimicrobiales bacterium
CCACCGTGCTGGAAGTCGTGGACGTCCCCGACGCCGTGGTCGGCCTGAAATTCAAGGCGACCGCCAAGCTGCGCGACATAGAGCTGGGCAACGCGCTGGTGCTGTCCACCAAGACCATCCGGATAATATTCACGACCGGAACCGTCAATGCCGTAACTATCGGCGGAGTCTCGACCGCCGCTTTCATCGCCCCGCCGACCGTCGGGACCTATGGCTATACGGCCGAGTTCTTCGGCGACAGCGTCTACGGCCCCAGCACCAGCAGCGGCACCGTCACCGTCAACCGCCGCCCCGTATTGTTCGGCCTGGCCACGGACCCAAACCAGCCTTACGCGTACAGGGCCAACTCGGTCAACTCAAGTTTCACCATCACGGCCACCCTTTCAGACGGCCAGGTGGCCGGCCTCAACCTTTCCACCAAGACCGTAAGGTTCTCCTTCCTGGGCGTAGAAAAAACCGCGGTTACGGACCTGCTGGGCATGGCCTCGGTTACCTACGCCTCGCCGGCGTCCTCCGGGACTTACCCCTACTACGGCTACTTCGACGGTGACGTCAGCTATAACCCGAACAACCCCGACGATTCGAACCGGAGCCTTAATATTATCCCCCGCGGAACTTATATCCTTCCGGCCGCGATGGCCACGGGCAACCTGGTGACGGACTACATTCATACCTTCTTCGACTATTCGCTCTCGGCGACCATTATCGACAGCCTGAGCGGCCAGGGCATAGGGGCGCTGCCGCTGCAATTCTACATCCTGAATTCCTCCCGCACCGGCATCACCAACAGCGTTAATCCCATCGGCACAGCATCGTCCTCTCTGAATTTCCCGTACATCGAGAGCATCGGCAGCTTCCGCATAAATCCCGTCGGCACCGGCTGGCAGGGCGTCTACCCCGCGTCAGTGGCCTTCGCGGGAGACGGAACCTACGCGGCCAGCCTGCTGCCCAGCAGCACCGACTACACCAACAACACCACCGGAAAGCTCAGGGTGCTACTTACACCGGCGCGCATAGGCATGACGGATATCCAGGAGGTTTACCCGGACATGGATGTTACCGTCTCCGGTACGGCCTACGACTACTGGAGCAGGACCTGGGCCAGGGATAAGCTGAAAGGCAAGCAGGTCTGGTACCGGCTCTCCTCCACGCCCTGTACCATGCCCACCTGCGCCGAAGCCCGGACCTGGGGCGCTCCCGCCTATTCCAACATTGACGACAGCTTCGTGGCCACGGCGACGCTTCATACGCCCCTGGCCGCCGGCGACTACCCGGTGGATGTCTGGTTCAGCAACGACACCTCGTTCTACCAGTGGCGCCCCGCCGAGAACCAGCGCATCCTGCGGGTGGGCCGGCGCCTTACCTTTATAATACCGGACTCCGAACCTTTCACCGTGGGCGCGCAGAAACCCATAGACCTGACCCTCAAGCTGGCGGACGCGACGCAGAGCTTCATCGGCATTAACGGCAAGAGCCTGGAAGTAGTGCTGGTGACCACGCAGACGCTGACCACCGGCTCGGCCGGGCCGGCCGGCAAGGTCAAGCCCACTTTCGCGGGCCTGGCCGTCGGAACCTACACCTACATCGCCCGCTTCGCGGACGGGGACCCGACCTACTCGCCCTACGTCACCACGGGAACCGTTATAGTAGAAAAAAACCTCACTACGCTGGCCGCCGAAGATGTCCTGAACGTACCGGCCGGCAACAACTTCATCGCCAAGGCGACGCTGAACATCTCCTCAGGGGGGACCAATACCCCGCTGCCCGGCAAGGCCGTGAATTTCGTCTTTACCACCACCGGCCCGGCCCAGATCAACCTCAGCGCCGTCACCAACGCCATCGGCGTCGCCACGGTCACCTACTGGTCGCCCTACGTGCCGGCCAGCTATAACTACACCGCGGAATTTTTAGAGGACGCCGATAATAAAGGCTCCACGGACAATACGAACAGCGTCCAGGTGATCAAGCGCCGCACGCAGACCACCGCCCTGAACGCCGCCGTCTACATACTTGAAAATTTCGTCAGCACCGCTACCCTGGTGGACCTGGACCTGAACAACAGCACCATCCCTGCCAAGACTATAAGCTTCCTGCTGCACGGCCCGGAAACAGCCAAGACAGCCGTCACCAGCAGTATAGGCCTGGCCAGCGCCACTTATGCCTCTCCTGCTTCCTCCGGAGCGTACCAGTACTCCGCCACCTACGCCAGCGAGTCGTACTACGAGCTCAGCAGCGACACCAGGACGGTTACCGTCTCGAGGCGCGTCACGGCTATCGACATCGTCGACCTGACGACCCCCACTATGAGCGCCTTGACGCTGAGCGCCACGCTAAGCGACATTACCTTCAGCCTCGGCGTATCCACCCCGCTGGCGAAGCAGGTGAAGTTCGTCTTTAACGGAGTAACTCAGTACGCTACAGCTGGCGCGGACGGCATAGCCTCCTCCGCCTTCACGGCCCCGACCGCAGCGGCGTCTTACCTCTATTCCGCTACTTTCACCGGCGACACTACTTATAACAGCGTCGCCAGCACCCGCACCGTGACCGTCCGCAAGACCAACACCATTACCACCGGCACCGACGTCAACGCCCCTTCCGGAGCCCAATTCACGGCCCAAGCCATGCTCATTGACGAATTCGGCAAAAAACTCAACGGCTTCCCTATCGGCTTCGTCTTTACCGGAACCACCACTTACAACGGTTCCGGCACTACTGACTCCAACGGCACCACCACGGCGCTTTTCACCGCCCCGCTGAGCACCGGCATCTATATTTATACTTCCTCCTTCGCCGGAGACGCCTCCTACGGGGCCAGCTCCATCAACAACAATGTCTCAGTGCTGAAAGCGTCCTCCACGCTGTCAGTCCCTGACGGCACAATAGTGGTCAACAAAGTCTATTACGCGACAGCCACGCTTAATGGTCTTATCAGCGGGGCCGGCGTCCCCCTGAAGAATATAAACTTTACTTTCAGCGGCACGCCCAATGGTCTATTGGGCAACGCGCAGACCGACATAAACGGCGTAGCCGTCTATCCCTTCACCCCGACCTCTACGGGCACCTACAGGCTGGACGCGGACTACCCGGGCGACACCTCTTTCTACGCCAGCGCGGCCTCAGGGACGGTGGTAGTCACCAGGCGCGTCTCGGGCATTGCGCTCACGCAGCCCGTCAACGCGGAGGTATTCGCGAACTTTATCGCCACCGCCACGCTTACCGATTTCACGGCCGGCGGCGGCACCGCGGTAGCCGGCAGAACGGTCGACTTTCTGTTCAACGGGGGGAATGCCAAATCCGCGGTCACCAATAGCCTCGGCGTAGCCACGGTGACCTACACGGCCCCCGGCCCGGGCGGCACCACCTACCCGGTCGCGGCCAGCTTCGCCGGCGACGACATCTTCCAATCCACCAACACGGCCGGCCTGGCCAACGTGGCCAAGCGCGTAACCGGGATCACGGTAGACGCAGGCAGCGTAACAGCCCTGGAGGTCTTCAATGCCACCGCTACGCTCAGGTGGAACGGGGCCCCGGTTACGGGCAAGGTAATCTGGTTCGCCTACCAGGGAGGATCCAGCATCGCAGGCCCGGCCACGGATATAAACGGCCAGTCCTTCCTGCAGTTCAATGCCGGGGCTTCCTCCGGCCCCTGGCGGCTCGACGGAGCGTTCATCAACGCGGCCGACTCCGACTACACCATCGCTTCCGGCTCCGGCGCCATTACCGTGCTGCGCCGCTCCTGCCTGGTGAGGCCGGACAATATTGCCATGTCGGTCTTCGACACTTTCACCGCCACCGCCACCTTCATGGACGTGGAGAACTCCAGCACCCCGGCCGGCAAGTACCCGGAATTCGCTTTCAACTGGATATTAGCCAGTTCCTTCACGGTCCTCACGCCGTCCGACAGCGCGGGCAAGGTCTACATCTCCAGCGGGGCGCCGGCTTCCTCCGGCACCTATAAAGTGGAAGGCTTCTACCCGGGCGACGCGACCTATCTGCCGAGCCTTACCTCTACTGCCACCGTTACTGTCTCAAGACGGCCGTCGCAGCTCACAGTGGACAATGCCGCCGTTATCGTAGATAAGGTCTTCACGGCTACGGCCACCCTCAGGAACAACGGGGCTCTGCTGGGAGATAAATACGTCCTGTTCACTTTTGAAGGGAAAAACTTCAATTCCAGGACCGGCATCGGCGGCTCGCTGGGCGTGGCCGTAGCGACCTTCACGGTCACCATCTCCACGGGGCCCAACCAGATAGACGCCGTCTTCAGCGGAGACTCTTCCTACGACGCCAGCAATGCGGCCACCGCCACCGTGACGGCCGCCATGCGCCCGACCTTCATCACGCCTCAGACGGCCACGGCGGTAGTTAACAAGAGATTCATCTCCTCCGCCACGCTCTCCGACATTTACGGAATGACCGTCGCGACCAAGACCCTCGCCTTCCTGTTCAACGGGTTTACCATCAGCTCGGTCACCAGCGGCGTAGGCCTGGCCACCGCAGCCTTTACGGCCGATGTGGCCACAGGCCCCTATTCAATACCGGTCTCCTTCGCCGGGGACTACAAGTACATGTCAAGCTCCACTACCCTCTCGCTGACTGTAACAAGGCGCAGCACCAGCCTGACCTCAGGCGGCGCCGTCACGGTCAACGCGCTGGACGTATTCTACGCCACCTCCACCCTGAAGGACGTGGATTCCATCAACCTGCCGACGAAGCCGCTGCGGTTCGTCTTCCAGGGCAGCACCTTCACCAAGGCCACCGACGGCAGCGGCGTGTCGGTAACCACGTTCACCGCTCCCGCGGCCAACGGCGCGTATAATCTTGCCGTATATTTTGACGACGGCGATCCTGCCTACTCGCCCAGCAGCCTGGTCATCCCCGTCACCGTGCAGAGGCGCCCCTCAGCCATATCCCTTAATTCGATCTCGGGCACCGCGCTGGACCTGTTCAAGACTACCGCCACCCTTACTGACCCGAATAACGGCGCGCTGCAGGTCTCTTCCCGCACGGTAACTTTCTCCTTCAGCTGGTCCGGCACGCCCAGCACCTCAGCCGTGACGAACGCCGTGGGCGTAGCCTCGGCCGCCTACAATGCCACTGCCGCGGCCGGCTCCTATACCCTCACGGCTTCAATGCCCAGCGACGCCACCTACGCCTCCACACAGACCACCACGGCCTTCCCGGTGTACAAGCGCAACGGCTTTATCATAGGCGTTTTCGTCTCCACACGGGTGCTGGACACCTTCACGGTAAACGCCACCTTCTACGACAGCGTAACCACGCTGCCGGTCGCGAACCGCAACATCAAGTTCTCGCTGCAGAACATCGTCACCACGCAGACGGTCGCCACCGGCGCCCTCGGCACGGCCGGCGCCAGCTTCACCGCGCCGGCGGCCTCAGGGACCTATGCCATCGCCATCTGGACCGACACCGACCCGACTTATAACGACACTTCAGTCTACATGAGCAGTGTCACGCTGGCCCGCCGCAGCAGCTATATAAATCTGGCCGGGCCCTCCAATATAATCATTAACAGTACCTTTACGCCCTCCGGCACCATGTTCGACTCGGTAAGCAACAGCACCGTGCCGTCAAAGACTCTATCTTTCCTGTTCCAGGCCAGCACCAACACCGCTCTCACCAACGGGCTGGGCCTGGCCGCCACCGGGTATACCGCCTCGCCCTCTTCAGGCACCTATGGCCTGCAGGTCTCTTTCGCCGGCGACGCCACCTATAACTCCAGCTTCTCCAGCAAGACCTTAACCGCACAGAGATACCCGACCAGCATCGCCGGTCCCGCCATCGCGGTCACGATGAACGAGGTCCTGACCGCCACGGCCACGCTCAGGGACTATCTCTCCGCCACGGTAGGCTCCAAGCCCCTGGTATTCTATTTCACGAATTCCTCCTTCACCTGGATCACCAGCGGCGCCGGAGTGGCCTATTCCACCTACGCCGCCTCGGTCGCCTCAGGCACCTACTCGCTGCCGGTCAGTTTCGCCGGCGACGCGCTGTACGAGTCGACCTCCACCAGCCTCTCTCTGCTGGTCAACAAGCGCACGCCGCTGCTCTCCGTTGCCCCCGTAACCGTCAAGACGCTGGATATCTTCACCGCCACCTCTACGCTGACGGACGCCCGCGTCCCGGCGCAGAAGCTCTCCGGGCAGACCGTAGTGTTCAATTTCCTGGAAGGGGGGAACACCTACATCAATAGCGGGGTTACTGACCTGAACGGAATAGCCACCTCGACTTTCACCGCCCCCGCCTCCTCAGGCACCTACCAGGTGAACAGCTATTTCGTGGGGGATTCCTCTTACTACCCCGTGTCGGTCTCCGGAAGCGTGACGGTAGTTCCGCGCCCCGTCAGGCTTATGCTGGACAATGCCGCGGCCGATATTGACGTGGTCTTCCGCACTACGGCTACGCTGGTCGACACGGCTACTTCGCTGGCAGTCGCTACGAAAACTATAACCTTCACTTTCGGAAGCAGCTCCGCGGCCGTCACCGGGATCAACGGGAAAGCTTCCGTCACCTTCACCGCGGCCTCCTCTTCCGGGTCCTTCCAGATGAACTCAATTTTCTCCGGGAACGCTACCTACATTACCGCCTCCTCTACGGCCACACTGCTGGTCAGCAGGCGGCCCACCGTAGTGACCGGCCCGAATATCTCCGGTATAATAGACGAAATATTTACTGCCACGGCCGCAGTTACCGACGGCCTGAACTCCGCGAATATCTCCGGCAGTAACGTGGGTTTTGTATTCTCCGGCAGCACCTTTACTGCCCTGACCAGCGCGGGAGTCGCGGTCTCCACCTTTGCGGCGCCGCCCTCGAGCGGAACCTACTATGTCGCTCTGAACTTTATAGGTGACGCCAGGAACCTGCCGGCGGGAACTACCGTACAGCTCAGCGTGGACCGGCGCCTGTCCGCCATACAGCCCGACCCGGTCAGCACGCGCGCGGGAGAGATTTTTACCGCCACCGCCTCCCTGCGCGACGTAGCCAACCCTGCCTATAAACCCGCGGGCCTCCCGCTCAAATTCATTTTCTACGGCAGCACCTTCACCGCGCTTACCGACGCCAACGGCCTCGCCGTCTCCACTTTTACGGCGCCGCTCTCCAGCGGCACGCTAAGGCTGGACCTGTCTTTTGACGGCGACAGCCGCTACAAGGCCAGCTCTTCCTCCGGCGCCGTAACCGTGCTGCGCCGCCCGTCCGCCATTTCCCTGGACCCGGCCACTATTCAGGCCATCGAAGTTTTCACGGCCACCGCAACGCTCACGGACAAAATTAATCCGTTCGCCCTGGTAAACGCCAGGATGCTGGCTTTCACTTTCTCCGGCAAGAACTTCAATGCTCCTACCGACGCCGGCGGCGTTGCCGTATCGACCTTCATGAGCCCGGTATCGTCGGGGACATACCTTATTGAAGCCAATTTCCCGGGCGACGCTCTTTATGAAAATTCCTATGCCAGCGGCACGGTATTAGTCACGCAGCGCCCCGCC
>JAVHPG010000244.1:0-1572 GCA_036170455.1 Elusimicrobiales bacterium
TTTAATGAGTATTTGGGAGATTTTAAAAAGGCGCCCCTTTGGATGGAGCGGATGGGGCTTAAGTGGCTGTGGAGGATGATGGTGGAACCAAAGCGGGTGAGTAGGATATTTAAGGCGGTGATTGTGTTTCCTTGGCTGGTATTCAAAACGAGTCTTGGGGCCTAAGGTGGTGGGTTTGAGAACTATAGGATTGATCGAGTGATATAATATACGAGCCTACATCCGCAGTGGAAGTGCAACACTTAGCTGATTTGTAATTTGTGCCATTCTCTCATTAGGAGTCAGGAAATTCAAACATTTCCTAGGGGTATTGTTGAGGATGTTTTCTAAAGCAGAAACCTGTCTTTTAGTTAGGTTTTCTAGACTGGTCTTTTTTGGAATATACCTTCGTATTCTCCCGTTCATGTTCTCTACTGTTCCTTTCTCCCAGGAATGGTAAGCATTACAGAAGTAAACAGTTGTACCCAACTGTTTAGCTGTCAGTTTGTGTTTACTGTTCTCTTTTCCTCGGTCACAGGTGATGGTCTTGACTAGACCAAGTTTGGCGTAGACACCCAGCTCTCTACGGAGAGCTTTTGTTTTGTTTGCTCCTGTTTGGTTTGGTAACAGCGATATTCTCGTGAATCTTGTGGCTCTCTCCACCGATACCGAAAGAGCCTTGGACTGTATCCTGAGACCCTCGACATTGTCTGTCTCCCAGTGACCAACGATCATTCGGTCGTTTACTTCTTCTGGTCTGTTTTCAAAGCTAAATTGAGGCTCAATTCTGTCTTTTTTCATGGTTCTACCTTTCCAGTGACATCTTCTTCGATGAGCTTTAAGTAAGTGTTGCCAGAGCTTGTACCTTCTTCCCATCTTGCCGTAGATGTAACGGTAGATGGTTTCAGTATCAATACTGTATTCTGGGTGTTCAAGGTGTATTCTCCCTGCGATTGTTTCCGGGCTCCAGTCTGTTTCTCTGAGTTTCTTTCTGACGTAAAGAAAGACAAAGGGACATTTTAGAGGAGCCATATACCTTTGTTTAGCTCCTCTCTTCTTAGCTAGATTATCAGCTCTGCAAGGGATGTATGGTCGGAAGTATTTGGCGTTTCTTCTCAGCTCCCGGCTGATGGTAGCCGGACTTCGTCCCAGTCTGCGGGCTACCGCCCGCAGACTAAGTCCACTCACTTTTAGAGCATACATTCGTTCTCTCTCAGAGAGTGTTAGTTGGTGATATTTACCCATGTTGGGTGATTCCTTTCTTGCCGACTATTTTAACGGCAAGTGTTGCACTTCGTTTGCGAACTTACAAACTATGTGCCAAAAACCATTAACATTCTCCCCTTTTACGTCCTCTGTGGTTAGATCTTTTGTGAAATGATAGAGAGGCATCAACCTCCATGCGTACTGTTTGGTACCGTCGACTCTTATGATCACACTAAGATTATTTTCATTAATTACTGTTCCTGTGGAATAAAACGGCGGATAACTTTTTGAACACTCACCGGTACAGTTGCTGACTCCTATGGTGTCTTTGTCGTAGGTGTACAAAGTCTTGCCTTTTGAATCAGCCAAATACTCCCCCAGGGTTTT
>JAVHPG010000245.1:0-1571 GCA_036170455.1 Elusimicrobiales bacterium
AATTGACGACAAGTCGGCTATATCTATTTTCATAAGCAACGCGATAATGCGCGTTTCTGTTTTTTTTTGGGTATTTTTACAAGCGACTGAGGTGGATAAGAGTCTTTAGAGTTGAAAACGGGTCAGTTTAAGGTGGTGTGATTCGTTAAGGTTTGATGGTTCAAGTCTACCACAAGTGCATGGGGCGCGCGCGCCCCATGCACTTGTGCGGGCGTCAGGTAGTCCAGCGCCTGGTGAGGACGTTGAAAATTGTAGAAGCGAATGTAATCGGCTAACTGGCGATAAGCCTCCTTGGGGCTGGCGTATTCATGCAGATAGACTTCTTCGTACTTGATCGTGCGCCACAGTCTTTCGGTGAAAATGTTGTCCATAGCGCGCCCACGTCCGTCCATGCTGATCTTGATTTCTTCGCGTTGCAGACGTTCCAGATATTTGGGACTGGTGAAGTGGCTGCCTTGATCGCTGTTCCAGATTTCTGGCTTGGCTTGAAACAAAGCATTGTCCACAGCGGTCAGCACGAAATCCATCTCCAGGGTTTGACTGAGCGCCCAGCTGACAACATAACGAGAATACCAATCCAGAACCGCGGTCAGATACAGCCAGCCATGTTGTAAACGGATATAGGTTATATCAATGCCCCAGATGTGATTTGGGCGCGCAGCTGTCACGTTTCGCAGCAAGTATGGGTAAATCTGATGCGGTGGGGCGGGTTTACTCGTATGGGGACCCGGAACCAGGGCAAAAATGCCCATTTCACGCATATAGGCTTGTACGGTTGGGCGCGAAACGCCAAACTCGGGGCGCAGTTCAACGGCGATTTTACGCGACCCATAAAATGGTCGGGCAGTGTAGATTTCATCAATGCGTCGCTTGATTGCCAACTCACGCGACGAGGGCAACACCGGCTGATAGAACAAACTTGAGTAACTGATCCCAAGCAGGTCTGCCTGTGTTTTGAGCGGCATTTCAGGATTGTCCTTTTCCAACATTTCCAATCGCTCCGCTCTACTCAAATTTGAAGCCAGATTTTTTTTTCAGCCAAGATAACTGGGCGCTCAGTCGCCCAATCTCGGCATACAGTTCGTTGATCTGTTTTTCATGCTCTGCTTCGCGAGCCCGCTCCCCTTTGCGGTCTTCTTCGAACAGTTGCGCAAAGTCTTCCAAGGCTTGCTTTTTCCACTTGTGAATCTGATTCGGGTGAATGCTATTTTCAACAGCAAGCTGGGCAACGCTCTTTTCTTCGCGGATGGCTTCCAGCACAATTTGTGCTTTTTGGCTGGCGGATAATCGTTTTCGTTTGGGCATGGCGTTTTCTCCTGAAAGTGCACCTTAATTATGCCCGTTTTCGTGTCTAAATTTCCTTATCCACTATAAAAGACCCATGTTGCAACGCTCAACTATGACAACTTGATGTATCAAAAAATGATAGAAGCATTAAATAATATTATAAAGCAATAACATACAAGATAATAACGGATAGACGTATTTGCGAATATCCGTTATTAAATATAAAGATTAATATATGGAAGAGATGAAAAAAAGATTCAGAAATGTTTGAGTTTTAATAATAA
>JAVHPG010000246.1:0-1559 GCA_036170455.1 Elusimicrobiales bacterium
GGGTTAGCAAAAGCCCGTCGGAGGCCGACGCTTGCGTAAGCGCGGAGGCCGAGACCGGCAGGCGCGCGCACGGTGTGCGCGACGCCGGTTTTGCGTTCCGGTCCATGCGGCGGGCCCGAAGGGATAGCTAGAAACCTTTCTTAAGTGCTGCTCTTGCGCGGAAGAGGCGGGTTTTGAAGGCGGGGACGGTTATCTTCAGAACCTTGGCGGCTTCTTCCATGCTCAGGCCCTGGATGTCGGCCAGGGTGACGGCGAGGCGGTAGTCCACGGACAGTTTCGAGAGAGCTTTCGTAATGCTTTCGGAAAGTTCCTTCTTCGCCAGATCGTCCACCTGGGCGATATCCTCGAGGCCGCGCACGTCCTCTAAACTTACCAGCTTTTCCGCCTTCTTCTTGCGGAACTTCATCCAGCAATTATTGGCGGCGATGCGGTAAAGCCAGGTCCCGAAGCCCGAATTGCCCTTGAATTTAGCTATATTCTTGAAAGCCGAAATAAAGGTTTCCTGGTAGACATCGTCCGCTTCCGACTTCAGCCCGAGACAGACATAATTCGCCAGGCCGTAGATCTTCTCCTGGTATTTTTTTACAAGCGCCTCGAAACTGGCCGTATCCCCGGTGCGGGCCTTTTCGATCAGATCAATTTCTTCTTTGTCCATATTTAAAACCTGTAGGCCAATGAAGCGCCGACCGCACCTTCAGGTGAAAGGTAGGGCTCGAAATTCAGAGCGGAGACCGGAGCCGGGCCCGCGCGCTTCGCGGCTGTCCTCCCGTGGGCGATGGCTTTGCCCACGCCGTAGCCCACGGCCAGGCCCAGCGGGTAATCGCTCGCCCAGTGCACGCCGTTGTTCACCATCTGGAAGCCCAGCGCGGTCAGCAGGGCATAGCCCAGCGGCTTCACATATCTATTGTCCGGGTAATTCTCGGCTATCACCGTTATGGTCATCATCCCGGTGGCCATGTGGCCGGAAGGCACCGCGTCATACCGCGTCCGGTGCGCCTGAAAATCCTTGAAAGAAGGGAACATCCGCCAGACCCCGCGGGCGGCGGAGGCGGCGCGCGGCGTTTCTCGCCCCGAAATACGCTTCAGAACCTGCGTCGTAAACCCGGTCACCAGCAGACCTTCGCCCAGTTGATGCCCGGTCTGGGCGGCCCGCCAGTCTTCCTTGAGCCAGCCGCGGGTCTCGAAATAACCGAACAGGCCTATGTTTATCCAGCCGTCGCCGAGGAAATACATGGCCGAACCGAGGTCGCTGGGGCCGCGGAAAACCGAGACCCCGCTTATCTTCAGATAGGTCTTAGTATTGTCCTTACTTGAGATATTAAGCTTCCTGCCGGTCTTTTGCGTGCCGGTGTAGATCTTCTGGTCGTAATGGATGAGGAGGACGGTGGAGGCGCCTATCGCCGCGAGCCAGGGAAGATTCTCCTTGCTGAAACTTTCTTTTACGAAGCCGCCCCAGTCCGAAGGGCCGGAACCGATCGTGCGCCAGAAGCGCGGCTTGACGTAAGTAAGCGTCGAGCCGTCTTTGTTCACGCAGGTCCGGGAGGACGCTTCCTGGGCGT
>JAVHPG010000247.1:0-1549 GCA_036170455.1 Elusimicrobiales bacterium
GGTCAGCTATCCTCGTCAGCAGGGCGCAGTCCAGTATTTTTATGGCTTTCGGTTCGCGCTTTATAACGTGGCGCTTTTCCATGTCCTGCAGGGTCCGCACCACGGTCTCGAGGGCGAGGCCGGTGATCTCGGCTATTTCCGTGCGCTTAAGCCCGTGTATCGCCGGCGTGGAGGTGTCCTTGGATTTATAGGAGATGGCGTTGAGCAGGGCCCGGGCCACTTTTGAGCGGGCCGATTTATAAGCGGTGTCGTTGAGCCTGAGCTGCATCACGTGCATTTCCGTGGCGATCTTGTACAGGAAAAGCTTATAGGTCTTGGGATGCTTATCCATGAACTCTTCCAGCTTTTTCCTGCTCACGAAAGATAGTATCGTCTCTCCCATGGTCCTGCCGTTGCAGTAATAATCGTTCTCGGAGAAAAGCGCTATGTGCCCGAAGGTCTCGCCCGGATGCCTGATCCAGTTGATCATCTGCTGGCCTTTGGCGTCGGTGGAGAAGATCTTTACGCGGCCTTTGCAGACCGTGAACAGTCCCTGCGGCTGCTGGGACGGGGAATAGATATCAGTGTCGTCCTTGAATTTATGGGCGAACCGGAGGCCGTTCCAGGCCTTCTGCGCCTCGGCGTCGAGGTGCACGTAAATGCAATTGGCTTTAAACCGGCATACGCCGCAATCAGGTGCTTGTTCTCTTGTAAATCCGTCCATAGTCCCCCTCCTGCATAGGGCAGGTTTATTTCATTATACCTCATTTTATTGACCTTTGTCATTGCTGTCCGGGCTCGGCGTCAAGCGCTATGCGCGTCAGACGGCCATTTGCTAAACTATCAGCGTAACGACGCAGCCCATGCTTAAAGACCTCAAAGCGCTCGGCAAAGAATCCCTGATCTACGGCCTCTCCACGGTTGGCGCGCGCCTGCTTAATTTCCTCCTGATGCCGTTCTACACCCATTACCTGCTCCCCGCTGAGTACGGGGTGGTGGCCACCGTTTTCTCCTATATAGCCTTCCTCAATATCCTCTACCAGTACGGCATGGACCAGGCTTATATGCGCCACTATGCCGACAGGGAAAAGGCCTTCTCCACCGCCTATTCCTGCGTGCTCGTCACCTCCCTGCTCTTTTCCGCCGTCCTGGCCTGCTGCCCCTCTTTCTGGGCCGGCCTCGGCGGCATAGGCGCCGAGCGCGGGGACCTGGTGCTTTACGCCGCCGCCATACTTTTTCTCGACAGCATAAACGTGCTGCCTTTCGCGGACCTCCGGATGGCGCATAAGCCCCTCTACTTCGCCGGCGTGCGCATGGCCTCCATAACCCTCAATGTCGTCCTTAATATTTATTTCCTGACCCGGCTGCATATGGGGATAGAGGGCGTCTTCCTAGCCAATTTTATCTCCTCCTTGTTCTCGGTGGCCGCCGTTCCCAAGCGCTTTACCTTCGCCTTCGACAAGGAGCTTTTTGGAAAGCTCGTCGCTTACTCCCTGCCGCTGCTGCCCGCGGGCCTGGGCGCGATGGCCGTGCAGGTCATAGACCGCCCCATCCTGCTGCGCCTCTCCGG
>JAVHPG010000248.1:0-7310 GCA_036170455.1 Elusimicrobiales bacterium
GTGCGTCATGCCCAGGTCGCCGTAGGGGCTGAGCGCGTAGTCAAGGCCGACGGCGCCGGCCACGGCGCCGAAGCCCAGGGAGATGGCCGACATTGCGCCGAGGTAGCTCATTGCGGAGGTTTTGAAGCCGGCCCGCAGGGCCAGGCGGATTCCTTTTACCGGTGAGGGGTAAAGATATTCGCCGCCGAAGTGGAGGCCGAGCGAGTCGTCGAAAGGCAGGCTGATGTCGGAGGTGAGCAGGAGGTTCTTGCTGAACTGCAGGGCGGCCCCTGCCCGGAGCGACATCGGAAGGGGGCAGGGCGTTTTTTCAAGGGTCAGCCCTGTGCCCAGGTTTTTCAGGGTAGCTCCCAGTTTCAACTTCGGGGACATTTCGTAAACGGCCCCCGCGTCCAGGGCGAAGGCCTGGGCGCTGGCGCTTTCGATCCTCTCCCTGATCACCTTGAAATTAGCGCCGACGGCGAGCTTTGGCTTGAGGCGCCGCGCGTAGGAAAAGATCAGCGCCAGGTCGCTCGCGCTGTAGAAACCCTCGGTGTAGCCGTATTTGTTCCCGCGCTCGATGTCCCCGGTGCTCATGGAGCCGACGCCCGCGCCTATTACGTAGGCGGGGCTGCGCCTTAAAGCGAAAGCGGCGTGCTCGGCGTTGGTTCCGTCCAGCCAGATATTGTGGCCGAAAGTTTCCTGGAGGCGCTTTACATAGTTCAGGCCGGCGGGGTTCCAGTAGAGGGCGTCCACATCGTCGGCCGCGCCGGTGAAGGCGTCGCCCATGGCGGCCGGCCTGGCGCCCCAGCCCACGCGCAGGAAAGCCGCGGAGGAGGTCCCGGCGGCGCGCGCGCCGGCCGCGGCGGAGAGCAGGGCCGCGAGCAGGATCAGCAGGGTTACGGGCTTTTTTTGCATAGGCTAGCGGATCACGGAGAACTTCCCTTTTTTTGGTTCCCCGCCCGCTTTAATAAAGTAAAGGTAGACGCCCGTGGCGGCTTTGCCGCCGGAGACCGTCTTGGTGTCCCAAAGATAATTGCCGGAGCCGTCCGCGGTCCCCGACTTCTGGAAAACAAGCTGGCCGGCCAGGTCCACTATCGTCAGCTTGAAGGACTGGTTCGCTTCCAGACCGGCGAAAACTATTCCCTCTCCAAGCGCGGACTGGCCGAAGCTGCCTGCGCTGCCGGGACGGTAAGGGTTTGGATAGACCTTTGCCGGAATACCGCTGCCGCCGGCTCCGCCGCCGCCCCCGCCGCCTCCGCCTCCACCGCTGCCTTCGGCCTGCTTTACTATGGCGTATTTTACGTTAACGGTCTTAGAGAGGCCGGTGACGCTTTTCTCCGAGGCATTTACCGAGGAGGTTACGCCTACCCAGCCCAGGACATCGTCCCAGTAGGCCAGCGAGAGCAGACCGGAAGAATATGTGCCAAGAGCTGCCGCGGTGTAGCGGAGTTTTATGGAGGTGTTCACCACCGGCTGCGAAGAGTTGGCCACCGAATAGTAAAGGGCTTCTCCGACCTGGCGCAGGTCCCCGGGCGACACGGGCGCGGTGTAGATGGTGATAGTTTCCTGATAAGGGAAAGACGCGGAAGGTAGGTCTACGGTCACCTGGCCCGCTTTGGTCATGGCGTTGATGGTCGCGGCCTGGCTGGCGGCTACGGTCTGGCGCAGTTTGGTATAGGCAAGCGCGGAGCTGGTGTAGGATTCGCCGTTGGCGTTGGCTATGGTGACGGTGGTTATACCCAGAATCACTGTGGAGGAAGGCGTTACCGACAGGGTAAGCTGGCCGGAAGCCAGCGAGATGGCCCCAGTTGAAATTTCAAGATCCTGGAAAGAAACGGAGCTGTCGGCAAGGAAACCCTTGCCCTTAAGTATGACGTTGGCCGTCTCCCCTATGTATAGCGGTGAAACCTCCGTGAGTTTGGGGGAGGCGTTGTATTTTATCGTAAAGTAATTATCCGTGGCGGTATAGCTCTGGCCGGTAACTATCACGTTGTTGTCCGCGTCGACAGCCACGGCGTTGGAGCGGTCCGCGGACCCTCCTTCGTAGGCGGCGGTGGAGATCACGCTGAAACCGCTGTCATACCTAATGGCGAAGAAATTATTATTGGAGTAGCCGGTGACTATTACGTCGTTCTCGGAGTCCACGGCTACGCCGGTGGGAATGTCATCGAAGCCGCTGTCGTAGACCGCCGAGGAGAGCAAATTGAGGAAGGTGTCGTACCGGAGCGTTAAAAAATTCTGCGTAACCCCGTCGCTCTGCCTGCCGGTGACGATAATGTTGTCGTTCCCGTCCAGCGCCACTCCGGAGGCTTTTTCGTCGCCGCCGGCGCTGTCGAAAGAAGCCTCGTACAGCTTTTTAAGGTTGTTGTCGTATTTTACTGTCAGGAAATTATAGGTGCCGGCCGGGGTCGGCTGGGTAAACCCGGCCATGATGATATTGTCGCTGTGGTCCACGGCCAGAGCCGCGCCCTGGTCGGTGTTCCCTCCGTCGTAGGCCGCCGTAGAGAGCTTGTTGAGTTCCGGGCTGTATTTTATGGTATAGACGTTTTTGTTGCCTGAGTCGTTGGTGTAGCCGGTTACTAAGATATTGTTCTGGCTGTCCGTCTTTACCGTAGCGGCGGAATCGTTGCCGCCGCCGTCATAAGTCGCGGAGGAAATAAAGGCCGCGTTGAGGGAGCTGTATTTTAGGACCAGGAAATTAAGGTTCGTGAGGGAGGCGTTCAGTTCCTCGCCGGATACTATGACGTTTCCAAGGCCGTCCAGAGCGATCCCTAAGGCGTTATTGCTGGGGCGGCCGTTGGTATAAAGCTGCTGGGCGGCGGTCAGCGAGAGAGCTTTTGTGTATTTCTGTGAAAGATAGTCGTTGCCGCTGGTTCCTGTGATATAGACGTTCCCGTCCGCGTCCGCAGCGGCGGCGTAGGCCTTATCAGTGCCGCCCGAGTCGTAGGTGGCCGAGGAAAGAACTATCATCGACGGAGCGGCAGAGGCGGCCGCCGCGCAGCAGGCGACTATAAGCCCCGTGAAAAATATTTTCCCCTTCCTCATCCGGTTCCTCCTCCCCGCTCCCAGCTCTCCGTTCCTCGATTCCCGACTCCTGATTCCCGATTCTTGATTTTTGTTTACCCGTTCGCCGGGTAGGCCTGCGCTAGCAGCTTCACGCGCTTGATAAGCTCGTCGTTCTCGAAGGGCTTCGTCAGGTAATCGTCCGCGCCGCGCTCCAGGCCCTGCGCGCGTTCGGTCATGCCCTTGCGTGCGGTCAGCAGCATTACGGGCATTTCTTTGAGGCGCTCGTCGGCACGTATGAGGTCCAGCAGTTCAAGGCCGTCCATCTCCGGCATATTGATGTCCAGCACGGCCATATCCGCCCCGTTTTTCTTCAGGGCCTCCCAGGCCAGCTTCCCGTTAGCATAAGGTAAAACGGTATAGCCTGCGGAGCTGAGCACCATTTCCGTCAGGTCCCTCAGTTCGTCGTCGTCGTCCGCGATAAGTATCTTCATATTATTCTCCTGTCTTGTTTGGACTTACAGTGCTGCTCTGCTGCTCCCTGGCCATGACTTCGGCCAGCGGGGCGGAAGGGGCGCTCTTTTTGCGTATAAATATCTCTACTCTGCGGTTTGCCGCCTGCTGTTCCTGGGTGTCGTTCGGGACGAGAGGGTTGAACTCCCCGTGGCCGGACGCCACGAAAAGGTCCGCGCTGTTGCCTTCTTTTACGAGGAAATCTATGACGCTGATGGCGCGGTACAGCGAAAGCTCCCAGTTGGAGGAGAAATCACCGCCATAGAAAACGGGGGCGTTGTCCGTATGCCCGTCCACCGTAACCAGATAGCGGCTGTCGAGGCTCTTTATGCTGGCCGCGAATTTCTGCATGGTAGGGATGGCAGAGTCCTTCAGCTTCGCCACGCTCAGGTCGAAGACCACCGAGGAGGGCAGGGTGACCTTTATCCCGTCATCGAGCACCTCGACCTTCACGTCCTCCATTTCTTTCAGGTCTTCCTTTACGGTCTGCGCGATACTTTCGTTGCGCTCTTCGTTCTTCTTTCTCAGTCTTTCGGAATAATCGGCGTATTCTATAAGGAAGAAAATGCACAATATCGTCATCACGCCGATATAGGGCATGATATAGGCGGTCATGGCTCCCGACATGTCAAGTAATTTCTTTTTCATCCTTAATTGACTACTTCTTCAGCACCAGCTTGATCTCTATCCGCCGGTTTTTGGCGCGGTTCGCGTCGCTGTCATTGGGCGCCGCCGGCATAAATTCCCCGTAGGCGCTGGCCGACAGGCGCTCCGGCGGCAGGAGCTTTTCCCGGGTAAAGAACTGCAGCACCTGGAGAGAGCGCGCGGCCGAGAGTTCCCTGTTCGAATAGTAGGGACCGAGCCCAGTGGAGCGCGCCATGGCCAGCTGCCAGCGCTTCAGCCCGGGGGGCGCGGTCTGGGTTATGGGGACATTGTCGGTGTAGCCTTCCACCGCCATGATATAGCGCGTCGGCGCCAGCGTATGGCCGATATTGGTCAGCACTTCCCGGGCCTCCTCCTTCAGTTTCGCCTGGCCGGATTCAAAGAGGACTTCTTCGGGCAGAATTATGCGCAGGTCCTTCTCGCTCAGCTTGACTCCGGCGACGCCTTCGATCCTGGCGAGCTTATTCCCGGTTCCTGTCATCGCCTTCGCCACGGCTTCCTTGTGGTAGATGGCGGAGGAAACGCCTTTCATATAATCCCTGAACTCCTGCTGGGTCATACCTTTCTGGTACGCTATCAGCACGCTGGCGAACAGCATCATGAAAAAAAGAGCCTCATTGGTGATGAGGTCGCTGTAGACCGTCATCCAGACGACCGGGACGTTCAGCTTTTTTTCCTTTACAGCCATTCTTTTGCCGGCGCCAGCGCCCTATTCCTCTTTCCGGAGATGGACGGCCACGTGCTTTTCGAGCTTGCGGCGCAGGACAAGAGGGGTTTCCTCTTTCTTGAAAGCCAGCAGCCCGAGCAGGATAAGCTGCTTGCCGAGCAGTTCCTTATTACTGTAGTTCTCCAGCTTGCCGGCCGTGGGCAGCGCTATGAAGTTTGCGACGAAGATGCCGTAGAAGGTCGTAACGATGGCGACGGTCATGGCCGCGCCCATGGCTTTAGGGCTGTCCAGGTAGCGGAGGACGCCGAGGATGCCGATAAGGGTTCCTAGCAGGCCGTAAACCGGGCCGTAGCCGCCGGCGGCCGCGAAAGCTTTCTGCACCTGCTGGTGCCGCTCCATCATGAATTCCATGTCCTTTTCCATGGTCTCTTTAATGGCGTCCTCATCCCATTCGCTCAGTATAAGCTTAACTCCGGCCCTTAGGAACTTATCGTCCTTGACGGTGTCTTCGGCCAGGGAGTCCACTCCCTTGGACTTGACGGAGCCGGCGAGCTCGCAGAGCCGCTCTATCACGGCCCGGGACTTGGTGATCTTCTGCGGGAAGAAGGTGAGGAAAAGTGAGCGCGGGGTGTCTTTCATCACGTCCATCGGGAAAGTCATCAGGGTGGAGGCGATGGTTCCCCCGACCACCAGGATAAAAGAAGGTTTATCCCAGAGAAGTCCCATGATGTCGCCGGCAGCCATAGAGTACCACACGCAGCCTACGCCCAGAAGCAGTCCTATTACAGTTGAGAGATCCACGTTACTCCTCCTTTATCCTTTTCACTGGTCTGCCCTTATCCAGGGTTCTGATTCTCCGCCGGGCTGTGTGCCGGGCCGGCTGCGGGGGCCTCGGCCAGGCCCTCGGGCGCTCTCGGTTCTGACCCGACCGGCTTTTTTACGTTGGCCAGCGGGAGTATCAGCCCCTTCGCCGCCAGCGCGTTGACCGCGTGGAGTATCGTGAGCTCGGAGTCATTGCTGTCGCCGGTCATCAGCATGTTCTGCATGCGGGCCGCCACGAGGTCCCGGATGGCCGGGCCCAGCGCTTCCGCGAAAGCTTCGGCCGTGTTCTTGTCGCAGTTCTTGAGGCAGCGGGCGAACGATTCCGCGCCGGCCTTGCGGAAGACCCTGCGGATAGCCGTCTCGTCGTAGCGCAGGAGGTCCTCGAACCTGAAGAAGCGGGTCGCCACGTTAGCCGCGAAGGCCTCGTCCCTCTCCTTTATGAAGGAGAGCGTGCTGTCCTGCGACTTCTTGTCCATTATCTGCATCAGGTTGCCGAGGCGCGCCTCGCCGCCGAAGCTGCCCGCCATCTTGTCCTTTATGCGGCTCAGCAGGTCCTTGATCTTTTCGGGTTCCACGAATTCCCGCTTGAGGTACTGCTCCAGCACCTCCTCCATCTTGTACCTTGGGATGGCGGCGAAGGCCAGCTTCTGCGGAATGCGCTGGACCACCTTCGCTATGACTTCAGGGGACTCGTCGTGAAGTATGAGCATCAGGTCGTCGACGTTATCTTTGGTCACGTACTTATCCAGGGGCATATTCTCGCCGGAATCGAAGGTAAGCACCGAGGCCGCGCCGCCGCCGCCGGCGATGTTCAGCGCGCCGGTCATGGTCGTTTCGTTCCCGATGTCGTCCGTCCCGCCCCCGGCGAGCGTAATTTCGCCGCCGCCCCCTCCTTTGACCTCCACGGCTTTACCCCCCGCCGCGGCCATAGCCGCCAGGTTCTCGTTAAGGCGTTTCAGGAAGCCCCTGAAAGGCCCGTAAAGGAAGATCGCCAGGACCGCGAGGCAGACGAGAACTACGATGGCGGAGATATCTATGACGCGGGAAGCCTTCTCGGCCGGCGCGCTCTCCAGCGAGATAGTGTCTCCCAGCTCGGCGTCAAGGCCCATTGCGTCGGAAACCAGCTTTTTGATCTTTGTTTCCTGGTCCTTTGCGACCTGCTTTCCCACGATGATCCAGATGTTGATGCTGGCTACGCCGAGGCGCACCTTCTTCTTGGCCGCTTCAGCGGCCTTTATCGCCGTGTTGTCCTTCGTCATGGAGGTCGCGGCCGGCACGCCGGGCAGGATGATGTCCTCTTTTTCATCCCATTTGCGCACGCCGCCCTGGTCGGTTTCGGATTTTTTTACCTGGACGTTTACTTTCGCCGCTACCGCCACGTCCTTGGTATTGAGATAGGAGGAGAGCATCACGCGCAGCCTCTCCTCTATCTGGGCTTCCAGCGCCACCTTCCCGCGCAGGGCGTCCACCGACTGTCCCGCGGCCGGCCCGTAGGCGGCAAGCGACGCGACCGCGCCCAGCAGCGCTATTGTAAAGTATTTTTTTATTATCATGTTTTTATCCCCCCCCGCAATAATAAAATAACGGCGGCGCCGGCGGTATGAATATTCCGCCGGGCGGTGCCGCTTTGCTTAATTCATCTTCATGAATTGGAGAACTTCCT
>JAVHPG010000249.1:0-7292 GCA_036170455.1 Elusimicrobiales bacterium
GGAGAACTTGACGCCGATCTTCATTTGTCCAAGCGCCTCGGTTACCTGGCCCAATATCCCGTGGGCTCCCGGCAGGCCGACGATCCCGTCGTGTACGCCGGGCGTGACGCCATAAACCGGCAGTACTGCCGAGGTTACCCCGGCTTTCACAAGAGCGGCCAGGAACTTCCTGTTCTTTAAGCCCATGCCGGCGGTGCTTAATACTACTTTCTTGAATCCCACTTTCCTGGCGAACCTGACGACATTCAGAATAAAGGGGTGGTTTATCGGTTCGTCCCTGCTTATGGTGATGGAGTCAAGATGCGGCTGCTTTGAGCAGAGGTAAAGCTGTTTTATGGCCTTTTCATATTCGTCCACGGCATTAAAGGCCGTCCGCTCGAAGTAGTGGTTGTCGCCCCGGGAGCAGAAGATGCACCTGTAATCGCAAACTCCGCCAAGCCCGAGAGTCAATATCGGCATACGCGCCTCCAAGTTCAGGATAAATCCGGGAGAGAGGCTCTCCCGGGGCCGGCCGCGGCTGCCGCGGTGCCGGATATTCCAGACTCTATCATGTTTCCCGGCTCCCGGTCAGCGAGGGGTTCCCTTCAGGGCCGCTCTGGCCTCGTCCAGGCCCGGCCAGGAGGCGGGGGCCCTTTTCAGGCATTGCTCCAGCGCGGCGACCGCCTCGGGGCCGCGGCCGAGCCCTTTAAGCATCTTATAGCTTTCGAAAGCCGCGTCGCAGGACAGCATTTCCAGGGAGGGGATCTTGTTGGCCGGGTCCTGGTAAACCGAGGAAGAGGCCTTTTGGCAGGCCTCGAGGGCTAATTGTGTTCTGCCGTCCTTCTGGCGGAGGTAGCACAGGCCCATCAGGGCCTCGGCGTTAAAGGGATTCTTTTCCAGGGCCTTTGCTGAAAGCTCTTCCGCTGCCTTGAAATCTTTAGCGAAGATCTTCTCGACAGCCTGGTCCGATAACTTCTTCGATAATTTTGCGTTTTCCTTGGAGACCGGCTCCGTGCCGGAGGAAGCTCCCCGGGCGGGCGAGGGGCTTGAGGCGTTCATGAAGCCGTAGGCGGCCGCGAGCGACGCGGCCTTGCTGCTGAGCGAGCGCTCCCGGGAGAGAGCGAGAAATTCTTCCTCCGATCTTCCGCCCATGTCGGCTATGACCTGGACCCTACCCAGCCTAAGCAGGGGATGGCCCGGCTTCAGCGACAGGGCTTTGTCGCTCAGTGAAAGCGCCCGGGCGTAATTGCCCGCGCGTCTTTCCGTCTCCGCCAAATGCGCCAGGAAGAAGGGGTAGATATCTTTGAGATGACTGATCCTGTCTGCCGACCAAAGGTTATTGATGAGCAGTTTTTTAAGCTGCTCCGGGGAGGCTCCGGCTTTTTCCAGCAGTTCCGGCTGCTCCTGTTTAATGCGCGCAAGTTCCGCCAGGCTCGCTTCGTTGAAGTCCCGCTCGTCCAGCCAGGAGAAAGCGTAGCCGAGCCGCTTGAGGGCGGTCCCGCGGGAGGTTTCTGCCCATTTTGAGGGGCTCCCGGCGGTGAACTTTTCAAAGCCTTTTATCCCGCAGCGGCCGGCGGCGCGGAAAATTTCTTCCCAGACTTCCTTGTTATGTGGAAAGTTCCAGTGCATCCCGTCGGTGAACTCCGCGAACCCGGGGAGACCGCCGGGAGAAATTCCCTGGAAAAGCTTTTCGAGGTCGGCTACGCAGGCTCCCTTCTCCCCGGCCGCGCGGCGTATCAGGTCGTTTCTCTCCCCGCCGGACCGCGACATAGCGGAGTCGAAATTAAGCGCGTTGGAATAATAGACGGCCGCCTCTTTTTCCCTGCCCAGCCGCTCGAGGGCCCTGGCCGCGTAAAAGTTGGAGAAAGGCTCGCGCGGGTCGGCGGCAAGGGCTAGCTTGAATTTCTCGAAAGCCTCGGCCGGCTTTTTCGCGAAAAAAAGCCTGTAGCCGCCGGCGAAATCCCTGCTTTCCAGGGGCGCGGGCTGCCGGGGGGGCATATCCCTGACCGCGGCGGGGAGGGTGCAGAACACTACTGGAACCCCGGCCTTTTTGGCGGCGGAGGCCATGTCCAGGAGCCTGGCCCTGTGAATTTTCAGCGACGCTTTCTTCCTGGCCTCCCGGGAGGTATTGTTCAGCGAGAAATATTTTTCGAAGAAGCGGAATTTCCGCCGGCGCAGCCCGCATTCGAGGCCGGGGCAGGATTCTTCCTTGGTGTCATTGTTGCCGCTGAGCACCACCAGCAGGTCCGGGCTGTATTTAAGCGCTTCCTCCAGGACGCCGAAGATCCTGTAACTTTCGTAGCCGCCCATGCCGCAGTTTATGATCTCTATCCCTGTGTTATCCCCGGTGGAACTTCTCCCGAGCGCTTTTTCGGGAAACCTTTTAGCGGTATTCTTGTTGCCGGAGAGGGCCATTCCCGGCCCCAGCAGGGCGGCCACCGATTCTCCTGCGACGAACACTCTTTTCGTCCCGGCCGGTTTGGGCATCAGGAAACTGTCTGGCTGGGCGTCCTTCCTTTGAAGTACGAAGCGGCCTTTTTCGCCGGCGCTTTCGGCAAAAAAAGGTTTTTTAATTTCATTGCAGTAATAATCGTCCATGCCGGCGTCCTGGCCTGCCGAAAGGGCGCGCGGCAGACAAAGAAGCGCTGAAAGAAAAGCCGGAATCAGGAGCGGTAAATGTTTCATGGTAAGAGATGTCCCTCGTCGCGGTAATTTTATATGTTTCCGCCGCCTGTGGCAACTTCGCCGGCCTCTGGGCGCTTCGCTTTGCCGGGCGGTCGTCGCGCCGGAAACCACCGGCATTTCCGCGCTATGGCGCTTCGTGAACCCGGAGCCCTGGCTTAGGGCGAACCTGCGGTAAAAGCCGGGGCGCGGCATAATCAAAGAACCGCTCCCATGCACGCCAAGGCTTGCATTGGAGCGGCTTTTAAGAAAAGGGGACTGGTGTCCCCTTTTTTACCTACAGGACGCGTTTCTGGCCGGACTCGTACAGCGACTGTATTACTTTAGCCGGGTTCTTTTTTGTGCAGGCGGCTATCATGGCCGCTATGATGAAGGGCTTGTAGCCGGCTTCTTTGTAGGTTCCGATGCGGGCTTTTCCGAAAACGCCCGCGCTGACCTCGCCGGCCTTGCAGGACACGTCGGTGATGTCGGCAGGGAGGCAGTGCATGTACACGGCCTTGCCGCCCTTGGTGAGCTTCATTTTGGCCTCGTCGCATTCCCAGCTCTTGAACTTGGCGTTGTTCTCGAGACACTGCTTCTCGAGGTCCTTGAGGCCGGCCTGGTCGCTTTTTTCGAGAAGCGCGGTGCGGCGCTCCATCACCTTGAACGGCGCCCAGCTCTTGGGGTAGACGATATCGGCGTCCTTGAAAGCGCTTTCCATGCTGTTGGAAACCTTGAAGGAGCCGCCGGATTTCTTCGCGTTGTCGCCGGCGACTTTGATGGTCTCGGGCAGCAGGTCGTAGCCCTCGGGGTGGGCGAGCTCGACGTTCATGCCGTAGCGGGTCATCAGGCAGATGACGCCCTGCGGGACGGAAAGGGGCTTGCCGTAGCTGGGGGAATAGGCCCAGGTCATGGCTATCTTCTTGCCCTTCAGCTTTTCGAAGCCGCCGAAATGGTTCTTGATGAAGAGCATATCGGACATGGACTGGGTGGGGTGGTCCAGGTCGCACTGGAGGTTGACTACGGCGGGGCGCTGGTTCAGCACGCCCTGCTTGTAGCCGTCGTCGAGGGCCTCGGCGACTTCCTGCATATAGGTGTGGCCTTTGCCGATGAACATATCATCGCGGATGCCGACGGCCTCGGTCAGGAAGGAGATCATGTTCGCGGTTTCGCGGACGGTCTCGCCGTGGGCTATCTGGGATTTGCCTTCGTCGAGGTCCTGGACGGCGAGGCCGAGCAAGTTGCAGGCGCTGGCGAAGGAGAAGCGGGTGCGGGTGGAATTGTCGCGGAAGTTGGAGACGGCGAGGCCGGTCTTGAACATGTCGAGCGGGACGTTCCTGGCGTGGAGCTCTTTGAGGAGTTCGGCTATGATGAAAACGGATCTGAGTTCTTTGTCGGATTTTTCCCAGGTAAGCAGGAAGTCTTTGCCGTAAAGGTCGGCGCCTAGCTTCTCGAGTTCAGTTAAGGATTTTTCTATATTGATGGGCATTTTTATCTCCAGGTGTTCAGTCGTATGCTTGCGGCAATATCCAATTAAATGTCTTTCCCCGTCTTATTGTCAAGGAGCGAGGCAGACACGGTAATCCAGGATTCGTCGTCGCGGCGGCGGGAATTCCAGGCGGGGCGCTATTTTTATATAATATCGTTACCTGAATGAAAAAACAATTCAATCTTCCGGCTTATTTTAACTGGCGCCGCCTTAAGGCGGGGGTGCTGGTTACCGGCGACCTGGGCGGCTGGGCCCTGCTGAAGCCGGCGGAGTTCAAGCTCTTCGCCGCGGGCAGGCTTAAGAGCGGCGCGGCTTTCGAGGAGCTGCAGAGGGCGGGGCTCCTGCGCTCGCGCCTTGATTTCGATTCTGTTTTCACGGATTGGCGCGATTCGAACGAATACCTGCGCATGGGCCCTGGCCTCCATATAATGGTGCTGACGCAGAAATGCAACCATAGCTGCGTCTATTGCCAGGCCGGCTCCGGCTCGGGGAAGAATATGGGCCCGGCCACAGCCCGCCGCGCCGTGGATTTCGCTTTCAGCGCGCCGGTAAGCGGGCTTACGATAGAGTTCCAGGGGGGAGAGCCGCTGGTGAACTGGGCGGCGCTTAAGGAAACGGCTCTTTACGCGCGAAAAAAGGCGGAGAAGACGGGGAAGGACCTGTCCCTGGCGCTGGTTTCAAATTTCAGCCTTATGGACGGGGCGAAAGCAGATTTTATAGTAAAGAACGATATCTCTCTCTGCACCTCTCTCGACGGTCCGGCTGACCTGCACAACGGCAACCGGAAATTTTCCGAAGGAGACTCGCACGCCGCCGCGGTAAAGTGGATAAAGTATTTCCAGGAACGGCGCGGGGCGGAACCTCCGGGCGGGCCCAGCGCGCTTTTGACCGTCACGCGGGCTTCCCTCGGCCGGGCCCGGGAAATAGTGGACGAGTACGCCCGCCTCAAGCTGCCTTATGTTTTCCTCAAGCCGCTTTCGCCTATCGGCTGCGCGCTGAAGCGCTGGGACGAGATAGGCTACACGCCTGAGGAGTTCCTGAAGTTCTACAGGGAAGGCCTCGACCGGGTCCTGGAGTTGAACCGGCGCGGCGTGAACATAAAAGAAAAGACCGCTTTTCTGGCCGTCAAAAAGATCATCGGCACGCAGGACAATAAATACGTGGACCTGCGCTGCCCCTGCGGGGCCGGCCTGGGCCAGCTGGCCTACGACTGCGACGGGGGGATCTATACCTGCGACGAAGGGCGCATGCTCGCCCGGGGGGGGGACTATTCTTTCCGGCTTGGCAGCGCGCTTAAAGACGGCTATGCCGGGATCATCAGCTCCGCGCCGGTCAAAGCCTGCGCCATCTCCTCAAGCCTTGACCTGCAGCCCTTGTGCGCGCGCTGCGCCTACAAGCCTTTCTGCGGCGCCTGCCCGGCCTATAACCAGGCCGCGCAGGGCGGCTTCTGGGGTTCGATGCCTTCTAACGGGCGCTGCGGCGCTCTTATGGGCATATTCGACTATATCTTTGAAAAGTTATCCGAGAAGCCCGTGTTTGACATATTTGAAAAGTGGATAGAGCGCAGCTGAACGGGTTCCGCCAGGTCAGGCAAATATTTCCGCCGGGCTTGAAAACTGTCGTTTTTTGTGGTACAACATAGTCTAAGGCCTCCGGCTGTCAAGGGAGGGCCGGGGGATATTATTTGAATATTATGAAAAAAATAATCACAGGCGTTGTTGTTTTATTAGCGGCGGCCCTGATAGGGCTGAAATATTTCGCGGCAAAAAATCAAATTGGCATGCCCCAACCCGCGCCCCAGTCCCGGCCCGAACAGGAGGGAGTGGCTTTGCCGCCCGGTTCCACCAGCTACGCGCCCATCAGTTCAATGCCTACTTATACCCCGGCGCAGGGTACCGGCAACTATGAACTGATCGCGCTCCCGGCCGCGGCACTGGACCTGAAAGGCGCCTGCGAGGGCGGATCGCCCAAGGAGATAATCGAAAACCACGGCAAAACCTGGGGGTATTTCACCGGCCGCCGCAACTCTTTCGACCCGCCCAAGACCCAGGAGATGTACAACCATATCTGGGATTATTACGCCTGCACCGCCGCTTCGCGCCAGGACTCTTCGATCTGCAACGAGCTCCCCGGAGAAAATGTAAAGGACGCGGCCAGGTTCGGCGTCCCCTCGTACAACCATCCGGAGGTAGAAGCGAAATTCGGCACCCTTATGACCCCGGTGGCCCAATGCAGGAGCAAGACCGTTGGCTTTCTTTTCATGGCTTACGTGGCCGGTAAAGTTAAGGACCAGCAGAACTGTAATGAGTATCTGAGTGAAACGAGCAGCGACTTCCAGGCCAGGGTGTTCCCTACCGAATTCTGTACGGCTATGGGGCAGGGGCGGGAAAAAAGTTTAGCCTACGTCAAAGAGAAAATTCCAGATCTTTATCCCACGGCTGAAAAGATGCTGCCCGCGTCAAAGAAAGCCTGCGGCTCCAACCCTGAATGCCTCGCCTACAGCGGCTTGTGGGAAGGTATTACTACAGGCAATCCCGCTAAATGCCCGGACGCCTACAAGCCGAACTGCGCCGCGCTGCTGCAGAAGAGCCCCGCGCCCTGCGCCGTCATACTCGCGGACATGTCTAAGAAATACTGCGGCTATTACAAGGACCTGGTCAAGCACGGCGGCGGCTTCGTGGGAGTCACGCCGGAAGAGGTAAAGGCTGCGCTTGAAGCCGAGGCGGCTAAAAAGAAGGAAGAAGAGCGCCTCCGCAAGCAGGAAGAAGCCGCGACCAAACAGATCAACGAGAAAGTGCGCAAGCTGATGGGGAAGAAGGGCGGAGAATAGGCAAGGTGGTAAACTTATGAAAAAGAAACCCTCGAAACTAAAAAAGAATATCCGCATGTTCCTCAGCAGCGAAGAAGGCAAAATGCTGGATTCGGATATCGTGAAGACCGGCCTGGCCCTCGGCATACTCGGCACTGTGATGGTCGAGCAGGCGGCGGCGCAGGTTCACTCCAATTATTTCACCAGCACCGCCCACATCAGCCACCAGAGCCACGGCAGCCATGGTTCGCACGGCAGCCACGGTTCGCACGCTTCGCACGGCAGCCACGGTTCGCACGGCAGCCACGGTTCGCACGGCAGCCACGGTTCGCACGGCAGCCACGGCAGCCATGG
>JAVHPG010000250.1:0-5692 GCA_036170455.1 Elusimicrobiales bacterium
TTCTTCTTCACGATGCCGAACAGCATGAAGATGCCCATGATGGAGAACAGCGTCAGGGCCTGCCCCGAGATGAACAGCGAGATGATAGCGAACGGGATGGTCAGCGGCAGCACTATCATGATGGAGATCGGGTGTACGAAGCTCTCGAACTGGCTGGCGAGCACGATGTAGATGAAGATGAAGGCCATGAGGAAGGCGATGACGAAACCTTTCAGCATGCTGCCGAGCTCTTTGGCCTTGCCGGTCACGCCGCCGGTGTATTCGGGGGGGACGTTCAGGTCTTTGAAGGCCTTGTCGGCTTCCTTGATCAGCGTGCCCAGCGGGATGCCGTCCATATTGGCCAGAACTTTCACATTGCGCTGCCGGTTGAAGCGCTCGATCTGCGTAGGGCCCACGCCCTCCACCACTTTCGCTATATTGTCCAGGCGCGTGACGCGGTTTACGCCGGCGGGGATCATCAGGGCCTCGATGGCTTCTTTGCGGTCGCGGAAAACATCCTCGGCGCGCAGGCGCACCTGGTACAGCTCGTCGCCGTCCTTGAACTTGGTGATGTCTTCCTCGCCGCCCACCATGGTGCGCAGGGAGGTCGCGATATCTTCCACCTTGACGCCCTGGTCGTGGGCGCGCTTACGGTCTATTTCCACGCGGTATTCGGGCTTGGCGTAGGAGAAGCTGGTGTCCACGTCCACCGCGCCTTTCACTTTGCGCAGGGCGTTGGCGACGGCCATGGAATACTCGTTGAGCTTGTTCAGGTCGGGGCCGGAAATATTATATTGCAGCTCCGCCTCGCCGCCGCCGAAGCCTCCTACGGCCGCCACCGAGACGCGCAACCCTTTGTACTTGCTCATCATCTCGCGCGAGGCCAGCACCAGTTTGGAAATGGGAAGCGAGCGGTCTTTTATGTCGACCGTCTCCACCATAACATAACCTTCATTGGGAGCCGAAGAGCCGCTGTGGCTGCCCGTGCCGGTGCCGATGGACGAGAGCGTATTTATTACGTACGGGATCTGCTTGGTCTCGGTCTCCACCTGCGCGAAGATCTGCTTCATCATGGAGAGACTGGTTCCTTCCGGCGCGGTGATGATGATCTGGTACTGGCCGGTATCGTCGGAGGGCAGGAAGTCCTTGCCCAGGAACATTGCCAGCGGGACCATGGAGATCATGATCATCACCGCGAAGGCGATCATGCGCTTGCGGCGGGCCAGCGACCATTCCAGCATCTGGATATAGTATTTGGCCAGGAATTCATTGATCCTGTCGGTGCGCTTCTGCATGTCGGTCTTGCCCTTCGGGTTGACCTTGAGGAAGATGGAGCAGAGCATGGGCGTGAGGGTCAGTGCGATGAAGGTGCTGATGGCCACGGCGTAGGCGATGGTGAGGCCGTAGCTCTTGATGAAGCGGCCTACGATGCCGCCCATATAAGCCAGCGGGACGAAGATCACGAGCAGCGCGGTGGACATGGCCAGCACGGCGAAAGCGATTTCGCGCGAGCCTTCCAGCGAGGCCCTCAGCGGGTCCATTTTATGCTCTTCCATGTGCCGGTAGATGTTCTCCAGCATGACGATAGCGTCGTCGATGACGATGCCGACGGCGATGGTCAGGCCCAGCAGCGTCATGTTGTTAAGCGTGAAGCCCGAGAGGTCCATGAAGATCAGCGTGCCGATAAGCGAGGTGGGAATGGCCAGCGAAGAGATGATGGTGGAGCGGAAATCCCCGAGGAAAAGCAGGACCATCAGCGCGGCGAGGATGGCGCCGAGCACGAGGTGCTCTTTTACGGTATCCACGGAGGCCTGGATGAAGATGGACTGGTCGCCGATTATCTTGGTCTCCACTCCGGGCGGGAGGGTTTTCTTCAGCTCCGCCAGGCGCGCTTTTATGTTCCTGACCACGGCCACGGTATTGGTTCCGGACTGCTTCTTGACCACAAGGGTGACCGACGGGGCGCCGTTATAGGAGGAGGAAGTGGTCATCCGGGCCCCGGTATCCTCCACGCTGCCTATGTCGGAGACGCGCACCTGCGCGCCGTTTATGGTAGTGATGACGATATCGTTGAAATCCTTTACGTTCCGGATGCGGCCCATGGTGCGCAGCACGAATTCTTTGTTCTTCTGCTCCACTTTGCCGCCGGGGATCTCGATATTCTGCTGGATTATGGCGTCCTTGACCTGTTTTATCGACAGGTTCATGGCCGAAAGTTTAAGCGGGTTGACTATCAAATGTATCTCGCGCTCGCGGCCGCCCACGATATCCACGGCGCCTACGCCGTTGACGGTCTCGATATTCTCCTTGATCTTTTTTTTGGCCAGCCGGGTCAGGTCTATCAGGTCCTTGTTCCCGTAGACCACCACGTTCAGCACGGGCGTGGCGCCCATGTCGAACTTGGCTATCATCGGCGCGTCGGTGCCCTGCGGCAGCTGGCGCTGCGCCGAGTTGACCTTGTCGCGCACTTCCTGGGCGGCCACGTCGCCGTTCTTCTCCAGGATGAACTTTACCATCACTATCGAGAGGCCCTCGTAGCTGGTGGAGGTGATGTCCTCGATACCGGAAATGGTGTTAACGGCTTCTTCGATAGGTTTTGTGATCGAGGACTCCACTTCTTCCGGGCCGGCGCCGCGCAGGGTCGTCTGCACTATGACGAAGGGGAATTCCACGTTCGGGAAAAGGTCCACGCCCAGGCGGAAGTAGGAGAAGGCCCCCAGCACGACGATCGTAAGGATCATCATGGTGGTAAAGATCGGTTTGCTGACCGCGAGATCTGTTATTTTCATAAATAAATACCAAAAATCAAGAGCTGAAGATCGAAAGTCAAAAATCGAATGAACCGGGATCTTTTACTGATTTTTGATCCTCGATCTTCGATTTATCGTTATGGCTGTACCTTAATTTTACTTCCGTCTTTCAGGCCGTACAGGCCGAAGGTTATTATTTCCGCGCCTTCTTTCACTCCGCTGATCTGCACGAAGTCGTCCGTCTTTATCCCGGTTTTAACCGGTACCCTGGCGGCGAGGTCGCCCGCCGCGGGCACGAACACGAAATCCCCTCCGTCCTGGCTCACCACCGCGCCGGCCGGCACCGAAAGGGCCGCGCCGCGTGCGGCCGTTATAAGGCGCGCCTCGGCGAACATGCCCGATTTCAGGCGTCCGTCTATGTTATCAACCAGGACCTCCACCAGCGTGTTGCGGGAGCGGGAATCCACCACCGGGCTGACGCGGTAGACGCTGCCGGAGAAGTAGGTGTCCGGGAAGGCGTCCACTTTTATCCGCGCGCGCTGGTTCTTGAAAACCTTGCCTATATATTTCTCGGGCACGTCTACCGCCACCCGGACCATCCCCTGGTTCACCACCAGGGCTATCGGGGTCTGCGGATTTACGCTGGCGCCGATATCCTGGTAGACGCGGCCGACCACCCCGGTCAGCGTGGACGGCACGGGCGCGGGCTCGTAAACGGTGCCCACCTCGTCGCGCTCTACGAGGGCAACGGCCTCGTCCTTCTTTACCGGGTCGCCTTCCTTAAGGAGGTTCTTCATCAGCTTGCCGGAGATCCTCGGGTAGAGCATGGCTTCGTCCATCGCCTTTACCGAGCCGGTCAGCATTATATATTCCTCCAGGTTCCTTACCTGGGCCTTCTCGGTCCTGACCAGGAAGCGGTCCTTTTCAAGGTTGTTGAAAGCCTCGAGCTCTTTGTTCCTGCAGCCGGCAGCCAGCGCCGCCGCCGCGAGCGTTAAAATAAGCATCTGTGTTTTAATGTTTTTCATAAATTTTGTTTCCGTTCTTTGATTCCCGATTCCCGACTTTCGATTCTCGATTCTTATTCCCCGACCGCCCAGGCCAGCTCGGCTGAAGCCGAGCAGGCGTCGTGCCGGGCCTGGGTGTAAAGAGTCTGCGCCCTGTTCAGGGCAAGCGCGGCGTCGTTGAGGTCCAGCTGCCCCGCGAGGCCGTTGCGGAAGCGGAGCTCGGTGGCGGCCAGCGCCGTCCTGGCCGTCTCTACCGCCGTGGTCTGGGAGGCAAGCCTCTGCGCTGCTTCGTTCTGCTCCAGCCAGGCTTTTTTCACCGCTATCTTCAATTCGCGCCCGGCATTTTTCAGGTTCTCGCCGGCTATGGCCATTTCGAGCTCGGCCTGCTTTACTTTGGAGACTACCGCGCCGCCCGAGAAAAGCGGGAGGCTGAGCTTCAGCCCGGCGGACAGGCTCCAGGTGCGCTCATTTGCGCCGGGGAAGCCTCCGTTGGTCTGGCCCTGGAACTGCTTCGCGGCGTAGGCGCCGAGATAGGGGTAATGGCCCGCCTTTTCTATCGTTATATTCTCGAAGGCCAGCCTTTTCTGCAGGCCGGCCAGGCGGTATTCGGGGCGGGCGGCCATTGCTTTCGCGTAAAGCTCTTCCAGCGGGGGCGCGCCTTGCGCCGCGCAGCCCATGCTGCCGGAAAGCGCAAGGGGGGCGTCGGGCTCCATACCCAGGAGATTTTTAAGGGACAAAAGCCCCAGTTCGTAATAGTTCAGGTTCTGCATCACCGCGGGTTCGTTGTTTGAAACTTCCACTTTCTGGCGCAGCACGGCCAGATCGCTGGCCAGCCCCTGTTTGTACTGCGCCTCGATCGTGGCCAGGTGCTGCTTTGCCAGCTCAAGCGTCTCTTTCTGAATGTCGGCCATCGCTTTAGAGAGGAGCACCGAATAATAGAGCTGGATGACGGCTTTCTTTACCGTGTTCCGGGCGGCGCGCAGCTGCTCCGCGCTCGAGTCCGAATAGATCCCGGCCATGGCGATCCCGGTATGCACTTTGCCGCCGGCCCAGAGCACCTGGTTCAGGTCCAGCGAAGCCGCGTAGGAGTTGTCCAGCCCGACCTTAATTTTATTGCCGCCGAAAAAGATGGAGGATTTTTCAATATTGCGCGTATATTGCGCGCTGGCGCTCAGCTGGGGGTAAATGCCGCCCCAGTACTCCAGGGTCTTCTCCTTATATATCAGGCGGGCGCGCTCGGCGTTTGCAACGGAGGTATTGTTCTCCATCGCCAGCTTCACCGCTTCCTCGACGCTGAGGCCGGCGGTCTGCGCTTTGGCGAGCAGGGGGGAGAGCAGAAGTATGACCAGGGCGGCTTTCAGGCCGCGCGCACCGCGCGTTATGATCCCGGCTAGGCGGGCCGGCAGGCTCTTGTCCAGGCTGGCGGCCCCGAACTCGCGGGCTTCTATCATGAAATGGGCCAGCACGGCACCTACCATGTGGATGATGTCGTCGGCGGCGCGGCGCGGCAGGCTCTCCTCTTCCAGCATCCGCCGCAGGGCGACGCGGTTATTGGTCTTGAATTCCCGGTGCAGCTGGCTCAGCACGCCTTCCGAGGGGGAGGCGATTATCTTGAGCGCGCACTTGGGCATGTCCGGGTAGCGCTTTATAAAGGCCAGGTGGTTGGAAAAAATACGCTCCAGCTTCTGCTCCAGCGTCAGGCCGGAGTCCTTTATCTCCATGTTGAGCTCTTCGAAATGCTTGGTCCCTTCAGTGAAAGAGGCCCGGATCAGCGCGTCTTTATCCTTGAAATAGTAATAGAGCACGGGCTTGGTGATCTTCAGCTTGGCGGAGATCTCGCGCATCGAGACTCTGTCGGGACCTTTCTCGGCCATCAGGGCGGAGGCCGTCTCAAGTATGCGCTGGCGGGTCTTGTCGCCCTTCGTTTCTTTGGGTGTCGTTTGTTGTTTCATAAATGCG
>JAVHPG010000250.1:5792-7261 GCA_036170455.1 Elusimicrobiales bacterium
GCGGGTCTTGTCGCCCTTCGTTTCTTTGGGTGTCGTTTGTTGTTTCATAAATGCGTGGAACTTACCTACCGGTAGATAAATCGTAGCAAGCCGGGGTGCGGGGTGTCAAGATGGAGATAAAGAAATATCAGGGGGTGGCGGGGAAGCGGATATCTAAGTTTGTGGCCTGGCCCCGCCGCACAGGCGCCCGCGCGCAACTGCTTGCCCAAAGGGCCTACCGGGGAGTAGGTCTTTATATTCCGCTTTGCTGGGCCTTAGGTCCCTGTTGCTTTTAGTCAGATGAGTGATAGAATGATTGTGTAGCACCCTTGTAATCCTCCGAAACAGGCGGGGGAGACTCCACCGGCTGGCCTTAACCAGCTGTAACCAGGGGAAACGAAGATCTTTTCGTTTCTCTTTTTTTGTCGCCCGGAGACTTGCATAGGGATTAAAATGAAAAAAAACCTGATACACGCTTTCTTTCTTCTGGCCTGCGCGGTCCTTCCGGCTTCCGCCGAAGGTGAACAGATGAAGCTCGACACCCTCCTCACCGGCCACAAGGGTTTCTGGGACCCGGTTTTCCAGGACTGCATAGAAACCTCGGCCGGCTACCTGAATTCGAGCAACACCATGAACTTGCGTTCCGATCCGAAGGATACCCGCGGCTTCCGCGACTCCGTGATCTCCGCGCCCGTATCCGCGCTCAGGACTCCGGCAGCCATTAAAATTCCCGTCGCGGCCGCCAGGGCGCTGCCCGAGGAAAGGACCGGCCTGCCGGCGCTGCCGGCCGGTCATTACAAAGTCACTTTCGCCGGAGAGAGCGGCCCCGTGGGGTCTTACGTAAGGCCGCTGGATTCGGGCTCCCGGAAATACGCCAGGGAGTACGTGCTGCTCGGCGTCGCCGTCGGCGAAGGCTCCTACGACAAACTTCTGCCCAGGCTCGAGGCCGCGGGCCTGAGGTTCGCCGGGGAAAAGATATCTTACGGCAAAAAAGATAAAAAAACCGTCATCCTGGGCTGGGCGCCCTACGCGAGTATGGCCGGGATAGCCAGGATCGCCGGGGTGACCGGCGTGGCCGTGGAAAAAAAGAGCACGGGCATGCCGCTCAAGGCGAAGGTGCGCTTTACCCTGAAGGTCCCCTACCAGAACAAGCCCAATGTTTTCGTGCCGGAGTTTATAAAGGGGCTGGCCGAAAAAAGCGGCTTCGATTCCGACAACTGGTTCCGCCTGCCGCAGAAAAGCGCCGAGTCCAAGTTCAGCGTTTTTAACGTCACCGGCACCCTGCCCGTAGATATGATAGGCGAGCTTTCCCGCTCTCCTTTCGTCGCCTCCGTGGAATTCAACGACGCTTCTCTGTAGGGGCCGCGCGGGCGGTCCAGGACCTTTATTCAAGCCGCCGGCCGCGAGAGCGTCCGGCGGCGTTCAGTTCCCGCGCATAAAAGTTATAATTACCCGTTATGACCGAACACAAACACCATAATGAGACCCCA
>JAVHPG010000251.1:0-1525 GCA_036170455.1 Elusimicrobiales bacterium
TGTGGCCGAACGCGTTTTGCGTTCCGGTCGGCACGGTAGGCCGCCCAGCCGCCCTAAGCACTGTCCTGATTTTAACACTCCGCTTCCTGACGACCGGCAGCTTTTAAAGTAGTAAAATTATACAAATGATTTTTTGCGATTACGGGATAGTTTTGCAGCGGCGGCCTTTGCGCGAGAGCGACAGGATCGTGACTGTGTTTACGCTGGAGCACGGGAAGCTCGAGGTGAACTTCAAGAGCGTGCGGCTGGCCAAGGGGAAGCTGCGCGCGCTCAGCGAGGCGGTGACCTGGGGCGATTACCGGTTCTTCCTTAAGAAGGGGTCTAATTTCCCGGTCTGCACCGGCGGGCGCACGCTGGGGGCATTCGGCGGGATAAGGAAAGACCTGGACCGGCTTTACCTGGCCCAGCATTACTGCGAGGTGGTCAACAAGATCACGCCCGCGCAAAGTCCCTCGCCGGAGAAATACGAGCTCCTGCTTGGCGCGCTGCAGGACCTGGACGAATACGGCCCGGCCTTCTGGCTGCGCCGCGCCTTCACCCTGCGCGCGCTCGAGCTGGCCGGCTTCGGCTTCAGGGAAACGGCCGCAGGCCCGGAGGCGGAGGTGTGGGAGACGCTTCACGCCGGCGCCTGGCAGGCCGTCCGCGGGCTTAAGGAGGATGCCGCTACCGCGGATTTTATCGACGGCCTTTTTAACCGGTTTTTCGGCGAACACCTGGGGATAGAGCTGCGCACCCTGCCTTTCGTTAAATAAGTATAATATTCACAAATATAAGTGCCGCCCGGCGGCGGCTTACCGGAGGCTACAGTGAATTTCCAGGATTACATTTTAAAGCTGAACCAGTACTGGGCCAAGCAGGGCTGCGCCCTGATACAGCCTTACGACCTTGAGAAGGGCGCGGGCACTTTCAACCCGGCCACCTTCTTCGGCTCTCTCACTTCCAAGCCCAACAGCGTGGCCTACGTCGAGCCTTGCCGCCGCCCCGCCGACGCCCGCTTCGGCGAGAACCCCAACCGCGTCGGCAGATATTACCAGTACCAGGTCATTATAAAACCCCCGCTGGAGAACATCCAGCAGATCTACCTCGACTCCCTCAAGGCCGTCGGCATAGACCATGCGGAGCACGACATCCGCTGGATAGAAGACGACTGGGAATCTCCCACCCTCGGCGCCTCCGGAGTGGGCTGGGAGGTCTGGCTGGACGGGATGGAGGTGACGCAGTTCACCTATTTCCAGCAGATGGCTTCCTATGAACTGAACCCGATCACCGTGGAGATCACTTACGGCCTGGAGCGCCTGGCCATGTTCGTGCAGAAGAAGAAGCGCATCTCCGACATAATGTGGACCGACCGGCTGACCTGGGGCGACGTGCACAAGGGCCAGGAGGAGCAGTTCTCGCATTATAATTTCGAGGAGGCGGACGTAGAGAACCTGCGCGCCAACTTCGGCCACTGGGAAAAAGAAGTCCGGGCCCTCGCCGCTAAAGGCTACTATCTTCCGGCCTTCGACCTGGTGATGAAGTGCTC
>JAVHPG010000252.1:0-1520 GCA_036170455.1 Elusimicrobiales bacterium
TTTCGGTGACGAAGGAGCCCAGGAACCCGGCGCCGCCGGTCAGCATTATGCGTTTGGACGCAATTGAGGGGTTATTCATTTGGGAAGCACCTCCCAATGGCCGCCTTTGTCGGGGCCTATGCGGCGTAATAGGCCCTTGGTTTTTAAAACGGCAATATTCTTATCTATAGCTGTGGTGCTTATTCCTACCGAGGCGGACAATTCCCGTTTGGATATGCGCGGGGTGGTCGATACAAGGTTAAGTATCTTTTTCTGGTTTTCTACCAACCCTTCTACCAACCCTTCTGCCAACCCTTTGTGGGGAGTATTTGCGGGGCGGTAGAAGGTTACGGTAAAACCGCTTTTATTCCGGATAAATTTAACTTTTACGCCGGCTTTGCGGCATTCACCGCTTATACGGCGCAGGCCGGAGCCCCATTTTTCTATATCCTCGGAGCGGAAGAGTGTTTCCGCTATAAGCGGGTTACGCGGTATACTGGGCTGCGAGCCCTTTATAAAATCCTCCGGGGTGTATTCGGATGGGAACAGGCCGGGGTTAAAGATCTCTATTCTGTCTTTAAAGATGGCGACTTCATTGCTTTTGGGGTTTGAGAAATCCCTATGGCAGAGGGAATTTATGATGGCTTCTTTTATGGCGCGCGCCGGGATCTCCGGAATTTCCACCCTGCTGCTGCCGGAGAGGTCTGCACGCCAGTTGATGTGTTCCTGCACGTACAACTCCGCTTTGGCGGCCATTTCAAAAATATTCCCCTGATAATTTTGTATATCCAGGAAGGTTAGTTTATCCCGCCCGGCGAAAACAGCTGCCTGCACGGTAAGCGGCTGGTTTTTGGAGAACAGCGCCTTTGCGGCGTTAAGCAGTCTGCCGCCAGCCACAAGGCCAAGTTTGCTCAAAACATTGGCGGGGTTATCGTAAGGAAAGTTTACGCGCCCGGCCTTGCGGGCTTTTTGCATAAAAGTTTTTATAGTTGCGGCGGAGGCGGTTGAAGCGGTGTCCCCCGAAACTTCTCCCCCCCAGGCGTAGACGTAATTATTCAGTTTTTCAACAAGGCGGCGGATTTCGCTGACCGAGAGTTTTTTATCTTCTTCGCCTACACGCAGGTAAAAGCGTCCGAAAGCTGAATAAAGGCCGTCTTTGCCGCTGAAATCCACATATATGCAGTTCTTGCCGGATATTTTAACTATTTCTATATGTGGATAAATTTTAGGTTCTAAATGGTCTGATATGGATTTGGAAATGTCTTTAAGAGTGGATTTGCCTATCTGCTGGCCTGTAACGGAGCCATCATCCGCAATACCGAAATAAAGCGCTCCCTTGCCGTGTTTGTTAAGTATGGCACAGATAGAGATAACAGCTTCCTTCAATTCGGAGGTGGATTTTTTTAGTTCCAGGGTTTCACTTTCTGTAAAATTCATAACTGTCGACTTAATTTATTGTGAGAACGGTGTTAGGTGTTTAGCTTAAGGCGGGCTGGCGGTAGGCCTGGGACTGCACCAGGAGCATCTTTTTGGCCAGGCCG
>JAVHPG010000253.1:0-7198 GCA_036170455.1 Elusimicrobiales bacterium
CTCGGCCCTCGCGCTTATGCAAGCTCGGGCCTCCGAGAGGGTTTTGCTAACCCGGCCCCTCGTCAGGCCGTGAAACAGCTTTAGGGGATTTTTGAAGAACTAAAAGATGTTGAAGAAATTTCCTCCCTTGCTTTTGCCTTTCCTTACGGCGCTGCTGCTTATTCTCAGCTATCCCAAGTTTAACCAGGGGTGGCTGGCCTGGTTCGCGCTGGCTCCGCTTTCTTTCTACATACTCAAATCTAAAACGCTTAAGTCGGCTGCGGCCGGCGGGGCGGCCTGCGGCTTCCTGTTCTACTTCGGCATTCTTTACTGGATCTATCCTACTATGCGCGCGGGCGGGGTAAGTCCGGCTGTTTCGGCGCTTGGGCTGGTTCTGCTGAGCCTGGTTCTTTCGGCCGAGTTCGCCATGGTTTCGGTGTATGGTTTCCAGATAAAAAGGATAGGGGTGAAGAGGTGGCCGTATCTTTTCGCGCTGGGCTGGCTGCTTCTGGAGTACGGGAAAATTTATTTAAGTCTTAAGGCCGTCTGGTTCCCCTGGTTCATGCTGGGCTATACGCAATGGGACTATGCGCCGCTGATACAGATAGCCTCGGTTACCGGGGTTTATGGTTTAAGCGCGGCTTTGTGTTTATCCGGGGCGCTGCTCGGTTCTTTGTTCGCCCTGGAGACTTCGGCGCTTAAAAAAATCATGCGGTTCAGCCCGGCCGTGCTTGTTTTTGCGGGGCTCTGGTTTTTCGGGCGGCAGGAGCTTGCGCGCTCCGGAGACTTACCGCCGGCAAGGACGATAAAGGCAGCGCTGCTGCAGCCCTCCGTGGACCTTTACGCGAAGTGGGACGCCGCGCAGGCCGGGGCCGTTAAAGCTAATATCGAGGGGCTGCTGGGGGAAGTTAAAGACGCGGACCTGGCGGTGTGGCCGGAGAACGCTCTGCCGTGCTGGCTGGACGGGCCGGGCTGCTACGGCTGGCTTAAAGCGGCGGTTTCATCAGGTACCGCTCCCGGGAATCTTGTCGGCTCGGTTTCGAGGGACGGCGGGCAGTATGTCTCGGCTTTCCTGCTCGACGGTAAAGGCGCGATCACGGCCTCCTATAATAAGCGGCAGCTCGTGCCTTTCGGGGAATATGTGCCGCTCCGGGATCTTCTCGGCAAATATATAAAGCCGGTGGCCGCGCTGGGTGAATTCCTCCCGGGAGACCAGGAACAGAAACTGTTCGAGTTTAAAGGGACGAAGCTTGGAACCGCGATCTGCTACGAATCTATTTTCCCGTATCTTTTCGCCGGGGATACCCGCGCCGGGGCCGGACTTTTCGTCAATATCACCAACGACGGCTGGTACCTGGACACGGCCGCGCCCTACCAGCATTTTATAGCCAATATTTTCAGGGCGGTGGAGAACCGGCGCACGGTCTTGCGGGCGGCGAACAACGGGATCTCGGCCGTGATAGACCCCTGGGGCAGGGTGCAGGCTAAAACCCGGCTGAATGAGCGGACCGTTCTCTATGTTTCCGCGCCCGTTTATACCGGGCAGGCCCTCTTCCCGCTTTACGGCAGCTGGTTCGCCGGCGCGGCGCTGCTTGTCGTGACCGCTTTTCTCCTGGCCGTGCTTTTCATCTGATGAAAATAGTCTTTTCCAAATATTATACGGCTAGAAGCCAGGGGCACGTTTTCAGGGCGGATAAGTTCGAAGCCGCGCTGAAACTGCTCCTGAAAGAGGGAGTTATCTCAAAAAAAGACGTGCTCGCGCCGGCGGCTCCGTCGAAGGCGGATCTTCTTTTGGCGCATAGCCGCGCCTGGGTCCGGAAAAACCTCGAATTCAGGTTCAAGCCGGAAGACAGCGCGAGGGCTGAGATAAAGATCACCCGCGGCGTGGCGCGCGCGCATTTGATGAATGTCGGCGGCACGCTATTGGCGGCCCGGCTGGCACTTGAGAACGGGATAGGGATGAACTGCGGCGGCGGCTCCCACCACGCTTTTAAAGACCATGGCGAGGGGTTCTGCCTTTTGAACGATATCGCGGTGGCAATAAAAAAACTCCTTAAAGAGCGGCGCATAAAGCGCGCGATGGTGATAGACCTGGACGCGCACCAGGGCAACGGGACGGCGGCCATCTTCAG
Source organism: Elusimicrobiales bacterium (assembly GCA_036170455.1). Lineage (GTDB taxonomy): Bacteria > Elusimicrobiota > Elusimicrobia > Elusimicrobiales > UBA9959 > UBA9959. The sequence goes on from JAVHPG010000253.1 coordinate 2,112, forward strand.
GGGGGATAAAAAAGTTTTCACTTTCTCCATGCACGGCGCGGGTACCTACCCGGAGAAAAAAGAAAAGAGCTCCCTGGATATCGGGCTGCGTCCCGGCACGGGCGACGCCGCGTATCTTGCCGCCCTCAGGCGGGAGCTGCCCCGGGCGCTGAAGAAGTTCAGGCCGGATCTTGCCGTCTATGTGGCGGGCGCGGACGTCTACAGGAACGACCTGCTGGGCGGGCTGGGGCTGACGATGGAAGGGATAAAAAAGCGCGACGCTTTCGTCTTCGGCGAGTGCCGCGCGCGCGGTGTGCCGGCGGCGGTAGTCCTCAGCGGCGGCTACGCTAAAAAATTTTCAGATACGGTCCGCATCCACGCGAACACAATAAAAACCGCGGCCAGCTTCGCCTGAGGCCGAAAGCTCCGCGCGCGGGTCAGTCTTTCTTTTTTTCTTCTGACGGCTTTTCCTCGTAATACTTCCCATAAAGTTTTACTCCGCAGTCCGGGCAGACGCCGTGCGAGAACTTTGCGTCGCTGTGTCCGGTCACGTAATGTTCCACGGTCTCCCATTCGCCCTTGTCGTTGCGGATCTTTTTACATGCGGCGCAGATCGGGATGAGGCCGCTCAGGTACTTTACCTGGGCCAGCGTTTCTTTCAGGCTGGCCACCAGGGCTTCGCGCTCGGCCTGTTCCCGGCGGTGCTCGGTAATGTCCCTTACGGTAGCCTGAAGGAAGGCTTTTCCTTTCAGCTCGAGTTTGGTCAGGAGAACGTTGGCGTCGAAATTTTCTCCGTCCAGCCTCTTGTGCGTCCACTCGAAGAAATTCGCTCCCCGGGCCATTGCCAGCCCTAGCATCTCCCGCGCCTTCTCGGAAGACAGTCTGCCGTCGGGCTGGCGCTCCGGGGAGAGGTCCTGCGGCCCTTTGGAGATAAATTCATCCTCGCTCCCTGCCCGGAACATGGCCAGCGTGGCGGCGTTCCCGGAGGTAAACCCCCAGGACGGCGGCTCCAGGGTCATGAGGGCGTCGCGGGAGGCTTCGAACAGGGCGCGGTATTTATGCTCGTTCGCGGTTATGTCTTCTTCCGCCCGCCGGAGGCTTTTATAGGCGAGCAGTACGCCTGATAGTCCCGCAAGCCAGAGCGCGAAATGGCCGAGTTCCCAGTAATAATGAAAACTGCCCCCTGTCTTTTCCATATCCCACATCGGTACTTCCGTGCTGATTCCGCCTCTTATCCCGCCGGGACTTTCTTCGGCGGTATGGCAGGGAAGACAGGCGGCGTCCTGGCGGAATGCGCGGATGAAGCGTATGCTGCTCCCTTTATGCAGGGAGGCGGTCTCGCCTTTTGAATTCTCGAAGCCTTTAAGGGCCGCCTGCTCCCATTCATCCGGAAAATTGTCCGGGTTCTTCGGTTTAAGTGAGCGGAGGCTGGTGTAGGGGTGCCCGAGCCGCTGCCTGGTCCCGGAGAGCTGCCGCATAGCCGCGGCATGGCTTAAAAGCGTAAGTTTTTGCCCGCCGGCCGTTACGATATTTTTATCCCGAGCCCGCAGGAAGGCATCGGCCGGGGTCTTCGCGGTCGCGGCTACGTAGATCCCGCCGGTCTCTATGACCCAATTGCGGAAAGAGATGTCCATGCCGACTATAGCTTCGGCCTCCCTTTCGGCCTGTTTTGCGATGTCCAGTTTCTGCTGGCGTAGGCCCAGGCCCAGCGAGGCAATGATCAGGACCGTCCAGATGGCAGAAAAGATGAGGGCTACCTTCCCGATCTCTCTGCCGGTCCGGGCTGTTTCAGGGACGGGTGTCATGTTCTCATTCTATAAGTGTGACCGCCGCTTGTCAAGGCGCCCCTGAAATGAAAACAGCCGGCTTTTGGCCGGCATATTCGTGGTCTCGTAGTAGGTCATGATAAGGGCCCGTACTTTTTCCGAGCCTTTGAACCGGGGCGCGGCCACGGTAACCCAGAGGGGCGCGGCTATGATCTCGCTGCCGAGGCTGAGCGGGCTGTAGTCTATGGTCAATTTGGTCCCGTCCGCGGCCTGCAGGCGGATATTCTTCCAGCCCAGGTCGCCCTTGTTCATTTCCTTAGTTACGCTGGGCCGGCCATTAGACTAATGTCATAGGCCCTTTAGTCTGCGCCGGAATTTACCCGAAAAATTATTTATCGCGGTTATATATATAAAGTAAGCCTTTCTCCTATGAAGCCTTGACAAGTCCATGGGTCTTTGGGCCCAAAAAGCAATGGGTCCAAAGACTAATACTTGACTAGGCCCTTTGGTCTTGATTATAATCAAGATAGAGATTAAACTCTAAGTGTAGCGCACACTACACAAGACCAAACCGCAGTCTGGAGGTAGTAATGTTCAGGAAAGCAACCGCAGCGTTAGCGATAATCGCCGCAGTCTCCGCCCAGGTGTCAGCAATTTCTTTTGACACGCTCAACAAAACCACCCTGCAGGATGAGATCTCGGCTCTCGAGCTGAGCGTTCCGCAGCCTGCCACGGCCGTAGAGAAGGCCGCCACCGACAAAGAATGGACCATAATGGTCTTCGTGAACGGCAAGAACAATCTTGAGCCGTATGCGCTTAAAGACATGAACGAGATGGAGATGATAGGCTCCTCCGCCAAGGTCAATGTGGTGACCGAAGTCGGCCGCATAGCCGGCTACGACTCCACGGACGGAGACTGGAAGACCGCCCGCCGCTACCTTGTTAAGAAGGATACTAATACTAATAAGATAACCTCTCCCGTAGTGCAGGAGCTCGCCAAGGTGGACATGGGCGACTGGAATCACCTGGTGGAGTTCACCAAGTGGGCCCAGGCCAACTACCCCGCAAAGCGCTATATGCTTGTGATCTGGAACCACGGCGCCGGCTGGATCAAGTCCCGCGGCATGAACGACCCCAAGGGCATCTCCTACGATGACCAGACCGGCAACCACATAACCACCCCCCAGCTCGGGCTGGCGATGAAGGCTATCGGCAAAATAGACGTGATCGGAACCGACGCCTGCCTTATGCAGATGCCGGAAGTGAACTACGAGATCAAAGACCATGTGGACTATATAGTGGCCTCCGAAGAAACCGAACCCGGCGACGGTTATACCTATAACCTGATGCTCGGACCCCTCGTAGCGAAGCCCACGATGCTCGGCGCCGAACTCGGCAAGCTGGCCGTGGACGCTTACTCCGACCATTACGGGACCCAGGATCACACTCAGAGCCTCGTGCTGGCCTCGGCGATGAACGGCTTCATCCCCGTAGTCAACAAGTTCGTGGCAGCCGCGATGGCCGCCAACGAAAAAGCCCTGATCAAGACCGCGATGGGCAGCGCCCAGTCCTACGCTTATGCCGAGAACAAGGACCTGGTGCACTTCCTCAGCCTCTACGCCGCTTCTTCCAAGAACGCGAACGTGAAGGCCGCCGCGCAGGCTCTCCAGGACTACGTTACCAAGACCCTGGTGCTCCACAACCGCGTGAACAGCAGCTACAGCGACTCACACGGCCTGGCGATCTATATGCCCAACTACACTAACTCCTCTTACTCCGAACTGGCCTGGGCCAGGGACGGTCAGTGGGACGAGTTCATAGCTTGGTACACCAAATAAGCGAAGTTCGCTGACGGAAAGGCCGGCTGGAAACAGCCGGCCTTTCTTTTTTGCTCTCTAGGCCCTAGGGCCTATAAAACTAAGGGTCCACTGTACCTTGCAGGATATCTCCGGGCGGGCTAGACTATACATATGAAACGCAACATCCGCAAAGTCCTGGAGGAATCAATGTTACGCAAAATATCAATGTCGGCCGTGGCCGTTTCCATGTTCGCTTCGCTGGCTTCAGCCGAAATCAACTTCGACAGCGGCAAGAACCTCAATATAAAGGAAGAGATCGCCAATGCCGGCGTTTCCGCTCCCGAGCCCACCCAGGACAAGAGCGGCTTGCTGGACTGGTTCTTCGGTTCCAAGCCGACCGTGGACCCCAAAGCCGGCGCCGAGTGGACCATAATGTTCTTCGAGAACGCGAAGAACGACCTTGAGCCCTACCTCCTTAAGGACCTCAACGAGATGGAGATGATCGGCTCCACCAATAAGGTCAATCTGGTAGCCCAGGTCGGCCGGATAGACGGCTATGACGATTCTGACGGCGACTGGAAAGGCGTGCGCCGCTACCTTATAACCAAGGATACCGACACCGCCACGATGGGCTCCAAAATGCTGCAGGACCTGGGCCAGTCGGATATGGGCGATTATAAAACCCTGGCCGAGTTCGGCAAATGGGCCAAGGCGGCTTATCCCGCCAAGAGATATATGCTGATAATCTCCAACCACGGCGCCGGCTGGACCAAGAGCCTCACGCGCCCCATAACCAAGGGCATCTCTTACGACGAGCAGTCCGGCAACCACATCAATACCGTGCAGCTCGGGCTGGCCATGAAAGATATCGGCAAACTGGACGTGCTGGGCACCGACGCCTGCCTGATGCAGATGGCCGAAGTGGACTATGAGATCAAAGATTACGTCACCTACATAGTGGGTTCCGAAGAAACCGAGCCCGGCGACGGCTATACCTACAACGACTTCCTCGGCCCCTTGGCCAAGAAGCCCGCGATGGGCGGCGCCGAACTGGCGAAGCTGACCGTGGACGCCTACAGCGACCACTACCAGGCGCAGAAGACCGGCTCTACCCAGAGCTATGTGCTGTCCGCTTCCGTGCCCCGGCTGCTGACCCTGACCAATAAGTTCACCGCCGACATGATGGCGTCCGGAGACAAGGCCCTCGCCAAGAAAGCCCGCGACGGCGCGGTCAAGTTCGCGATGGACGAGAACAAAGACCTCTACGACTTCGTCCGCCTGGTGCTCGCCGAGACCAAGAGCGAAGCCGTAAAGACGACCGGCCAGACCCTGATGACCTTCATCACCGGCGAGCTGGTGGCGCACAACCGTACCAATGACTCCGCCGGCGGCTACTGGAGCGGCCCGGTGGCTTACTCTCCCGCCAAGGGCATAGCGGCCTACTTCCCGAACGGCGCTCTCGGCGACGGCTACGCCGACCTGCAGTGGGCGAAAGTTTCCCAGTGGGACGAGTTCGTGACCTGGATGAACCAGCCTTAATAAA
>JAVHPG010000254.1:0-1513 GCA_036170455.1 Elusimicrobiales bacterium
CGCGAGCTGGCGGAGTTGGTAATGAAGCACCCGGCGAACATCACGCAATTGCGGGAGATAGAGGGAATCGGTGAGGCGAAGGCCAAGCGCTGGGGTGAGGAAATGCTGGCTCTTCTGTCAAAGTTAGAGATGCGGAAAATGGCGGAACCTACCCCCCCCACGAAAAACCAGGGGGGAATTGAATCATGACTTCCATCGAGCTTCCTCTTTTCATCCACTGGGAGAAAACACTTGGCGATATTCTTTCCCGGACCGAGAAGTTTCCGAAACGGATCCGCTTTACCCTTTCCTCGCGAATACCGACGGGGGGTGGAGTCAAGTAGATCCCCCTAACCCGAAATACCAGACGGATATCTCGGGTTAAGTTCTAAACGATGCGCGGAAATTTCAGCGACGCATCAGAAGCTCTTAATAGTAACCATAGGTCATGCTGCATTGTCTTATGGGATCAACTCCCGCCCTTTTCTGGATGTCCACCAAGGTGTTCATCGTAAGGTTTATGGACAGCACCAGGTTACCCAGAACTATCTGGCTTTCCTGGTCGCTTCCGGCGGTTGCCGGATAGCTGCATATGGTGTCCGCTATTTTGTTCGCCGCCAGGCCGATATCCTTGCCGACAGACTTGATCGGGGAGGTTATACGTCCATAGGTGGACGAAATGTCATCCAGCTTCAAAGCGCCCTTATTCCATATAGCCGTGCAATAGCCTCCTGAGCATCCCATATTCAAAAGAGTGTCCAGGTTGGTAAACTGCTGGCACAACTTGCTGCCGGGGAAGTTGGCACAGGTTAGGTCAATGGGCGTCTGGTCGGCAGCCGCCTTAATGGTTTTCAGGTTCTTTGTGTAGGCCACAGGTTTGAATTCAACCGCCTTTAATGAAAGGAACTGCGCCGCAGTGGCCGCCGGCTTTGAGGGGGCGGGAACTTTCAGTTCGTCGCCAGCCTTATCGGGGGTTGAAGAAAACTGATTAACTCCGGGACTGCTGTGTCCCCAAGCCTTAAGGTCGCTCATCATGGAATCCGGGGTGGCACTATTGCTGCGGTTTGAAAAACACGCCTGCTCCTGTGCGAAACACTGAGTCTTACATGTGCTCTGGTATTGCGGCTGCATCATGTTGCAATTGGACGAACAGAGCATTAACTGTGCACTACAATTCGCGATCGGGTTGGGATTGCTGCTGCAGTTTGAGAAACACATCTGCGCCTGTGCGGAGCACTGAACCCTACATGTGCTCTGGTATTGCGGCTGCATCATGCTGCAATTAGACCCACAGACCATCCAATGTGAATTACAATTCGTAATGCAATCAGCCTTGACGTTAGTGAATCCCGCTGTTACCAGTATCACTACGGACATTATCACTTTTTTCATATTTTTCTTCCCCAGCTTCCAGTATCATACTACGATAATAGTTTAGCAAAAACCATGAGGCGTACCAAGGGCCGAAAGGGCCGATTTCGCCGGTCTTTGGGCATAGGCTTTTATAGGCCGATCGACCCAGACCAGAATGCGG
>JAVHPG010000255.1:0-1512 GCA_036170455.1 Elusimicrobiales bacterium
TGAGGCTTCGCCTCGACAGACAGATAAAAGACGAACCCGACAGGGATTGTCGGGTTCGTTCATGACCTGGGGAGGCTTCTACCCCTGGTGAGGCGAAGCCTCAGCAATACGAGGCGGTTAAGGCCCGGGTGTCGGCTTCGGTTTTGGCTTTGGAGATGAACTCTTCAAGGCTGACGCCGAAGACGGATTTGTTGCCGCGGAGGCGCAGGGTGATATTGCCGGCCTCTTTTTCTTTAAGGCCCACTACCACCAGGTAGGGGAACTTGTGCATTGCGGAATCGCGGACCTTGGCGTTGATGGTATTGTTGCTCAGGTCGGAAGCGACGCGCAGGCCGGCGGCTTTCAGCTTGGCTTCCACTTCTTTGGCGTAGCCTTCGGCCTCCTCGGTGATGTTGAGGACTTTCACCTGCACGGGGGCCAGCCACATCGGGAAGTTCCCGGCATAATGCTCTATCATGATGCCGAAGAAGCGCTCGAGCGAGCCGAGCAGCGCGCGGTGGATCATGTACGGCCGGTGCTTGGCCCCGTCGGAGCCGGTGTATTCCATGCCGAAGCGCTCGGGGAGGTTGAAGTCGAACTGGATGGTGCTCATCTGCCACTCGCGGCCGATGGCATCCTTGACCTTCAGGTCTATCTTGGGGCCGTAGAAAGCGCCGCCGCCCTCGTCGACCTCGACCGGGATGCCAGCTTTTTCGGCCGCGGCGCGCAGGCTCTTCTGCGCCTCTTCCCAGCGCGCGGGCTCGCCCACGGCGCCCTCGGGGCGGGTGGCGAGGTAGGCCTTGATCTCGGTAAAGCCGAAAGTTTTCCAGATGTTCAGGCTGAAGCGCAGGACTTCGATCGTCTCCGCTTCCATCTGCTCGGGCGTGCAGATGATGTGCGCGTCGTCCTGGGTGAAGCCGCGGACGCGCATCAGGCCGTGCAGCACGCCGGCTTTTTCGAAGCGGTAGACGGAGCCGAGCTCGGCCCAGCGCAGCGGCAGGTCGCGGTAGGAGCGGGCCGTGCTCTGGTAGATCTGGATGTGGAAAGGGCAGTTCATCGGCTTGGCGTAATAGCTAATGCCGTCGATGTCCATCGGCGAGTACATCGAGTCTTTGTAGAACTCGAGGTGGCCGGAGGTCAGCCAGAGGTTCTCGCGGCCGATATGCGGGGTGTTCACCAGGCCGTAGCCGCCCTTGAAATGTTCGTCCTTCCAGTAGGTCTCTATCTCGTGGCGGATGCGCGCGCCGTTGGGATGCCAGAGCACCAGGCCGGGGCCGATGAGTTCGTTGATGCTGAAAAGGTCGAGCTGCTTGCCGAGCTTGCGGTGGTCGCGTTTCGCTGCTTCTTCCTGCTGCTTGACGTAGGCGACGAGCTCGTCCTGCGTTTCGAAGGCCACGGCGTAGATGCGCTGCAGCATCGGGTTCTTCTCGCTGCCGCGCCAGTAAGCGCCGGCCACGTGGGTCAGTTTGAAAGCTTTAAGCTTACCGGTATGCTCGACGTGGGGGCCTTTGCAGAGGTCCTCGAAAGGGCCGT
>JAVHPG010000256.1:0-1501 GCA_036170455.1 Elusimicrobiales bacterium
CCAGCGGCAATTGCTTGATGACTTCGCGCTTGCGCTCCGCTTTTGGATAAGTGACCGGACCCGTGACGCCGATGTAAAAATTCAACGCCAGCGCTTTTTGCGCGGTTTCAAGCGTCCCATTGAAAGAATGCAGCACGCCGGGCTTTTCCTTCAGCGAGCCGCTCAAACTATTTTGCCACTCGCGCAAAATTTCGAGCAAATCCACAGAAGCCGCGCCAAACCATTCGTCGTTTTCCTCGCGCATGTGCAAGATGACGGGCTTGTTGATTTCTTTTGCAAATTGCAATTGCTGTTTTAGAGCCTCGCGTTGAACGGCGCGCTCGTTCAAATCTTTCACCCAATAATAATCAAGTCCGATCTCGCCAATTGCGACAACCTTTGGATGCAGCGCAAGTTCCTTTACTTTTTCAAATGTCTGCAGATTGAATTCAATTAAATCAGTTGGATGAAATCCCACAGCCGCATACATCTCCAAATTCGACTCTGCCAACCCTACCGCGTCTTCGCTTGATTTGTGATCGAGTCCTGGAATCAATATTTTTTCCACCCCCGCATTCCTCGCGCGCAAAATTACTTCCGCGCGGTCAGCGTTGAATTTATGATAGTCAAGATGACAGTGAGTGTCGGTAAGTCGCATAATGCTGAAATTATATCAGTATGAAAACTCCGTCTCTTGTTCAGGTTTTTGCCGAATTGACTTACGTTCTATAAAATTGTATATTGACGTGACAAACGAGATGGCTCAGGACAACGTGGAGGTCGTACAGGATGTGTGCGGCTTTCGCTGGAAGGTCGAGCAATTTCACCGAGAAACCAAGCAGTTGACAGGTATTGAAGGAAATCAGCGCCGCAAAGCAAGAAGCGTTAGAAATACATCGGTTGCGCCATTCTGGTTTGGGTTCGTCTCAAACAAGTGGCTGTTGAAACGCAACGAACTATTTACCGCGTAAAGTATGACCTTTTGGATGACTATTTGCGCCAACAACTCAAGTCGCCTGCCATTCAGATGCGTCTTGCGTAAGTCCTAAGTAAAACAAAAACATCCAGCAAATGCTGGATGTTTTTGTTTTACTTGTTTACTTGATTACATGCTTGTCTGCAAACCATTTTCAAATAATGGACCCAGCAAATATCTCACCACGTCTTCCGCTGAGTAGCTGGTCTTGCCTTCTTTAAGGAATTGTCCCGCCGAGACAAGATCATCGCCTGACGTAATAATCGGTTGCTCCACATACCCATCCTTGCGGAGTTGCGGAAAGCCCGCGGTAGCAACCAGATTATTGCACAAGCAAGAACGATTCTCCGTATCCTCAATTGCGCCGCCCTTCTTGACATAATCTTCTACGGGTTCGGCTGAACAACGATAGCCGATCTTGCCGTCTTCTCTTTTATACAGGATGCGCAAAAAGCCCAAATCGCAAATGCGATTGAGCTGTTCGTATAATTCAGGCTCAGAGAGCGTACCTTACAACTGCGCGACCATAAAAGGGAATACCGACGG
>JAVHPG010000257.1:0-7103 GCA_036170455.1 Elusimicrobiales bacterium
GTTCGACCGCGGCTACGTCTCTCCCTACTTCGTGACCGACCCCGAGAGGATGGAGTGCGTGCTCGAAGACGCGATGATCCTTATCACAGACAAGAAGATCTCCGCCATGAGCGACCTGCTGCCCGTGCTCGAGAAGATCGTGCAGACCGGCAAGCAGTTCCTGATCCTCGCCGAGGACCTGGACGGCGAAGCCCTGGCCACCCTGGTGGTCAACAAGCTGCGCGGCACCCTTAAGGGCGCGGCCGTGAAAGCCCCCGGCTTCGGCGACCGCCGCAAAGAGATGCTTGAAGACATCGCCATCCTCACCGGCGGCGAAGTCATCAGCGAAGAGCGCGGCATGAAACTCGACAAGACCGACGTCAAGCAGCTCGGCACCGCCAAGCGCATCGTCATCGACAAGGAGAACACCACCATCGTCGACGGCGCGGGCGACAAGACCGAGATCAAGAAGCGCACGGCCCAGATCCGCAAGCAGATGGAAGACACCACCTCCGACTACGACAAGGAAAAGCTGGAAGAGCGCCTTGCCAAGCTGTCCGGCGGCGTGGCGGTCATCCGCGTGGGCGCGGCCACCGAGACCGAAATGAAGGCCAAGAAGTCCAAGATCGAAGACGCCAAGAACGCCACCAAGGCGGGCGTGGAGGAAGGCATTATCCCCGGCGGCGGCGTAGCGCTGATCCGCGCGGCCAAGGCCCTGGACAAGGTGAAGGGCGCGAACGACGACGAGACGACCGGCATCAACATAGTGCGCCGCGCCATCTACGCGCCGCTGCGCATCATCGCCGAGAACGCCGGCGTGGACGGTTCTATCGTGATCGAGAAGATCAAGAACTCCGCCCCCGAGATCGGCTTCAACGCAGACACGCTGGAATACGTGGACGTCATGAAGGCCGGTATCGTCGACCCCCTGAAGGTCACGCGCACCGCCCTCGAGAACGCCGCCTCGATAGCCAGCACCCTGCTGACCACCGAGTGCCTGGTGGCCGACCTCCCGGAGAAGAAGTCTCCCGCGATGTCCGGCGGCGGCATGGGCGGCATGCCCCCCGGCGCCGACATGTACTAAGTCAGCGTCTAGCAATAGAAACCCCCGGTCCCAAAGGCCGGGGGTTTTTATTTTACAAGGAATTGGGATCTTATCTGGTCTTCACACGTCCAAGGGCCTGTCACGGGGACCGGAACGCAAAACGCGTTCGGCCACACCGTGGCCTCACTCTGCCTCGGCCTCGGCGCTTACGCAAGCCTCGGCCTGCGGAAGGTTTTGCTAACCCGGTCCCCGCGCCAGGCCCTAATAGGCTTTGTCAAAATCCAACATAAGAACATCCCAAAAATCCACATACTTGTAATGAATCCGTATTTCTCCGCTTTGGCCGTATTCATCTTTCTTGATTTGTATAGGCGTATAGTGGACGTAAGACTTGCCATACCAGTCACCACTCCGTAGATGACAAATAAAGTGACCTTTTGCTTCTACAGTTTCAGAATACGTTCTATCACTAGGAAAAGTCCCCTGCTGAAGAAGGAACCTCCCTTCTAAATTCCCTACCGCATAAACGTATTGTCCTACTGGCAGAAAACTTAAAACAGAATGCAACTTAAATGTTTGTGGCCTAGCGACATCCTTTATTACGATGGTTTTCCATCCGGATTCATTACGGCACACGCATGCAAAACCGACGATAAAAAATACTGTCCAAAATCTTTTATGTAAAACTTCATTTATTTTAAGCCATGCATTACGAATATATCCAATACCGGGGATATTTATTGGCTTGTCGTACCACGTCTGACTGGCTAAAGGGTTTAAATCATGCTGGTTTGGCTTATTAGTGGGAAGCATAAGGCAATAATACAAAAAACGCTGACTGTCGGGGCAGATGCATCAGAACCCGGTGACATAATATTTATTTCGCTTAATTGGTATTTTGTCACCGGATTTAAGGGGATAGGGGACGTAGATGACTTAATGACTAACTGTTACTGCGATTCCAACAGGGATAAGGGATGCTGATTACTAAATGACTATTGGGCGTGGGGGTGGCGGAGTTGGATTACTAGGGTGGTGTGGAGGACGGTGGCTATGCGGGCCAGGGTTTTGACGGTCAGGTTCTGGTTGGCGCGCTCTATGCGGGAGATGACGGATTGGGTCGTGCCTGCTGCCCTGGCCAGTTGGCCCTGAGTCAATCCGGCTTTCTTCCTGGCTTTAATGATTTGCAGCGCAAGACGCACCTCTATATCCGCCTTGGCATAGGCCTCTGCCCAGCGCGGGTCTTTCTCCGATTCGGCAAACACCTCATCTAATGGAATCCCCATCTTTTTCTTTTTCATAGCCTTCCCCTACAATATAGCACATATGCTATATATGTCAAGCTATTAATTTGCTTGCTCCTTGCAGGGAATGGTGCTAAACTCTAAATATTGGGCTACCTTGAAAGCTCGGGGGAGATATGTCTTATTTTCTATTTGTCGACGAAAGCGGCCATGACCGTAAACTTTCACCGGCGGAAGTTTTGGGTGGTTTTGCTATACGCGACGGGGCATTATGGCCGTTCATTCAGGCCGTATTTGAGCTTCAGACAGAATTGTTCGGCGTGACCTATCCAGAGATCAACGCGGCGCGCCGTAAATTGAGGCCTGCGGCACCCAGGGACGCAACTCCAGTGGAAGATCTGGAGATTCTGGAGATCAAGGGAGAAAATTTCCTGAATAGACGGGTTTTCAAAAAAGCCGGCTGGTTCCCTTCTTTTGCACCCGCAGAAAGAAGAACTCTGTCCGAATTCTGCTTGCGACGCGGAAGCGAGGCGGATAAAAAGGCCTTATCAGCTCTAGCTCAGGCAAAACTTGAATACGTAAAACGACTTTTCGAACTCTGTCATAAATTCCGGGGACAGTGCCTTGGAATCATCGTCCCGGTTGATGCCCATGGGGACAGGAAGACCGAAGTATTACGCAAGGATTATGCCTATCTCTTTGAGCGCTTCTTCTACTTTGTAGACTCAAAACCGATCGAGCATGCCGGGATAATAGTTTTTGACGAACTGGACAAATCAGCAAGCCATATACTTCTTGGGCAGATGCAGGCATACTATAAGAATTACCAGATCGGCCGTGAGCGCGCGGAGCGGCTGGTTCCCGAGCCTTTTTTCGTCCACAGTGATTTAACCATAGGGATCCAGGTGGCGGACCTTATCGCATACATACTAAGCTGGGGGCACGGCTTCCATCGCCATGAAATCGTACCAAAGGCAAGGCCTGAATTAGCCTCTTTCGCCACTCAAATAGAAGGGCTACAGATCGATACCCATATCAATGGTATGCGTTCGCAGGGAGTACATATCGTATACGATTTAAGGACAAGGACGGAAAAAGGAAAAGGCAATGTGGCTGACGCCACAAAGCCTTCATGGATAGTATAGCGCATCGTTTTGAATTCGTCAATATTTGATTTTAAATTGATTTTAAATTTCTTAAACGGGCACTTCCTCGCCGGCTTGTTCGGGCGAGGGGGGGAGGGTGGGGCCGCGCTGGCCGTCTTGGTCGGGGGTCAGGCGCTGACCCAGGCTTAGGAAGCCCAGGCTGGAGATGACTGCGATGGAAGCTATGATGAACCAGGGGGCTTGCTGGTAGTGGGGGCTCAGGCGGCCGATGGCGTTGGAGCCGATGAAGATGCCTACCGAGCTGCCCACCTGCTGGAAGAGGCCCTGCACTCCCAGGTAGCGGCCTTTTTCGGCCTTGGGAGCCATGTTCGCCCCTAGGGCTTGGAGGCCCGGGGAGACAGCCAGCTCGCCCAGCGTCACCACCACTATAGCCGCCACCGCGTAGAAGAAAGACGGGGAGAAACCGAAAAGCAGATAGCCCGCCGCGTACATAAGCGCCCCCGAAGCCAGGCCAAAAGTAATGCGCCGGCCGTCCAGCGCCCGCGTCATCAGGTACTGGAAACCCACCACCATCAGCCCGTTCACCGAGAACAGCAGCCCGATCTCCCGCTCCGTGAAGCCCAGGTAGTTCTTCGAATAAAGCGAACTCGAAACCACCAGCTGGCTCATCACCGCGCACATCGTAAAAGTGAAAACACAGAAATGCAGGAAAGACCTGTTCTTAAGAGTAGAAGCCGCCCCGCTGAAACTGGGCGCCACGAATTTGCCCGTTGCCGCCCCCGGCGCGTCCTTAATATAAAACGCCACTATCAGCGTACAAATGCCGAACACCGCCGCCGTCGCGAAGAACATCAGCGAATAAGAGCCAGCCGCCAGCAGCCCGCCTAAAGCCGGCCCCAGCGCCCAGCCCGCATTCGAGCCCATCCGCAGCAGGCCGTAAGCCTTCATCCGCCCCGCGGGATGAGTATAGTCCGCCACCCAGGACCGCGCCGCCGGGTGGAAGAAAGAGCCCACGAAGAGCCCCAGCGGGTGGAAAACGAAAATAGCCCAGACAGGGGCCTTGATATAGATGATCCAGGCTATAGCGGCGATCTGCAAAGTGCGCAGGGCCAGGGAATAGACCATCACTTTGCGGCGGCCGATAGCGTCCGAGATCTCGCCTCCTATATACTGGGCGAAAGAGCCTATCAGCATGGAGCAGGCCAGGAAGAAACCCACCCAGGCCATGGGCACGCCGCGGTGCGCGCTCAGGTAAACCGCGAGGAAAGGGAAAGAAATAGCGTAGCCCGCCGAAAGCAGGCCTTCGGCTGAGGCGAGTATCCAGAAACCCGGGGGCAAAATCATATATAAATAATAGCATTTGCCCGCGAACTTACTAAATATTCCACTAGGAAAACAAGCGTTTTTTTGATAGAATATTAGTAATCCCAATGCCAACCGCCGAACTTACGCGCAAAAGCGCGCTCCTCACAAATTTTCAGGATATAACGGGCAGGATAGCGGCCGCCAAATCCCGCGCCGGGGTTACCAATACCAAAGCGGAACTCCTCGCCGTCACCAAATACGCCGCCGATGAGGACGTTAAGATCCTCATAGAGGCCGGCGCAATAAAGACAGCCGGTGAGAATAAAGTGCAGGATGCCAAGGCTAAGTGGGTAAACGGCTCCCTCTCCGCGCTCAAATCCCGCGTCACGCTCCATTTTATCGGCCACCTCCAGACCAACAAGGCCAAAGCCGCGGTGGAAACCTTCGACTGGATAGATTCAATAGACAGCCTCAAAATAGCAGTTGAAGTGAACCGCCATGCCGCCGCCGCGGGCCGGACCATGCCCGTAATGATACAGCTCAAGCTCAATAACTCCGCCACACAGTCTGGCGTAACCCCGGCCCAGGCGGGGGAACTTCTGGCCCAAATAAGGCTCCTTAAGAACCTGGAGCCGCGCGGTTATATGGGCATCGCCCCCGAAGGCGCCTCGCCCGCGGAGCTCAAAGCCGTATTCGCCGAGGCAAAGAAAATTTTCGACCGGGACTTTCCCGTCCCGGCAGCCGGCGCGCCCGCCAACTATCTCTCGCTCGGGATGAGCGGGGACTATGAGCTGGCCGTAGAGGCGGGTTCGAACCTGCCGCGCATCGGGAGTTCACTTTTCGCCTAGCGGTAAGCCCTCATGGGGAACAGCGGCGGCGCCCGCCAAGGGCCGCGGCAACAGAGAGGTGGGGACATGATAGTTAAAGTAAGAGTCATACCGAACTGCGAAGACAACGAAGTGGTATCCCGGATCGGCAGCGTCCTGCGCGTAAAGATCTGCGCTCCCGCGGCCGACCTGAAGATAAACCTCCTGCTCAGAGATTACCTCTCCGAGTTCTTCGAGGTTCCTACCAAGCTGGTGAACATCATCCGCGGCGCCAAAGGCCGCGAGAAGACCGTGGAAATAACCGGTAAAACGGAAGAGCAGCTGAAAAACCTGCTCGACTCGATACCTTAAAACCAACAAAAATCGAGGATCTGGAATCGTGGATCTTGAATCATTAAGAATTTAAATTTCTTACGGATTCCCGATTCTCGATTCCCGATTATTTTTTTATGATCCCGCCTCGCCTGGTTTTCAAGAAAGACTCTTTAAAGATCCTCGACCAGCGGCTTTTGCCGGATAAGATAAAATTTATTTCCGTCAAGGACGCGGCCGGCACGGCGAAAGCCACCAGGGACATGGTCCTGCGCGGCGCGCCGCTTATCGGCTGCGCCGCCGCCTTCGGCTTCGCGCTGGAGCTCCGGCGCCGCCGCCCGGGCTCTTCGGCAGAGCTGGAGCGCCTGGCGCGCAGGACCGCCTCGCTCCTCAAGGCCGCCCGCCCGACGGCGGTGGCCCTCTTCTACGCGGCTGACCGGATGCTGCATAAAGCGCTGGTTTTCGCCGCCGCCAACCCCGGCAAATTCTCCGCGGCGACGCTGAAAAAACTTTTAGACCTTATAGACGGTGAAGCCTGCCTTGTCACTGAAGAGGACGAGGCCGCCTGCCTGGCTATGGGGAAATTCGGCGCCTCCCTGCTGCCGAAGAACTGCGTCATCATGACGCACTGCAATGCCGGCGCGCTGGCCACCATGGGCATAGGCACCGCCGTCGGCGTCATCACCGCCGCGCACGACCAGGGCAAGATAAAGCACGCTTACGCCTGCGAAACCCGCCCCTACCTGCAGGGCGCCAGGCTCACCATCTGGGAGCTGATGCGCGAGGGGGTGCCGTCGGAACTTCTTACGGATAATATGGCCGCCCATATAATCAAGACCTGCGGCGTGAACGCCATCGTAGTTGGCGCCGACCGCATCGCCTCCAGCGGCGACACGGCCAACAAGATCGGGACTTACGGCCTGGCCGTGATAGCCCGCTACCACAAGGTCCCTTTCTACGTGGCCGCGCCCACGCCCACCATAGACATGAAAGCCCGCGACGGGGGGGCGATAGTCATAGAAGAGCGCTCCGCCGAAGAAGTCACCTTCGTAAAAGGCTGCCGCATAGCCCCCATAGGCGTAAAAGTGCGCCACCCCGCCTTCGACGTCACCCCCGCCTCCCTCATCACCGCCCTCATCACCGAAAAAGGCGTGATCAGCCCGGTCACAAGAGACAACATCAAGAAGAACCTCGCAAAATAGAGGTAGACCGGGCGGAGACCGCAGGGGGCGGATAAGAAAAACCGTCGTTGAGCCTGCCGGTTGCATAGCCCGGCAGGCGAATA
>JAVHPG010000258.1:0-1488 GCA_036170455.1 Elusimicrobiales bacterium
CGCGGGCTTTGAGCTTTTCGGTGACGAAGGAGCCCAGGAACCCGGCGCCGCCGGTGAGCATTATGCGTTTGGACGCAATTGAGGGGTTATTCATTTGGGAAGTACCTCCCAATGGCCGCCTTTATCGGGGCCTATGCGCTTCAATAAGTTCTTTGTTTTTAATTTTGAGAGGTTTTCCTCTGTTTTTCTTGATGAAATTCCCAGTTTACTCGCAAGGTCTTTAGCTGATATATGCGGTTCGTTTTTAACAATTTCCAGTATAGTTCTCTGATTAGCGGAGATTTTTTCTCCGACCTTTTCTCCGACCTTTTCTCCGACCTTTTCTAGGACCTTTTCTTCCGCAGCGGCTCCCCTTGGAAAGGTAACCCATAAAGCGCCCTGAGCCTCTTTGAATGTAGGCGCAGGTAAGCCGGCTTTGCTGCAGTTGCGCGCCATTTCAAGCGTGCCGCCGCCCCATTTTTCTATAAGGCCGGCATAATAAAGCATTTCCGCAATTTTGCGATTGCGCTGTTTTGAAGCATGCACTTCCAGAAGAGCCTGTGTGGTCAACGGCGGGATAAGGCTGCCGGGGTTAACTATTAAAATATTATCGTCATACCAGCGGATCTGCGTCTGAGACACGTCCAGATAGTCCCTGTGGCAAATAGCGTTGGTTACCGCCTCGCGCAGGGCTTCAAGGGGATACTCCCATATAACATCCCTGGTGGGAGTTCCTTTAAACTCAAACCGGGTCTGGAGGTGTTCACGGAAGTAGTCCATGGCTCCGTCTATCTGCTCGAAAACAGTTCCGCCTATCTCTTTATCGTCCACTATTATACCGCCCGGCCGGAAGCGCCCGATCTTTAAAGAGGCGGAAGGATACCAGCGCTGCGGCTCTTTGGCGAACAGGAGCATAGCCGCGCGCAGCGGCTTGCCGTTTTTAAACAGGCCCAACTTCTCTAATACGGCCTTGTCGGAATCCCGGGCCGGTATTATACGGCGGCGCTTTTCATTGCAGAGCGCGCGGAACGCGGCTAATTTCTCCGTATCCAAATCTCCCGGCTTTGCCCGGGTTTCCACTACTTCGTCCCAGGTGATACCCACTTTATCAAGCACCAACCGTGTAATGTCGTCTTCCGTCATGCGGCTGTTGCTGCTATCAACCCTTTTAAAATAGCGGCCGGAGCAGCTAATGGGTTTAACAAGGCTTTCTGGTATGGTAATAACGACAACTGTTTTAGCCTCAACCTGCACTTTAGAGATTGCGGGGTTAAGGCCTGTGGACTGAGCTATTTTATTGGCCCATACACGCAGGGTTTCTTTTCCGGGCTGAAAGCCTTTAATGGAGCCTTCATCTGTTACACCTATCAGGAGCACGCCGCCGCCGGCATTGGCAAAAGCCGTTATAGTTTCCAAAGCTTCTTCGCCGAAAGATTCCTTGAACTCCACATGGCCGGATTCGCCGGCGGCTATTAGTTTTTTAAGTTCCTGGGGCGTCATAAAGAACTG
>JAVHPG010000259.1:0-7047 GCA_036170455.1 Elusimicrobiales bacterium
GGGCTTTGCCGCCCAGGTGGATCATCCAGCCTGCCAGGACTTCCAGCACGCGCATAAAGTCCTCCGGGCCTTTCTCCCCGGCCAGGATCTTTATGGACTGGGAAACCTCTATGCCGTTGCCTATGGCCAGGCCCAGCGGCTCGTTCATCGCGGTCATGACGGCCACGCAGCGTATATCGAGCAGCTTCGCCGTCTTCATCAGCGCCACGGCGAGCTCGCGGCTCTTCTTGAAATCCCTGAGGAAGGCGCCCGAGCCGTATTTCACGTCCATCACCAGGCCGGTGATGTCCTCGGCGTATTTCTTGGAAAGGATGCTGGCGACGATAAGTGGGAGGGCTTCCACCGTGCAGGAGGCGTCGCGCAGGGCGTACAGCTTCTTGTCGCTGGGCGCGAGCCGCTCCGTCTGGCCGAACATCGACAGGCCGCTGGCCTTGAGCTGCCTGACTATATAGGAGGGTTCGAGCCGCACCTTGAAGCCTTTCATCGCCTCAAGCTTGTCCAGCGTGCCCCCGGTATGCCCGAGGCCGCGGCCGCTCATCATGGGGACGACTACGCCGCAGGCCGCGACTACAGGAGCAAGGGCTATGGAGACGCCGTCGCCGACGCCCCCGGTGGAATGCTTGTCTACTTTCGTGCCCTTTATAGAGGAGAGGTCCAGCTTCTTCCCGGAAAGGGCCATGGCCCTGGTAAGGGCGGCCGTTTCGGCCGGAGTAAGGCCGTTGAGGAAGGCGGCCATCAGCCAGGCAGAAAGCTGGTAGTCGGGAATGGTCCCGTCGGCGGCGCCCATGGAGATGAATTCCAGCTCGGCGGGAGTCATCTCCAGCCCGGAGCGTTTCTTAAGCAGCAGGTCCAGCATTTTCATAAAAGCCTCTTTTTAAAATATTAACTCGTTTCGCACTGCCCGCCCCGGGGACCGGAACGCAAAAACAGCGTCGCGCACACCGTGCGCGCGCTTCCCGCTCTCGGCCCTCGCGCTTATGCAAGCTCGGGCCTCCGAGAGGGTTTTGCTAACCCGGTCCCCGGGGCGGGCGGCGCCTTCTATATCACCTTCGACTTCAGCAGTCCTTCCAGCAGGGCCCGCATTTTCTCCGAGACCTTCTCGCCCAGCTCCAGCACCTCGTCGTGGGTGAGGAGGGTCTTGGAGATCCCGCTCGTGAAATTGGACACCCAGCAGAGCGCCGCGACGCGGATCTTAAGCTGGCGGGCGGTTATGGTTTCCGGAACCACGGACATCCCGGCTATGTCGCCGCCGAGCAGCCTGTACATCTTTACCTCGGCCGGGGTCTCATAAGAGGGTCCCGTCACTGCGGTATAGACGCCCTCCAGCGCGCGGATCTTAAGCGCGCGGGCGAGCTTCACGGCCTCCCTGCGGAGCGGCACGTCGTAAGGGTCGTTCATATCGGGGAACATGGCCCCGAAGGCGTCATTGTGATTGCCCATCAGCGGGTTCGAACCCATCAGGTTTATATGGTCCTTGAGGATGACCATGTCGCCCGGCTTTATGGCGGGCTTGAGGGAGCCCACGGCGGCGGTGAGGAGGAGGTTCTTCACTCCCAGCGCGGCCAGCACCCGGATGGGGAACGCTATGAAGCTGAGAGGCCTGCCCTCGTAGTAATGAAAGCGGCCGCGCATCATAACTACGTCTTTGCCGCCCAGGCGGCCGAAAACGAGCTCGCCGGCGTGGCCCTTGACGGTGGTGACGGGGAAGCCGGGGATGGCGGAGTAAGGGATGGAGAGCCTGTCCTCAAGGCGCGGCAGGGAATTGCCAAGGCCGGAGCCGGCGATGATGGCGGAGACGGGTTTGAAGCCGGGAGCTTTTTTCTTAAGCCAGCCCGCTGTTTTCTGGACGTTCGCGAGTATTTCCGAGGATTCCATTTTTTCTCCTTGCCTGGCTGCCTTAAAATCAAAAGCCGAAACCGTCGGCGCTGAAAGCGTCCTCTATGTGCTCCGGCGCCTGGCCGGGCACTATTCCGATAAAATCGAACCTGAAAGAGTCAGCCTCGAGGCCGCGCGCCTTGATGTAGGCCATGGCGGATTTAATAATTTTAGCGCGCTTGGAGCGGTTGACGGTTTCCGCCGGAAGGCCGTAGGCCGCGCTGGAGCGGGCGCGCACCTCGACAAAAGCCACCGTTCCGTCCTTGCGGGCGATTATGTCCAGCTCGCCCATGGGGCAGGACCAGTTGCGGTCCAGGATCTCGAAGCCGGCCGCCTCCAGGAAAAGCGCGGCCTGCTCCTCGTATTTCTCGCCTTTTTTATTCATGGCGGGCGCTCCCCGCGGCCCTGACGGGCGCGAAGCTGTAGCGGTGCTGGGACGAAGGGCCCAGCCTGCGCAGGGCTTCCAGATGGGCGGCGGTGCCGTAGCCTTTATGCCCGGCCAGGCCGTAGCCCGGGTGTCTCCGGTCAAGTACGCCCATCCAGCGGTCGCGGATGACCTTGGCGTAGATGCTGGCCGCCGCTATAGAAAGGGATTTCGCGTCGCCGTCCACTACGGGTTCCTGGACGCAGGATTCGAGGCGCTTGATCCTGTGGTTGCCGTCCACTAAAATTAGCGCCCGGGACGGCGGGGTCCCGGTATAAAAAAGAAGCCGCCTTACGGCGGCCCCCATGGCGTTAAAGGTGGCTTCGAGTATATTTACCCGGTCTATCTCCCCAGGGCCCGAAAAGCCGAAGCCGAAGCGCACGCCGGAATCGAGCATCAGCCTGAGAGCGCGCTCGCGGCGGGCGGGGGAAAGTTTCTTGCTGTCGTTTACGAGGGGGGAAATAACGCTGTGGGCGGAAAGCGGGATCCAGGCGGCGCAGGCCGTGACCGGCCCGGCCAAAGGTCCCCTGCCGGCCTCGTCCACGCCCGCGAGGAAAGCCGGCTTTCTTTTTTCCAGGAGCGTCAGGTCGAATCTGCTGAGGGGCACGATTATGGTTTAGCTTGCTTTAGGCGTCTCCGCCAAGCCCGGCCGCGGCGCGGCCGGGAAGACCCCGCCCGCCGGGGGCGGACGGGGAGCGACCGATCTATTTGCCGGCGGGAGACTGCTCGGCGGCCGGCGCGGCCGCGGGCACGGCGGCCTCTATCTCTTTGTTGGTCTCGTTAAGCCTGGCGGATTTGCCTGACAGGCCGCGGAGGTAATAGATCTTGGAGCGGCGGACCTTGCCGGTCTTCACGACTTCGATCTTGTCGATGCGGGGGGAATGCAGGGGGAAGACCCTTTCCACGCCCACGCCGTAGGAGATCTTGCGGACGATGAAGCTCTCGGAAACTCCGGTCCCGCGGCGGGAAAGGACTACCCCGTCGAAGATCTGGACGCGCTCGCTGTCGCCTTCCACGACTTTGGTGTAGACTTTTACCGTGTCGCCGGACTTGAAGTCAAATTTATCGTTCTTGATGCCCAGGTACTTGTTGATGTTGATCATACTGCCTCCTAAGTTATTTGTAAAGCCGACTGATTTTATTCCAAAATTTTCTTCCTGCCGCGCGCCGGTTTTTTTGCCTGCCCGCCGGCCGCCAGGTCCGGCCTGGCTTTCCCGGTGAGCTCCCGCGCCTGCGAGCTGCGCCACTCGGCTATCCGCTTGTGGTTCCCGCTTAAAAGCGCCTCGGGAACTTTCTCGCCGCGCCAGACGCCCGGCCTTGTGTAATGCGGGGCTTCGAGCAGGCCGCCTGTAAAAGTCTCGTTCACGGTCGCGTCCTCTTTCTTGAGCACGCCCGGGATGAGCCGCGTCACCGCGTCTATCACCGTTACCGCCGCCGGCTCGCCACCGGTCAGGACATAGTCGCCTATGGAAAGCTCCATATCGGCGAGAGGGGTAACACGCTCGTCTATGCCCTCGTAATGCCCGCAGATAAAGATCAGGTGCTTCTTTTTCGCCAGCTCCAGCGCGAGCGGCTGGTCGAAGCGGCGGCCTTTCGGCGTCAGAAGGATCACGAAAGAATTTTTCTTCCTGACTTTCTTGAGCGCCCGGTACACAGGCTCCGCCATCATCACCATCCCGGTGCCGCCGCCGTAAGGCTTGTCGTCCACGGTGCGGTGCCGGTCCTCGGTGAAATCCCGCGGGTTCAGAAAACCCAGCTCCAGGAAACCTTCCTCGCGCGCGCGGCCCACGATGCTTTCCGAAAGCGGCGAGTCTATCATGCCGGGGAAAAGCGTGACCGCGTCTACGCGCATATAAAGATCAGTCGATGTCCAGGTAAACTTTCTTGTTCTGCCTGGCGGCGGCTGTCTGCAGGACGGTGCGGATGGCTTTCACCACGCGCCCTTCTTTGCCTATGACTTTGCCGCGGTCGGAGGAGGCCAGCTCAAGTTTGAACCGGACGATATCGCCGTCCTCGGCAACCCCGACCTTGACCGCCTGGGGATTTTCCACCAGGGAACCGATGATGTACATTAAAGCTTCTTTCATTTTGTGGGCCTCGGCCTACTTCTTCTCGGCGGCGGCGGCCTTTTCAGCCTTGCGGGCGCGGGTGATGAGGGAGCCCAGGGTCTCGGAAGGCTTGGCGCCGTTCTTTACCCAGCGGTCCAGTTTCTCCGCGTTAAAGGTGACTTTTTCTTTGTCTTTATCAGCCTTGGGGTTGTAGTGGCCGATGATCTCGAGGGGCTGACCTTTCGTCCCGCTCGCTTTCTCAATGGCGACTATCCGGTAATGCGGCTGCGTGCGTTTTCCAATTCTCTGAAGCCTAAGAACAACTGCCATGGTATCCTCCTTAATCTTGCCGACGAAAAATCGGACACGAGCCCGCTGGTGAGCAGACCTCCGTGCCTATCTATTATATTATATTTGAACGGTTTTTGGAACGGCTATGCGCTTTCAGTCTATAAGCTTCTTTATATGCTCCAGCAGCCGCGGCCATTCGTAGGGCTTATTAATGTAAAAATCCGCGCCGGCCGAGAAGGAGTTTTCCATATCGCCTACCAGCCTCTTGCCGGTGAGCATTATGACTTTTATGTGCTTGGTGTCTTTCCCGTTCTTTATCAGTTCGCAGAGGGTATTGCCGTCCAGCTTGGGCAGGCCGATGTCCAGGAGGACCAGGTCAGGGTGCTCCTTCTTTACGGCGTCAAGCCCTTCTTCCCCGTCGAGGGCGATACAGACCTTGTAGCCGAGGCCCTCGAGGCGGATCGAAAGGACCTTGCAGATAAGGTCCTCGTCTTCAACTATAAGTATCTTTTTAGCCATTTCCCGTTTCCCCCGTACCCCGCTAAATTTTCTTTTTAAGCCCGCGCAGCAGCGCGGCAGGATCCGCAGCCGAGAAAAGCGCGCTGCCGATGACCATGGAATCGGCGCCCGCGCGGGCGGCGGCCTCCGCGGTGACGACGTTGATGCCGCCGTCGACCTGCAGCCAGATCCCGCGCCCAGACCCGGAGATCAGCTTCCTGGCCGCCGTAACCTTGGGCAGCATTTCAGGCATGAAGGCCTGCCCCCCGAAACCCGGCTCCACCGTCATTATAAGGATAAGGTCCAGCAGCGGCAGGTACGGGAGTACCCGCTTCAGCGGGGTTTTGGGCCGCAGCGCCAGGCCGGCTTTCAGGCCCAGGGCCTTGATTTTTTTCAGGCAGGGCCCGGGGGACCCGGCCTCGGCATGCACCGTGATCAGCCCCGCCCCGGCCGCGGCGAAAGCGCCGATGAACCGGCCCGGGTCCTCCACCATAAGGTGGGCGTCTATGGGCAGGGAGGAGGCGGCCGCCACGGCGGAGACGACGCCGGGGCCGAAGCTTATGTTCGGGACGAAGTGCCCGTCCATCACGTCCACCTGCACCCAGTCCGCCAGCTTTTTAACCGGGGCCAGGCTGTCCCTGAGGCAGGTGAAATCCGCCGCGAGCACTGAGGGCACCAGCGCGGCGCGCCCGGAAGGGAGGGGGAAGAAAGGGGGCTTCATTTTATGGGGCGCTCCTCGACGAGTATGCCGTTCATGAAGATGCGTATTTTTTCCGCGCCGGCGTAAGGGACGGAAAAGTCTATCTTGGAGCCAGGGTCGCGCAGGCCGTTGAAGATCTCCCTGTCCCCGGCCCTGCCGATGGCGACGACGCGGATATGGCGCTGGGCCCCGCCCTGGGGAAGTTCGTAATGGACGCGGAATTCGCGCTCTCCGCCGGCGGCGGCCTTGCGCGAGCTGATGGTAAGGGTAATCTTCGCGTCTGCTGCGACGACGGCGTCCGACTGCGGGTCCTGGTCGATGATAGTCCCGCCGGGGAAAAGCGAACTCGAGTCTTCGATCAGGTTGAGGGACAGGCCGTTCTCCGCCGCCCACTGCTGGGCCTCGTCGCTTTTCTTCTGCCGGAAGTCGGGCATCATGATAATGCCGGCGGGGGGGAGGCCGTTGGAAACCGTGACCTGCACCATGGTGTTCTTTGAAACGCTGAGTTCGGGCCTGGGGTCCTGGGAAAGGACGGTTCCCTTCTCCGCTTTAAGGGAGTATGCCTCGGAGACCTCGCCAAGCACCAGCTGGCGCTGGCGCAGCAGCAGTTCGGCGTTCCTGAGCGGCAGGCCTATCAGGTTGGGAGTGAAAACCGACTCCCCTCCCTGGCTGAAGACCACGCGCACTATCTTGCCCTCGCGCACCGTCGAACCGGCGCTGGGCACCTGGCGCAGGACTGTCCCTATGGGCACGGCCTCGTTGAACTCGTAGCCGCCTATCTTCATGGCCAGGTTTATCACCGAGAGCGCCTGGAGGGCGTTGACGGAGGACTTCCCGGAGATATCGGGAACGATGACCTCTTTCCTGTCGTGGATGACGGTCTCCATGGTCCAGGAGAAAAGGAAGTAAGTGAGGAAGAACAGCGCGAAGCCGACCCCGCCCACGCGCGCGACGAAGCCGGGGCTGATTATCTTTTCGTCGGTAGATGAAAAATGGCGCTGGTAAAATTCTTTAAGTCCCACAGAAGTGTCTCCTTATAAACCCCCCGCGTTCAGCGGAGCATGTCTCCCGGCTTTAGGCGCAGCCCGTTCATAAAATCCGAACCCCGCATTTCTTTTTTTCCCTCGGGCTTCACCGTCCTGACAAGCAGGCTCCCGACGCCACATTTTACAATAAAGCCGCCGCCGGGCTCAACGGAAAGCACCGCGCCG
>JAVHPG010000260.1:0-7004 GCA_036170455.1 Elusimicrobiales bacterium
ACCTCGTGGCTGCTGGACTGGTACTTCAAGGGGGCCGTCTGATATGCGCTGGTCATATATAGCTCCCCGCCTGACGCTCCTCGTCCTCCTTTGGGCCTTCTTCTTTTTCGCCTTCGACCCTCTCCTTAAATGGGGCATGATAAAAGGGCTGGAAAAAGGGGCGAAGGCCAAAGCCGAGATTGCCTCGCTTAAGACCAGCTTCCTGCACCCTTCGCTGAAGATCTCCGGGCTTGCCGTCGGCGATCCCAAAGAAGAATACCGCAACCTGGTGGAATTCTCCGAGCTGTCTTTCGCCGCCGAGGGCGCGCCGCTGCTGGAAAAAAAGCTCGTGGTAGACAGCGCCTCCCTTAAAGGCCTGCGCTTCGGCACCGTCCGTAAGACCTCCGGCAAACTGGCCTTCGCAAAGGAAGAGCCTTCGCCGCTGGTGGAGGACCTCAGGAAGGAATCAAAGGATTTCGCGCTTGAGCGCGCTTCGGACGCGAAAGCCGAAGCGGCAGCGGATTACAAGGTGGACCCGGCCGAACTGGGCTCGGTAAAGCTGGCCAAACAGCTGGAGGAAAGCTATCAGAAAGACTATGAGGCTATCTCGGCCCGCCTGGATGTAAAGAAATACGAGGCCGGAATGGAAGCGCTGAAAGCCCGCTATGAGAAGGCCAGGGGCGACAAGAACTTCGCTAAACAGGCCAAGGACTACGCCGACATCGGAAAAGAGGTTAAAAAACTCACGTCGGATTTCAAGAAGGACAAGGAAGAAACCGAGGCCGCGCTCGCGCGCGCGAAAGACTCCTTTAAAGCCCTGGACGAGGCCCGCAGGAAAGACATGGCTGACGTCATGGCCAAAATGAAACTGCCGTCCATGGACACCCAGTCCATAGCGCGCATGCTGGCAGGGCCCGTGATCGCGGAAAAAACAGCCCAGGCTATGAAGTGGATGGCCCTCGCCCGCAAGTATATGCCGGCCAACGCCAAGGGCGTGCTGAAGAACGAGGCCAGCCGCGGGCGCGAAGTGCATTTCCCGAAAGAAAGATCCTACCCGACGGTGCTGGTGCGGAAATTGTCACTGACCGGCGAGCTCGGGACGGAGGATCCGCTGGAATACAGCGGCACTGTGGAGGGCCTGACCACCCAGCCGCAGGTTTACGGACGGCCTACGACGATATCGGTAAAAGGCGCTAAAGGGGCGCGCAAGCTGGATTTCAAGGCCTCTCTGGACGCCGCCGGGGAGGAGATAAAGACCTCCTCGCAGCTTTCATTCTCCGGCATGCCGATGAAACAAATGCAGCTCGGCTCGCCGTCCTCCCTGATGGTAGATGTCAGCGGGGGGAGCGCGGCTTTTAACGCGACGCTGAAGACGGCAGGGGAGCGGCTGGACGGCAAGGCGGCGGCCCGCCTGGCCGGGGCTTCTTTT
Organism: Elusimicrobiales bacterium; assembly: GCA_036170455.1. GTDB lineage: Bacteria > Elusimicrobiota > Elusimicrobia > Elusimicrobiales > UBA9959 > UBA9959. Next base: position 1,409 of record JAVHPG010000260.1, read on the forward strand.
AAGGCAAGCGCGGATAATATAAAAGCGGCCCCGCTCCGCTCTGCGGTTGAATCCTCTTTCGCGGGGCTTTCCGCCGCGCTCATCGAGACGGATATCTCCGGCACGATAAAGAGCCCGAAGCTGTCCATAAAGACCGACCTGGCCAACGCCCTTTCAAAAGCTTTCACCGGGGCCCTGGGCGCCGAAGTTGAAAAGGCCCGGGAAGCCGCGCAGAAAAAGGTGGACGAGGCGCTGAAGCCCTACCGGGCGAAACTCGACGACGCGGCAGCGGCCAGGCAGGCCGAGCTGGGCGGGAAGCTCAGGGACGCCGAGTCAAGGATCTCCGGCCTGGGCGACGGCCTGCTGAAGAACCTGACCCCCGGCAGAATAAAAACGCCGAAGTTCAAGTTATAAGCGGCAGTTACCGGGAGGGCGCCGGCGCGTGGGCCAGGCAATAATTTTTCAAAATGAACTCTTCGGAGCCGGGAGTGATCTTGCGCTGCCTGCAGATCTCTGAGTTGGGGGGGCAGAACCTGGCCAGCTCGTCGTTGGCGGCGACATGGCCCTGGCAGTTGTCGCAGATAGCTGTAAGCGTCTTCATGACATGCTTGCGCTTTTCTTCCTGCAGCAGATTCATGAATTTCTTAACGTCGTCCTTCATGCGCCCCGCGAAGGTGCGCGTGGGATAGACCAGGCTTACCCGGGGCTTGCACAGCTTGGGCCAGGAATCCGTCATGGCGCCGCTCCCGCCGAAGATCGTCTGCGTGCGGCTGATCACCAAGGCCCGCTCGGACTTCGGGGCGGGGGAAGCGGGCGAATACTTGCTGTGCGAGGTGAACCCGGCGAAAAGGTCCAGGTCGGACATGCAAGCCGACATCTCCGGGTAGACCCGCCCGCGCTCCGGGCCGGTTATAAAGGCGCCTTTGGCGTCGCCCTCGCCTACGAAAAAGAAACCGAGCACGCCGGGGCGCATCAGGCTCTGCATCACGTCCTCCGCGCTGATCCCGGTATAACCCTCCACCGTGGCATTCGGGTAGAGAACGGGAAGCCCGTCCGAAAGCATGCCCCCGATATCGCTGCAGGCCTTGCTGCTTATAACGTCCTTCATCTTTCCTCCGGGCGAACAGCTGCCCAGGTAGACCAGGAATTTCCCGGAGGCGCAGAAATTAAGGGGCGGGACTTCCGCGCCCTGCTGGCCGAAAGCCCGGAATTCCGCCTGCGAAGGCGCAGCCAGCAGGACAAGGAGGACGAATATCTTTATCATCCCTTAACTCCGGCCAGCGCGGCGTCGAGCGCGGCTGTGATGGCGGCGGAGGCCGGCGCCGACGGGCTTTCCACCGCGTAGGCCTTGCCGGCGTCACCGGCGTCCACCATCGGCGGAGCGAAAGGGACGCTGCCGAGGAAAGGGACGCCCATTTCCTCCGCGGCGCGGCGCCCGCCGCCGGTCTTGAAAAGGTTTATCTCTTTCGCGCAGTGGGGGCAGTCGAAAGAGGTCATGTTCTCAAGTATGCCCAGCACGGGAATGCCCACCTGCTTTAGGAAATTAACCGCTTTCCGTGAATCGAGCAGCGCCACTTCCTGCCCGGTGGTTACGACCACGGCCCCCGTCATCTCCGGGATGAGCTGGCAGATCGTAAGCGGCTCGTCGCCGGTGCCCGGCGGAGCGTCTATAATGAGGGCGTCCAGGTCGCCCCAGTTCACGTCGGAGAGGAACTGCCGGAGGACCGTGAGTTTGATCGGGCCGCGCCAGATAACCGGGGCGTCCCCCTCTTTCATTATCGAGCCCATGGAGACCATCTTGAGGTTGGGCGCCACTTCCAGCGGCTGTATGAATTTGCCGTCCGAAATATGGGACTGGCCTTCCTGCCCGGTCATGCGGGCGATAGAGGGGCCGTGGATATCGATATCGAGAAGGCCGGTTTTCAGCCCGCGGGCGGCGAGGAGGGAGGCGAAGTTGACGGAAATAGTGCTTTTGCCTACCCCGCCTTTATTGCTCATCACCAGGATCTTGAGCCTGATGCGGGCCAGGTTCTCTTTGATAAGCGATTCGCGGTGATCTATGTGGACTTTATGCATAATACCTCTTAACTTGCGTCACCGTTATAATACAAAAATTTTGTTATAATTGAACTGTTAAATCCAGCGGCGGAGGTACGATGAAACCTATTAAAACACCACAGCAGGCGGTCGAGAAGATGAAGGACGGCTGCTCGATAATGGTAGGCGGGTTTATTTCCTGCGGCCGCCCCCTCGCCGTACTGGACGCCATCTACGAAAAAGGGCTGAAGAACCTCACTATAATCTCTAACGACACCTCTAAAGAGGAAAACGGCATCATCAAGCTGGTGATGGCCGGCAGGGTCGCGAAGTTCATCGGCTCCTATATAGGAATGAACCGGATCATGGGCGAGAAGATGAAGTCCGGCGAGGTGAAGATAGAGCTCGTCCCCCAGGGAACTTTCGTGGAAAGGATCAGGGCCTCCGGCGCGGGCCTGGGCGGAGTTCTCACTCCCACCGGGCTGGGCACCGCGATCGCGGAGGGCAAGGAAGTTCTGACGGTGGACGGGAAGAAATACCTCCTCGAAAAGCCCCTGAAAGCCGACTTCGCGATAGTCAAGGCGAACAAGGCCGACAAATACGGGAACGGCTTCTCCGCCGGCTCCTCCAAGAATTTCAACGTCGCCATGGCCATGGCCGCGGACTACGTAATACTGGAAGCCGAAGAGATAGTGGAGCCGGGCCGGCTCGACCCGGAGAAAGTAACCTTCCCGTGCGTTTTCATCGACGCCCTGGTGCAGGTAGCCAAACCCGCTAAGGGGGGGAAATAACATGGAAGACAATATGAGGCTCAGGATAGCGAAAAGGATAGCGAAGGAACTGCCGGAGAACTCGATCGTGAACCTGGGCATCGGCATCCCCACGCTGGTCACCCAGTTCCTCCCCGAGGGCAAAGGGATACTCCTCCACTCCGAGAACGGCTTTATCGGCCTGGGCGCGCCCGCCGCCCCGGGCCAGGAAGACCCGGACCTGGTGAACGCCGGCGGCGAAGCAGCCACCCTCGTGCCGGGCGGCTGCTGCTTCGATTCTTCCATGTCTTTCGCGATCATCCGCGGCGGCCATCTGGATTACACGATACTGGGCGCCCTGGAAGTGGACGAGGAAGGGAACCTGGCCAACTATACCATCCCCGGGAAGTTCATCCCCGGCATCGGCGGCGCCATGGACCTGTCAGTGGGCGCAAAGAACGTGGTGATAGCCATGGAGCATGTCAGCAAGCACGGCGAGCCCAAGATCGTTAAGAAATGCTCCCTCCCGCTCACCGCTCCGCGGCAGGTCAACCTCATCGTCACCGAGCTGGCCTTCATCCGGGTGACGCCCAAGGGCCTGGTTCTGGAGGAGATCGCCGAGAATACTACGGTGGAAGAAGTGATAAAGCACACCGGCGCCAGGCTCATCATAGCGGAAAAACTCGGCCGTTTTTAGAGAATTGACTATATAGCAGGCTTGTGATAACATAACCATAGCGCCCCCCCGCGGCTGCCGAAGCAGCGGGACGCAAATTCTACGGAGGACCAGCAACATGGGAAAGAAATACAAGATAGCGTGGCTGCCGGGCGACGGCATAGGCGTAGAAGTGATGGAAGCGGCGAAGATCGTTCTTGACCGCGTAGGACTGGACGCCGAATACCCCCACGGCGACATAGGCTGGGAATTCTGGTGCAAGGAAGGGGACTCTTTCCCTCAGCGCACTATCGACCTCCTCAACAACGTCGACGCCGCGATGTTCGGCGCGATCACCTCCAAACCGGTAAAGGACGCCGAGAAAGAGCTGATCCCCGCCCTCCAGGGCAAGGGACTGGTCTACCGCTCTCCCATCGTGCGGATGCGCCAGATGTTCGACCTTTATAACTGCCTGCGCCCCTGCAAAGCTTATCCAAAGAACCCGCTGAATTATAAAGAGGGCATAGACATCGTAGTATTCCGCGAGAACACCGAGGACCTTTACTCCGGAGTTGAGTTCAATACCGTGCCCGATAAACTGCGCGATGTCCTGGCCGAACTCTCGCCCGCTTTCAAGGCTTTCAAAGGCCTGAAGGGCGACGAATACGCCATCTCCTGCAAGATCAATACAAGGAAGGGCTCGGAGCGCATCGTGCGCGCCGCCTTCGAGTTCGCCAGGAAGTTCGGCCGCAAGAAGGTCACCGTCGTGCACAAGGCGAACGTAGTGCGCGCCACGGACGGCCTGTTCTTTGAAATGGCGAAAGCCGTGGCGAAGGACTTCCCCGAGATAAAGATGGACAACGCGAATATCGACGCGATGACCATGTGGCTGCTGAAGAACCCGTTCAATTACGACGTCCTTGTGGCCCCGAACCTTTACGGCGACATCATCTCCGACCTGAGCGCGCAGATGGTCGGCGGGCTCGGCTTCGGCTGCTCCGCGAATATCGGCGACAAGCTCGGAGTGTTCGAACCCTCCCACGGCTCGGCGCCAAAATACACCGGCATGTACAAGGTAAATCCCATCGCCACCATCCTCGCGGCCAGGATGATGCTGGACTGGCTGGGGGAGACCGCCAAGGCGAAGGTCATAGAGGACGCCGTCGCCGAAGTGATAGCCGAGGGCAAAGTGCGCACCTACGATATGGGAGGCTCCGCCACTACTATCGACATGGCGAAGGCCATAGCGGACAAGTGCGTGGTAGCCGCGAAATGACCTCTAAAAGCCTGCTTCTGCACGAAGTAGGACTGCGGGACGGCCTGCAGATGGAAAGCCGGGTAGTCCCTCTCGAAAAGAAGGCGGCCTGGCTCTCCGCTCTGCTGGAGTCCGGAGTAGACATAATCCAGGTCGGCTCTTTCGTTCATCCGGTCAAGATGCCGCAGATGGCGGACACCGACGAGCTGTTCCGGCGTTTCACTGCGGACAAGAAGTCTAAGGCCATCCTCTCCGGCCTGGTCCTGAACGAGAAAGGGCTCGAACGCGGGCTCGCCTGCGGCGTGGAAATGTTCTGTCTCGGCGTCTCAGCCAGCGAAACCCATAGCCGCAAGAACACCGGCATGGGCACTGACGAAGCCGTCGCGCGTATTATACCCGCCGCGAAAGCGGCCCTGGCCGCCGGGAAGAAGGTGCAGGTTTCCGTTCAGTCGGCTTTCGGCTGCGGCTTCGAAGGACCCATCCACGAGGAGCGAGTGCTGAAGATCGCGCGCGCTTATCTCGAAGCCGGGCTGAAGAGCATCAGCCTGGCCGATACGGCGGGGCACGCGCACCCGGCGCAGGTCGAGCGTCTCTTCGGCGCCGTTTTGGCGCTCGACCCGGGTATAGATTGCACCTGCCACTTCCACAACACCTACGGCCTGGGCATGGCCAATATTTTCGCGGCCATGCGGGCGGGGGTAACTTCTTTCGAAACCTCCTTCGCCGGCCTCGGCGGCTGCCCTTTCACTAAGACAGCCGCCGGCAACGTGGCCACCGAGGACTTCGTGCACGTGCTCCAGAGGGAAGGCCTCAGGAAGGATATCAGCCTGGACAAGCTGCTGGAAGTAGCCCGCGACGCCGCAAAACACTTCGCGCGCGAGATGCAGGGTTTTGTTTACAAGACAGGGCCGATACAGGCGA
>JAVHPG010000261.1:0-2178 GCA_036170455.1 Elusimicrobiales bacterium
AAACCGGAGCAGGCAGCTGGTTAAAAGTCCCTCCGGCAAAACCGGGGGGACTTTTTCATAAGAGGATCTACAATGAAACATCTCGATTGGGTCAAGGGCGCGGTCATCTACCAGATCTTCCCGGACAGGTTCGCCAGGTCCGCGTCGGCGAAAGCGGACGGAATTTTCGAGAAATGGGACTCGCCCGAAACGGCCAACGGGTTCAAAGGCGGCAACCTTAAAGGGGCCGAGGAAAGGCTGGATTATTTGAAAGGCCTTGGTGTGAACGCGGTTTATTTTACGCCTATCTTTGCCTCTGCGGCTAATCACAGGTATCACACTTTTGATTATTACCAGGTGGACCCGGTGCTGGGCGGCAATGCGGCTTTGAAATCTTTCCTTAAGGCGGCCCACAAGCGCGGGATCAAAGTAATTCTCGACGGGGTGTTCAACCACGCCAGCCGCGGTTTTTTCCAGTTCAATCATCTGCTCGAGAACGGAGCGGCCTCGCCGTACAAGAACTGGTTCCATCCGCAAGGGTATCCGCTGAAGGCCTACGACCTCAAGAAAGGAGAGAAGCCGAACTATGCCTGCTGGTGGGGGCTGCCTGCGCTGCCGAAGTTCAATACGAAGAATCCCGAGGTGCGCAGATTTATTCTCGGCGTGGCCAAATACTGGCTTGAGCAGGGGATAGACGGCTGGCGGCTGGACGTGCCGCACGAGATAAACGACGATTCTTTCTGGCAGGAGTTCAGGCGGGTCTGCAAAGCCGTCAACCCGGACTGCTATATCATCGGAGAGATCTGGGGGGAAGCGAAACGCTGGCTGAAAGGCGACCAGTTCGACGCCGTGATGAACTACCAGCTGAGCGCGGCCTGCATCTCTTATTTCGGCGGGAAGAAGCTGAAGCTTACTCATTCCTACGCCGGCAAGCAGCTCAAACACTGGAAGCAGGGCACATTCATCGCCGGGATCGAGCGCCTGCTGGGCCAATATAAACCGGAAACTACCCTGAGACAGATGAACATGATGTCCAGCCACGACACGGACCGGATGCTGAACACTTACGGCGGGGACAAAGGGCGGCTGAGGCTCGCCGTGGTTTTCTCCTTCCTTTTCCCCGGCGCAATAAACATTTATTACGGCGAGGAAATCGGGCTGGAAGGCGCTTTCAACGCCGGCACGCGCAGGGGCATGCCCTGGAGCGGCAAAAAACTCTGGGACAAAGACCTGCTGACCCTCTACAAGCGCCTGGCCGCTTTGCGCGGATCCAGCCCGGCGATCAATGGCGGAAAATTCGAATTTATAAAAGAGTACTGCGGCGGAGAAACCCTGGCCTTCAGGCGCTTCACCGCGGGCGGTTCCCTGGTCTGCCTGATGAACGCCGGCGCCTCGGCAAGAGAACTCTCCCTGGCGCCCGGCGTCCTCGGCAAAAAACCGCGGGCCGCGCTGAGCAGCGGCGTAAAGCTGCTCTCCTCCGGAGCGGAGCTGACGGCGCGGCTGGCCCCCGGGGCTTACGCCGTCTACCTTATATAAGGCCGGCAGCGCCCGGCCCGCCTTTCCCCCCTTGACAAAAGCAAGCCTGACTGCTATAACATTACTGTGCTAGTAAGGTAATACAGTTATGATAAAAATAGATATCCATTCACCTACGCCGATCTACGAGCAGATCAAGACCGGCTTTAAAGGCCTGGTCCGCAAAGCCCTGATGCTGCCCGGCGACTCCGCCCCGTCCATCAGGACGCTGGCCGCCCAGCTTAAATTAAACCCAAATACGGTGGCCAGGGCCTACCGCGAACTGACCGCCGAAGGCTTCTTCGAATCGAAGCGCGGGGAAGAGAACATCGTTTCGCCCCGGGCCGGCGGCCTGGCGGCGGCCGACAGCAAAAATCTCAAAGCGAGGATAGCCGAAGCGGTGGCGGACGGGCTGAAGAACGGGCTTTCCGTCCGGGACATAGAGGAAATAATAAATAAGGTTAAAAGGGACACGGTATGAAAGACAATAACTCGGTTTTAACCTGCAAAGGCCTTTTCAAAAGTTTCGGCTCCAAAAAAGTCCTGGCCGGCCTTGACCTCGAGGCGGCCGCCGGCGAGGTAATAGGGATACTCGGGCGCAACGGCTCCGGCAAGAGCACGCTCTTCAAAGTCGTGCTCGACCTTATCGCCCCGGATTCCGGAAGCGTTTCCGCCCTGGGGCTC
>JAVHPG010000261.1:2278-6987 GCA_036170455.1 Elusimicrobiales bacterium
AGTCGTGCTCGACCTTATCGCCCCGGATTCCGGAAGCGTTTCCGCCCTGGGGCTCACTCCCGACGGCAGCGGCAGGCTGCGCGGCCTTATCGGCTACGTGCCGGAAAAACCGTCCTTCCACGGCTTCATGACGGTGGAAGAAGTTCTGGCTTTCCGCGCCTCCTTCTTCCCCGGCTGGGACAAAGCCAAGGCCGCGGAGCTTTGCAAAACACTCGAGCTGGACACCAAAGCCAAAGCCGGAGACCTGAGCAAAGGAACCACCGCCAAGCTGGCCTGGATCTGCGCGGCGGCCCACAACCCGAAACTTCTGCTCCTAGACGAGCCCACCTCCGGGCTGGACTACCTGGTGCGGGACCATATCCTGAACGGCCTGATAAGCGAGCTGGCCGAAGGCGGCAGGACCATAATCATCTCCAATCACCGGATGGGCGAGATGGGCGGCCTGCTCGACAGGGTCTGCGTCCTGAAGGACGGCAGGATCTCCGCCGACCACAGGGCCGACTTTATTAAAACCGAAACCTATAAGGTGACATTTCGCGGGGACGCGCCGCTGCCGGAAAAGCACGGAGTAAAAATTATAAGCAGGGCGGGCAGCGTTTGCGAACTGGCGGTTTTCGGAAGAGATAAACTGCAGGAGCTGAAGAACTCGGAAAAAATAAGCGGAGCGGAGATCTCCGCCCTCGATCTGGACTCGGCTTTCAAAGCGCTGCTGGGAGAATAATATGAAAAATCTAATTACGCTACAGCTCAGGAAAAGTTTTTTAACCTTCGCGGTAATACTCGGGACCATCCTGGCCTCGGTGCCGCTGGCGCTCTGGGTAAAAGAGAGCGCGATGACGCCAAAGGACGCCATAAACCTTGCCATGCTTTTCTGGGCCATGGCAGGCATACCCATAACAGCTCTTATCCTCACTGGCATCGCCGGCACAGAAGCGGCCCAGGAGCAGGCAAGAAATACGGAGCAGCCGCTGCCAGTCTCGCAGTTTAAGCTCCTCTACTCTTCCCTGGCCGCGGCCCTGCTGCAGCTGGCTGTCCTTATCCTGGCCGTCTGCGCGATACTCGGCTTCAACCTTCCCCTGGAAACGTTGAGCCGGATACAGAAGGAGATATTGCGTTTATACATTTTCGCCATTGTTTATCTGTCGCTTTACGGGTTCACGCTTTCTTATGCATTCAGGAACGGGATAGCCGGGGCCGCGCTGGCGGCGACGATGGTTGCCTTTACGATCTATCCCTTCATCACCCTGTCAGTTTTCCAGCAGCTGGCTTTCGAGCTGATACCAATGTGGCTGATAAAGCCCGCCGTGTCGGCAATGGCGCTGGCTGGAGGCGCCTTGGCGCTTAAGCGGCTTTCGCTCATAACCGACAGGAAAATATCCTGGACGGCCGCCAGACTTTCCGCCATAATCCTGCTTCTTTCCGCCGCGCCGCTGGCTTCCTTTACCTCGCTTGCCTGGCTCAACCTAAAGGCCAGGAAAGTGACACTGCCGGTTACCAGGATGTTCTCTTCCTTATACACCGCGGACAAATATCTTTACGCCGCCAGGGAGCTGAAAGAAACCTCCCGCCTGCTTCTGGTACAGAGACCCTTTTACGGCGACACGTTTTTAATAGATAAAGACGGAAATCGCTCCGTAATAGACGCCGGCAGGCAGTCTCAAGGGGCGGGCCTGAACTATTTGTTCCCTGACCTCACTTTCGCCAATGCCCAGACCATGACCACTCCCTCGGGGGAAAGATGGCTGCTCTATATGCCGCAGTCGAGCGGGGCCAAACTGATAGCCGGAAGAGCGGGCTCGGGTTTCACCGTCAGAGCGGATATCGGGAACCGCCCCTGGACCATGGATCTGATAGGCGGCAAAGAACCTGGCATAATGGATCGGAGGGACGACGGCCACTATTATTCCCGGCTGCCACAGGGCACGAACGGCCTCAACTGGAAAAAGATAGCCTCTTTAAAGGAGAGTTTCGTTTCTTTCCTGGGTGAAAAATACCGGCGGGAGGGCTCCGCCGCTGTTTTCCGCAAAGACGGAGAAACTCTGGAATACCGGGGAAAAAGCTGGACCATCCCCGGCGCGGTCGCTTCGCGCATTCCGCTCCCCGGAGTAGAGCTGGCCGATGGGCTTAACTTCATAGCGGCAGCGGAGAAGCATGGAAGGTCCGCCACCTATCTGTGCCGCCCAAGCGGCAAAGCGGAACTAATCTGGCCGGATTATTTCCGCCTTACGCAGAACCTGACGGTTACACCGGACGGAGCGGTCTGGGGCATGAGCCCGAAATGGGCGGGAGCGGCCGGCAATTCCATGGTCAACCTCAGGAGCCCGCTTTTCTACATACTTACCGCAGAAGGGACACCGCTCCCGGCGGTAAGCACCTTCAGCATCCTGGAGAGGACCGGCGTCACCAACGGCGAGATAACGCTGCTAAAGGCCGGCGAGGGCTATCTTTGGTTCAACGCTGACAACCAATACCTGGTCAGGGCCGGCATAAAGAACAGCGAAGACCTGAAGATCTGGCGCCTGCCTGAAATCCCGAGAAGAGTCGGGTATTTCGCCCGGGAAGGCTCGGTCTCGCCTTCCCCGGAAGGCGTTTTCGTGACCGCGGCCGACGGAGTTTATTTCATGGACTGGGAAGGAAGCAGCAAAAAGATCTACTGACCTCTGACCGCCGGCGGCGCCGTGGGCACTTCGTCCAGAAGCACGGTGCCCCGTATTTCAAGCTGCACCCGCCGGCCGAGCGCCGACTGCTCGTCGATGAATTTATTCAGCAGGGCCAGGCAGCCCGGCCGCAGCTTGACGCAGCCGTTGGTGTCGCGCCAGCGGAAATCCGTAAGCTCCGGCCGCCCCGCGTTTTTAGGGTCCGCCTTTTTTAATTCATCCTCCCAGCGATCCGTATGCACCGCGAAGCCGGAGCGCCCGTGGGGGCCGAAATAGTATTTTGGATTGTGCGCCAATTGCGCCGCCTGCCTGGCCTTCGACGCCGCGCTTGAAGGCGTAGGACGCCGCTCGAAGTAAGAAACGCCCTCCCCCTGCGTGCCCGCCTGCGAATCCGGAGCCCAGACCAGGTCCACCGGCATAATTCCGCCCGCGGCCGGATACCAGTTCCGCCAGACCGCCGAGAAGAACTTCTTTTTCTTACCTTTCTTTCCTTCAGCCGCGGGAAGGCCCGCGTCCTCTTCCGGCGTGCCAGGCTTGCCTAAAAAGCTCAGCTCATAGCGCGCAGGGGAAATATTCCTCAGGTCGTAGACCCCGGGCACCGTGGCGCCGTCCGAAAAATCCTCGGGCGCGTAAAAGATCTTCGTGCCGCCTATAAACCCCCATTGCCAGCCGTCCGCCGGCGCGGTGGAGGTTATCCCCCGTCCCAGCGCCTCGCACTGGTAAACCCCGGCCCGGGTTCCGGCCTCCAGCTCGAAATTAATAATGCCGGCCTGCGCGCGGTCGTTCGGCAGCAGGAGCAGCGCTTTCGACACCTTGCCCCCCCCCGGCCCTGCCAGTCCATTGAGCCCCAGCGTCTCAACTTTCTCCCGCAGCCCGGCCGTAAGCTCCTCCTGGGCCGGATGATTTGCGGGGATATAAGCCGGCGCCAAAACCTCCGGCTCTGCGGCGAAAGCCGGCGCAGAGGCCGCCAGCAGCAAAAAAAAGGCAATGACAAGTTTATTCATAATTCATAGTGGGACGAGGCGCGCGCAGGCGCTTATTTGGGCAGCTCCACGAAAAAGATAGAACCCTCCCCCTCTTTCGACTCCGCCCAGATCCGGCCGTTGTTCCTGTCCACGATGCGCCGCGCCAGCGGCAGGCCTATGCCCTCGCCCTTCTTAACTCCGGGGATATTGCCGCAGAAGAAGATCTGCCAGATCTTCGGCAGGTCTTCAGCTTTTATTCCCACCCCGTTGTCAGCCACGCGGTAAACCGCCGCATTCTCTTTTATTTCCCCGCTCACCGTTATTTCAAGCTTCCGGCTTTTATCCCGGTACTTAAAGGCGTTGTACAGCAGGTTGGAGAAAATATGATTCACCGAATCGGCGTCCGCGGTGCAGGAGGGAAGCGCGCCCGCTTTCAGCGTCACCCCCGCCTCCTCGAACTGGAAGCGCATATTGTCCATTATGACTTTAAGCGCCGCGTTCACATCCACCTTTACGGGGTGAAGTTCCACCTTGCCGGCGCGGGAGAGTTTGAGCATCGCGGTTATAACCTCGTCTATCCTTAGCACGCTTTCCTGGATAAACTTTAAAGCGGAGGGCAGGCGGTCTCCGGAAATTTCGCTGAAAGCGCTCTTTTTTTCCTCCGGCAGCGCGTTCGGATCTATCATCTCCCGAAGCTCCCTGATATCCTTCTCGATATTCTCGCTGAAACCCTGGATATTGACCAAAGGCGTGCGCAGGTCGTGAGTGCTTATATAGAGAAAGCTGTCCATCTCCTTCTTTATCTCCGAAAGCCGGTCGATCAGGCGCTCTTTTTCGGCTTCTGTTTTTCTTCTCTCGGTAATATCGCTTATCACATGCACGGCCCCGCTGAACCGGCCGTTTTTATCCGCAATAGGATCCACTATAACCTCGAAAGTTTTATCGCCGGCCTTAAGCTCCATAGTTTCCCGGCACATGCTTGTTTTTGATCTTTGAAGCGGGCAGCCTTCGATATGGCAGGTCGTTCCGTGGGTTATTTCATAGCAATGCAGCCCCAGGAGTTCGCTGACAGGGCGGCCGAAAACCT
>JAVHPG010000262.1:0-6932 GCA_036170455.1 Elusimicrobiales bacterium
GCCGCGTGGAACCAGCTGGCCAGCTCGAAATGCCCTTTCATCTCCGGCTTCATATAAAAATCGTAGGGCTTGAGCGTCAGCACCGAGAAAACGCGCACATCTTTAACCGGCGGCGCTACCGTGTGGAAGCGGCTCATGCAGCCCTGCGGTTCAGAGGCGCACTGCGCCACTATCACGTCGTCCCCGCTCTTTATCTTCGCCGCGGCTTCGTCCGCGCTGATCAGTTTATCGGCGTAAGCGCTTTTGCGGTTTATTCCGGTTCTTTCGGCTATCATCATGATCTCCCCCCTGCAAGTATGCCCCGCTTGAACACCCGGGCGAAGAGCCTCACTGCCTCGGTATCGCCCAGGCCGTAATGCCCTTTTACTTTGAAAAGCTTTTCCATGATGAAATAGTTGAAATAGTTCCAGGTAACCATCATAAGCGCGGCCACCGGGTCTATGTCCGACGCCACCTCGGAGCTTAGCTTATGGTGAGGCTTCGCCTCAGCAGACTTTAGGGCGGCCGCGTAGCCCTGCCGCATCCGGGCGAACATCTTGTTCACGTGCTTCGCCTTGAATTCCACCACGTCCACATAAATAAGGAGGATATAGGGTGAGTATTTCCCCACCGTTTCCCTGGAAGCGAAGCCCAGGCCCTCTATATTGTCCGGGAAGTCCGTAGTGCACAGCGCTTTTATCAGGGGCTGGTCGGGGCTGAAGTATTCTTTCTCGTATTTTTCGAGCAGCGAGACGAAAACCTCTTCTTTAGTACCGAAATAGTTATAGATATTGCCGAGGGAGACCCCGGCCTGCGCCGCGATGTCCCGGGTGGAGGTGCCGTGGAAGCCCTGGCGGGTAAAAAGGTCGGAAGCCGCGGCGAGGATCCTGCCCAGGTTCGCCGCGGGCGCGTCTTTCTTCGTTTTGAATGTTTTGGTCATATATGAACGAGCGTTCGTTCATTATAATATTACAAAACCCCCCCCAGGTGAGTCAACGGGTACTTTTAAGGCTCAGGAAAGGGCGGCTTTAGCGGAGCGGCGGTGCCGGAAATATCCTATAAGGCCCGGCAGGACGGAAACGAAGATGATGGCTAGGATCACCGCAGTAAAATTATTCCTGACCACCAGGATATTCCCGAAGAAATAGCCGGCGAGCGTGACCGAGGAGACCCAAAGCAGCCCCCCGGCCACATTGTAAGCGAGGAACTTCCCGTAGGTCATCGCGCCGACACCGGCCACGAAAGGAGCGAAAGTCCGCACTATCGGGACGAAGCGGGCCATGATGATGGTCTTGCCGCCGTATTTCTCGTAGAAAGCGTGGGTCTTCTGGAGATATTCTTTCTTGAAGATCCTGGAATTCTCGTAACTGAAGACTTTAGGGCCTATGAACTTGCCTATCCCGTAATTCACGGTGTCGCCCAAAATAGCCGCGGCGGAAAGCAGGGCCAGGATTAACTTGATGTCCATATCGCCGAGGCCGCAGAAGAGGCCAATGGCGAACAAAAGCGAGTCCCCGGGCAGAATTGGCATAACGACAAGGCCGGTCTCGCAAAAAATTATCAGGAAAAGTATGAGGTAGGTCCAGGTCCCGTAGTCCTTTATCACCCCGCCCAAGTATTTATCCAGGTGCAGCAGCACGTTGAAAGCGTGGACCAGCCAGCCGAAAAGAGTAGAGAGTATTTCCACACAACTATTTTACTTAATTAAGGTGACAAAGAGCTTGATCGCAGGTAAGTTGTTTGTCGCCTTGTTTTTTGGGTTATAATTTAACTATGGAAAGAGATTACGGGAAAGTTCCTCTCGAGCGCGCGCTCTCCAAGCTAGGCGCGGCTTCGCGCAGCCAGACGCGGGAATGGATACAGAAAGGCCGCCTGCAGGTGAACGGCCGGACAGTAATGGACACCCAGTACATGGTCTCGCCCGAAAAAGACCGATTCACCGTGGACGGCAAGCCGATGCAGAAGGACTCTTGGCAGGCCATTTTGCTCAACAAGCCCAAAGGCGTGATCACCACGGCCAGCGACGAAAAAGGCCGCCGCACCGTCTTCGACCTGCTTCCGTCGGAACTGCGCACCCTGCACCCGGTCGGCCGCCTGGACATGGCCACCACCGGCCTTCTGATCCTTACCAATGATACGCGCCTTTCCTCTTTCCTGACCGACCCGGCGAACGCCGTGCCGCGCACCTATATCGTCACGGTCTCCGGCGAAATGACCGGGGCCGAACTGTCCAGGGCCGCGGCGGGCATAATGGATGAAGGCGAAATGCTGAAGCCGAAGAGCATAAGCCTGCGCAAAGCCAGCGGCCGGGAATCCCACCTTACCGTTGAACTTACCGAGGGAAAAAACCGCGAGATCCGCCGCCTCTTCGAGGCCCTGGGCCACGAAGTCACCAGCCTTAAGCGCGTAGCTTTCGGCCCGCTGCAGCTGGGCGTCCTGGAGCCGGGCCAGTTCCGCCGCCTGACAAAACAAGAGCTGAACGTAAAAGAAACACCCCCCGCCCCGGCCATAAAAAGGCCGCTTCCGCCCTGGCACAACAAGCCTCACGAAAACAAACGCTTCAAAAGAAAAGTGCCGCCGAAGCGGCGGCACTTTTAAGCGGAGCAAAGCGCCCTTACACCGCCAGCTCGGAAATAATCTTATCGGTTCCCGATTCCAGGACCCTGACCGCTGCGCTCTCTTTCCCGATAGCCTTCTTCCATTCTTCCGCCACTATGGCCAGGACCTGCTCCTGCTGGGCCCCGGAAAGATCGCTGAAACTCCGGTCCACGTATACAAGCAAAGTATCATCTTTATAACCTATATCTTTCACTCCGATAGAGCCAAGGTCTTTCTCACCTTTTTCCTTGATCTTCCGTATCGCGGCGTCTTTTACGCCGAAGGACTCCCGGGTCACTTCCACGTGCATGGCGGCTTTTTCCGTGGAAGCGGCATTAAGCCGGTCCGTATAACCGGTTAACTTGGCCGCAGCCGCCAGGGCGGCGAGCACGAGGAGGGTTTTGAAATAGGGAAAACAGGGTTTCTGGGCCAGGCCTGAAGGCAGCCGGCGGCCGAGCTTCGCCTCGCACTTTGGGCAGACCCGGGCGTGCCCGTCCACTTCCATCATGCAGTTATAACACTTTTTGTCTTTGCCCATATAAGCACCTGGTCCCATGATGCGGCCGCGCGCTGCTGATATAAAAATGCCGCCGCGGAGGCGACATTTTCTGTCTTAAATCTGGTGGGTGGTACAGGATTTGAACCTGTGGCATCTGTCGTGTGAGGACAGCGCTCTACCGCTGAGCTAACCACCCGGAACTGACTTATCACCTATATTCTACAATTTTTTGCTCTTTTTGGGACTGAAGCCGGGCCCGCCGGCACGGAAACGCCAGAAATGGACCACGTCCATATCCGCCGGGATATCGTCGCCGTGCGTACCGAGGCCGGTGGCAGGATCGGTATGCGCGCCGTGGTCCGGGGAGAACAGCGCCGCGCGCGGCAGGGTTTCCCATTTTTTATCGAAAGCGCCGCTCAGCTGCTCGAAGGCAAGCACATGGCCCTTTACCGCCTCCAGGGCGGCGCTGTTCCAGGGGTCAGTATCGTGCAGGATATCGTCATATTCCTGGTGGTAGACCAGCAGGCAGTCATGTTCTCCGGCGCTGATAAGCTCGAGCGCCCTGGCGGTAACGTCCGGGTCGCTGAACTCGGAATAATAATCCACTTTGCGGCCCCTGAAGATGAGGTCTATGCTTGAATCCTTCACGGCGACTATGGCCGTGCGTATACCGCAATTCGGCAGGGCGTCGAAGATTGTTTTGCAGGAAATGACCGGCTTTTCATATTTTCGTATACCATGCCCCTCCGGCATAAGCCCGGAGAACATAGACGCGAAACAGACCGGGGTTTTGGAAGGGAAAACGCTTTGAACGGGGAATTTGCTGAAGCCGGCGGTTTCAAGCCTTTTGAAGACTTCTGGCAGTTTCCCCACCATCTTTACACCGATAGCGTCCGGCGCGAAGATCAGCATTTTCTTCACGCCGCCCGGCGGAACCAGCTCCAGGACGCGCGGATCGGCGGGCGCCGCCCCGGCTTCCAGGCAGCGGTCCGGGGTCCTGAAGGCCGTAAGCACGGTCCCGGCCACTGAAGTTATGCAAAATTCGCTCATTTTTTTCGCCCCGGAACCCGGCAGTCGCAATTTTTTGCCGCGAGCAGTTCCAGCTGGCGGCTTGGAGAATCTATAAACTGGTCCTGAACTGAACTCCCCGTCGCTCTTTTCCTGTCCAAAGGGCTTTTATGGTGATAGCCCCTGCTTTCCATCTCTGAAACCAGTTTTGCGTGGCGCAGATAAAGCGCTTTCAGTCGGCCGCGCCAGCGCAGCGTCTCGGGATGCCGCGAATAACCTTTTTTTTTCTGAGTCAGAACCGTCCAGATGCAATGAAGCTCCCGGTGCTCCCCGAGCAGATGGTTGCCGCAAAGCAAAGAAGGTTCAAGATCCCAGATTCTCATTATTTTTACAGCTCTCCGGCGCGGGCGCCCTTATTTTGCCTGCGGCGCGCTGCCGGGGCAGATAAGCTTATCAGTATCGAAACCGAGCTCTTTGGCCCTGCCCACCAGGGGCTGAAGTATCTCGGGAGAAAGTTCCGGCTTCCGGGCCAATATCCACAAATAAGACTTTGAAGGCCCGGCCACAAGCGCATAGCTGTAAGCCTCGCGGTCCAGTTCTATAATGTTATACCCGCCATAGAAAGGCCGAAAGAAAGACACTTTCAGCTGTCCTACCGACTTCTCTCCGGTAAAATAAGCGCGCCCCTCAGCCTCTTTCCATTTTCCCGCTGAGGCCTTATAGCCGCGGTTCATAACTTTTACGCCGCCGTCTTCGCGCAGCGAATATTCCGCGGTTACGCCCGTCAGGCCGCGCTCGAAAGAATGGTCCAGCCGGGCTATCTCATGCCAGGTCCCGAGGTAGCGCTTCACTTCGAAGCCGCTGACCGGGACCAGCCCTTTGGGCGCCGTGGCGCAGCCGCCAAGCAGGGCCGCAATTAAAGCGCAGATGTATTTTTTCATCCTATCTCCTATTTCCCCGCGCGGCCAGGTTTGGAGGCGCAGATCACGGAATCCATCATTTGGCCGCGGCGGAGGTATTTCACCTTACCGAAACCGGCGTGGGCCAGGTCCTCCCGCAGCTCGTCGAAAGTGAAAGTGTCGCCGCCTTCCGTGCCGACCAGCATATTGACGGCGAAAAGAGCGCCGCCTACGGGCCGCGTGCGCGTGGAATCAACTATGATATCGCGGATCAGTATCCTGCCTCCTGATTCGAGCGCTTTATAGACCTTTTCGAACATAGCCCTGTTCTCCGCGCGCGAATTCTGGTGGACGATAGCGCTGACCCAGGCCAGGTCCGCGCCTTTAGGCATCTCGCCTTTATGATAACTGCCGCCCACGAAATTTATCCTGCCGGCGAAGCCGGTCTTCGCCATTTTTCTGCGGGCCATCGGGATGACCTCGGGCAGGTCGAAGATAGTAGCCTGCGCTTTCGGATTCATCCGCAGGAAAGGAAGGGTCCAGGTCCCGGAAGCCCCGCCCAGGTCAAGCAGGTGCTTGAATTTCAGAGGGCCGAGGCTGCTGATAAGCGGCTCGGACATCGGCTGGGAGACTTCGTGCATCGCCCGGATGAAAGAATCCAGGTCGCCTTCCGCCCCGCGCACGCTCGGACGGCGCGCGGCCGGTTCCCCGCTCATGACTACGCCCGCCAGGTCTCCCCATCTGCGGAGGCAGGTTCCAAGGTGGCGCAGCATGCCGAGCACGCAATGCGGCCCTTTCTCGGTAAGGAAGGAAGCGGCTTCACGCGGTACGCTGTAAACGGGCTTTTCGCCCGCGCCTTTATTAAGCATCCCCAGGGCGGCAAGGGCGTCCAGAAGAATAGTAGTCGCGCGCAAATCGCCTTTTATCTTCGCGGCCAGCCGGCCGGCGTTCACAGGTTTGGCGTGAAGGATGGAAAACACGTCCAGGTCGGCCCCGGCTATCACGACGCAGGCCGGCTGGAAGCCGCGCACCATCTCCAGAATAGTTTTTCCGCTGAGCTTTTCTTCAGGCTTCATATTCCTCCCGGTCAAGGTATTAAAAATATTTTTTTGATTTTTCATGGCCTTCAAAGTAAATTATATATATTCCGCCGCCGATCCCGCTAAAAAAGGCTTGAGCCGCATTTTTTGCTAAAATTTAACCATGGTCATATTACCTAAACTGCGCTGCCCTACCTGCGGCAGGGCTATGGGCCCGGTGGAAGTAAACGAGGTCCCGCCCGCCAACACTTACGACGAGTGCCTGCGCCGCTGCCCCAGGTGCGGCGTAGGGGCGACTAACGCCAAGAACCCGGCCAAAGTCAAATACATCCAGTCCGACAGGCCCCGGGATATCCCGCCCGAAAAATAGGAACCGACCCAGGACGAGCCGGCCCAGCCGTAAACAAGAGCAGGGCAAACGCCCTCGCCGCGGGAAGTCCCGCTAAAAATTAAAGTAGCCTGTCCCCTTTTCCCGCAATAAAAGCCGGGGCCATAAGGCCCCGGTCTTTTTTTAGGCGGGCTATTTCCTGCGGCCCGCCTTCTGCGTCTTTGGCGCGGGTTCTTCCTCCCAGGCGGCGTCGGCCACATGCTCGCCCGGGGCGTGGTCCGCCGGGACGGGCGCGCCCTCGCCGGGATCGTGGTCCACGGCCGCGTGCGCGGCTTCGCCGTCTTGCCGCGGCTTCTCGCCCAGGAACTCTATCCCGTCCACATAAACCACGAGCTTGGAATGGTGTTTATTGTCTTCCTTACCGTCCCATTGCTCCAGCACCAGGTGGCCGTCCACGAACACCTGCCGCCCTTTGCGCAGCATCCCCGCCAGGTCCGCCAGCTTGCGGCCGGGCTCGTGGTTGTAAGCCTTCATGTTCAGCCACACCGGAGTTTCCTCCCACTCGCCGGTCTGCGCGTTCT
>JAVHPG010000263.1:0-6922 GCA_036170455.1 Elusimicrobiales bacterium
GGGATATCTGCTTCTTCAAGTTCAACGTGTAGGCGTCAGCAATTCATAGACCGCGGCCTGCTCGGCGCAGCCCTTGAAATCCATCCGGCCCAGGTCTTTGTAGCTGAAATCCCCTAAAGTCTTTTTTTGCACCGCGGCCGAAACATAAACGGCGCCGGCCGGGGCTTTACCCTGCAGCCGCGAAGTGAAATTCACGGTATCGCCCATCACCGTATAATCCATGCGGGAAGCCGAGCCGATATTCCCGGCCACCACCGGCCCGCAGTGCACCCCTATCCCGACGCCCAGCGTCCTTTTCCCGCCAGCCTCCTGCTCCCGGTTGAAGGCGGCTATCTCCGCCTGCATCTCCACGGCGCAGGCCAGCGCGCGCTTTTCCGGGTCGGGCTGCTCGAACGGGTCGTTGAAGACTACGATCAGCGCGTCGCCCACGAACTTGTCCAGCGTGCCGTCGTGCCGGAAGACCACGTCCACCATCCGGCTGAAATAAAGGTTGAGAAGACGGACCAGCTCTTCCGGTTCCATCGCCTCGGACATCGGCGTGAAGCCGCGGATGTCGGAGATAAGTATCGCCGCGTGCGTGCGCCGGCCCTCGCTCATGATCGCGCCGCCGTCCGGAGAATCCAGTATCTTCCGGGCCACCTGGTGCGAGACGTACCGGGACAGGGCGCTTTCGGCCAGTTCCCGGCGGACCAAATTATGGGCGAACTTCAGCACCAGCCCGCGCATCTTCCTGACCACGTAGCCGGCGAAAGCCCCCACCAGCGCCATTATCAGGATCTGCAGGACCGCCACATAGGCGGAAATAGGGAGCAGCCGGGGATTGCCGAATGAAAAATACCAGACCGCGGCGTAGCCGGCGGCGGAAAAACCGGCCGAGGCGAAGATCGCGCGGCGGCTGTAGCGCAGCGATGATTCGATTATGAGCACATAGTACATCGGGACCAGCGGCCCGTTATTCCCCTCGACCAGTACTAGTATGAGGGTCAGGAAGAGCGCGTCCGTGCCGGCAGAAACATATTTCATCCAGCGGCCGTACACGCCCCTGCGGTTCACGAAGTACCAGGCCGCGGCGGCGTAGACTTCCCAGGAGAGCAGCAGCCAGGCCGCGCGCGTATGCAGCCGGTAGTCCACCACGCCCAGCACGTGGAAATTAAACAGCTCGTTGAGGAAGAAGACCGCGATAGCGACCAGGCGTATCAGGTTTATTTTACGCTCGCCGGACCTTTCCTCCGCGGCGAAGAAGTCGTTGAGTTTTTCTTTAGTCACAAAATCGCCCGGGGCCGGCCGGCTTTCCGGCGGCCGCGGATCAGCGGGGGATCCCCGACATGTTGATCTGGGTCACGACGCCGGCGGTCTTTGGATTATTGATCAGGGCGTTAAGGATGGCCGGGTTCGTGATCACGCCGACCAGGCCGGGGTTGGCCTTCAGCACCTCGCCAAGGGCGTTCGGGTCTTTTAAAAGGGCCCTCCCGCCGGGAGTGTCCATCAGGGCCCCGACCAGCTGGCTGCCGGCGACCGCGTTCACCAGCTGCTGGTTGTTTATGCCGTTCTGCACTACCCCTTTGCCCATAAAATTGTTCATGTTCGCCGGGTTCTTGAGGTAGCTAGCGAGCGATGCTGCGCTCGCCGTCGCGTTCTTTACCGTATCCCTGGACATAAAGCCCTTCACCACGTATTCATTGTTCAAAAGCGCGGAGACGGCTTTTGGGTTATCCATGAGCTTTTCAACGGCTTTGCTGATGGCTCCGCGCGCGAAGCCCATGGTGCGGGATTTCTTCTCGTCCTCCGGCGCGGCGGCCGCGGCCGGGGCCGGGGACTGGGTCGGGGCGGGGCGCGAGCCGTCTTTAGCGGGCGCCGCGGCCGAAGGTTTATCCGCCCAGATAATTCCAGTATCGCCGGCGGGCTCGTCGCCGGGCAGGTCGTAGCCCGCGCTGTCTGAGGCCGCGGGTTTGGAAATTTGCGGAGCGGCGGGAGCGGGCGCCTCGGCCGGGATCGCGGCCACTACCTGCTCTTCAGCCGGAGCGGGGCGCGCGGCCTTGCCCGGCTGCAAAGCCCATTTTGTAAGCAGGACGCCGGCGGCCATGGCGACCGGAACGATCAGTACCCATATCAGCCAGCTTTTTCCCTGTTCTTCTTCCATGAGACCTCCGCGCCGCGCCGGCCCTTAAGGGCGGGCGGAATTTGCAGTCTTCAATATAGCAATTTTGAGTTTACCGCGCGACAGGAGCGGGAGAAAGTGTAGCGGGAGAAAGCCGCCCGGAGGTTAAAAAAGCTAAGGCCTTTGAAACTGCAGGCGGGCTTTTATGGTCTGGGAAAGAATATCGAAATCCACAGGCTTCGGCACGTAGTCGAAAGCGCCCAGCTCCAGGCAGGAGCTGGCGATCTTCTCGTCCTCGTTTCCCGTGACGATTATGAAACCGGTATCCGGCAGCACCGGAACAAGCTCTTTTAGAACTTCCAGCCCGTCCCTGCCGGGCATGGCCAGGTCGAGCAGTATGATGTCCGGCTTCCGCTCGCGCGCCAGGGCTATGGCCGCGCGCCCGTCGGCAGCCTCGATGACGTCGTGACCCTGGGATTGCAGGAAACGGACCAAGCCCCGTCTCGACTGCCCGTCGTCCTCGGCCACCAGCACAAGGGAACCGCTGTTTTTCGTGCCTGGTGTTCCGGTCATAGAAATCAATCCCCTCTTTTATCCTTAAAATACAAGCTGCCCGAGCGGCCCTTGAGAGCTTTAAGGCTTTTCCTTATTTCTCCTGCCGTGTCCACAATTTTAGCATAATGGAGAAATTTCCTTTTCTCACCGTTGACGGCAGCTATGCCGGGAGTCAGCGGCGGGAACTCGCGGACCACCCCGAAACTGTCCCTTGAATCGATAGCGCCGCGCGGCCCTGACTGCGATTGAAATGAGGAAAATATGAGCTTTCCGGTAACTTTCGGTTAACCCGCCGCGGTAGACTATTAGTGTGGACGAGGTAGAATTATGAAGACCGCGAAAATCAAAAACCTTAAGACGGGCGCCCTGGCCGCTTCCCTGCTCCTGCTGTTTTGTTCGGTCCCGGCCGTGAGCGGCGAATATGCGGAACTCGCCGGGAACCTGGCCGAGGCGGCAAAAGCGAACGGGATCACCCGGATAGCCATGGGAGCCTTCTCCTCTTCGTCCGGAACGGAGGAGGAAGCCCGCTTCGCCGCCGAAAAAACCGCGAGCCTCCTTTCCTCCCAAAATAGCCTGGAGATACTGGACCAGGCTACGCTTGAAGCTAATGCCGGGCCCAAAGGAAGCTGGCTTTCACAGTTGCCCTCCAGGCTGCGCCCCCAGGCCTTTATAAAGGGTTCTGTATTTAAGGGAGAAGGGGACATGACCGTAATGGTAAAACTTGTGGACGCCGCCAGCGGCCGCGTTCTTGGGACGCTGGAGATAAGGTCTGCCCCCCGTTTCACCGACCTTCCCCCGGTGCCCGATATAAACTGGGACACCCCACCTGTGACGGCCCCTGTGCATGACGGCCTGCGCGACTCAGTGGCCGACACGGCCTTCGACTGCAAAGGCGCTTTCCGCGAGATGACCAGGATAAACGACGGCGCGGTAGACCTGAAAGCGCGCTACTGGGCCCTTAAGATGAAGGAGAAAAGCTTCGTTTTCGGCAGCCTGACCCGCAACCCGGGGAGCGAGTTCAGGGACCCGCAGGTAAAGCAGAAGTTCTACGAGCTGCTCGCCAAATACCACGAGCAGGATACGGCGCCCGCCATCTCCGAAGCCCAGACGAAAAAACTGGAAGATTTCATGGGGCGGGAAGACGCGGTGATAGACAGGTGCGGCATCTACTGAAGAGCGCGCAAGCAGGGGGAGGTAATTTTATGAACAGGAAACTACTGGTAGCGGACGACGACAAGGCCTTCCGGGACGTCATCAGCCGCGTCTTCGAGGGCACCGACTGGCAGGTAAACTCCGCGGAGGACGGTGTCGCCGCGCTGGAGCAGATCTCCGCGCAGCCGCCCGATGTTATCTTGCTGGACCTGAACATGCCGCGCCTGGGCGGCCGCGAGCTGCTGACCCTGCTGCGCAGGGATCCGCGCTTCTCGATGATCCCGATAATAATTATCAGCGGGGACGACAGCTCGCAGGAAAAAACGGCGGAGTTTACCAGCGGCGCGGACGACTTCGTTTCGAAGCCTTTCGATATAAAGGAGCTCGCGGCCAGGATAGAGAGCGCTTCCCGGCGCGCGCGGCGCATGCTCGCCGCCAACCCGCTTACCTTTCTGCCCGGCGGGCCGGCCATCGAAGAGGAGGCCTCCGCGAGAATAAAGGCCGGCTCTCCTTTAGCTTTCTTTTATATCGACATAGACAATTTCAAGGCCTATAACGACAAATACGGCTATCTGAACGGCGACACCGCCATAAAGCAGCTGGCCGCGCTGCTCGCCAGGCTGCAGGCGCGCAGGCCGGAAGAGGAGATCTTCATCGGGCATATCGGCGGGGACGACTTCGTGGCGATGACCGACCCGGCGAAAGCCGACGAGATAGCGCGCGCGCTGGCCTCGGGCTTTGACGCGCTGGCGCCAAAA
The DNA here is from genome assembly GCA_036170455.1 of Elusimicrobiales bacterium. Taxonomy (GTDB): domain Bacteria; phylum Elusimicrobiota; class Elusimicrobia; order Elusimicrobiales; family UBA9959; genus UBA9959. The sequence goes on from JAVHPG010000263.1 coordinate 4,564, forward strand.
TTATACAACCGCGAGGACAGCGAGCGGGGCTTTATTGTTTCAAAGGACAGGATGGGCAATACCAGGGAGTTCCCCCTGATGACGCTTACCATAGCCGTGGCGACGAACGAGAAGCGGGAGCTTGACCACTACGCCCGGATAGTGGATATAGTATCGGAGATAAAAAAACACCTTAAAGGACTTAAGCACCGCTTCGGCAGCGTCTATTTGAAGGACAGGAGGGTGGATTAGGGAAAAATTTATTTATCGGGTGCGGCGTCCAGGACTTCCCGCAATTTCTGCAGGAGCGCGTCCACCGCGTAAGGCTTGTGGATAAAGGCCACGCCGGGCTCGAGCGCGCCGTGACCGGCCGAAGAATCGTCGGTATAGCCGGAAGTGTAGAGCACCCGGCCGACCTGTTTCCGGCGCATCAGCTCGAGCGCCAGCTCCTGCCCGCTCATACCCGGCATTACGACGTCGGTCATAAGCAGGTCCACCGGCTTTCCGCGCTTCTCCATAAGCTTGAGTGCCGCGGAACCGTCCGCGGCGGCTAGGACCGTGTACCCCGCCGCGGCAAGAACGCGCTCGCCGAGGCGGCGGAGACTTTCTTCGTCCTCGACCAGCAGCACGGTCTCATGCCCCTTCAGCGGGCCCCCGGCTTCTTTAACTTTATCAGCCTCCGGGGCCTGGGCTTCCGCCAGCGGCAGGTAGATGAAAAACGAAGTTCCTTTCCCCAGTTCGCTCTCCACTTGTATTTCGCCGCCGCTCTGCTTTACTATCCCGAAAACTGTCGGAAGCCCGAGGCCTGTGCCCTTGCCGGGCGCTTTAGTCGTGAAGAAAGGCTCGAAAATGCGTCCTTTGACCTCGTCCGACATGCCGCAGCCCGTGTCGCGGACCGTGACCCGGACGTACTTGCCCCGCGGCAGGTCCGGCCTCTCGGAAAAGAGTTTCTCCGGGGGGAGGAGGATCTCCGTTTCAAGCGTTATTTCCCCGCCGTTGGCGACGGCGTCGTGCGCGTTCACTACGAGGTTAACTATCACCTGTTCAAGCTGGCCGGGGTCGATCTTGGCCATGCAGGGCGAGGTAAACATCTTCACCGAAAGCGGGACAGCCTCGCCCATTATCCGCCGGAGCATGTTCATCATGTCGCTTATAGTTTTGTTCAGGTCCAGGACTTTAGGGACCAGCAGCTGCCTGCGGCCGAAAGCGAGGAGCTGGCGCGTAAGGGCAGTAGCGCGGTCGGCGGCGTTCATTATCTCGCGCATATCCTCGCGGCTGGGGTCCTCCGGAATAAGGGAATTCGTGACCAGGGCGGAGTAGCCTTTTATGGCGGTCAGGATATTATTGAAATCGTGCGCGATGCCGCCGGCCAGCAGCCCTATCGCCTCCATTTTCTGCGCCTGGGAGAACTGCTCTTCTACCCGGGAGCGGATAATATTCTCCGCCATCACGTCGGCGGCGGCTTTCATGAACCGCTCCTGGTTCCCGGTGAGCGCGTTCCCTTCTTTCAGGTAGACATTGAGCACGCCCAGGACTTTCGCCTCGGCCATGATCGGCTCGCAGTGATGGCCGTGCGGCGGCATTCCTTCGAAAGTAATGTGATGCTCGGGGCCTACGCAGCGCGCTACCGCCGGCCTGCCCGAGGCCGCCGCCTGGCCGCACAGGCAGCGGCCGAAAGGCACCTTTGCGCAGAGCGACAGCAGGGCGGGCGAAAGGCCTTTATGGGCGGTAAGAACCAGTTCATTCCCCCCGGGGGCAGCAAGGAAGACGGCGCCTTTCAGATCCGGGGAGAGCCAAGGGGCCGCAAGCAGGGTCTCCAGATTAGCGCCAAGCTTGTCTTTCAGCGGAACGCTTGAAAGTGAGCGCCTCATCATCTCGTTCAGGACTTCCTGCATCTGCAGGGCTTCGCGCAGCGCTTCCGTGTTGCGCTTTTTTTCCGTGATGTCGCGGGAGATATCGAGCAGCAAGACCTTGCCGCCAAGGGACATCGGCTTCACCGAAGCTTCCAGGTCAAAAACCGAGCCGTCCTTGCGCCTGTGCTGCGCTTCGAAGACCGCGCCGCCCGGAGCCTGCACTTTTTTTGCCCGCTCCATGATAACCGGCTCAGGAATGTCCGCGTCCAGGAATGAAATAGGCCTGCCCAGCAGTTCTTCCCGTGAATAACCGTGCATTTGCAGCGCCGCGGCGTTGGCGTCCCAGATCACCGGCGCCCGGTCTGGAAAGGGCTGTAGTAAAAGTATAGAGTCGCGGGCCTGGTCGAAAAGAGAGCGGTAGCGCTCCTCGCTTTCCCTCAGCCTCTGCTCGGCCGCTTCCAGCCGGCCGGCAGCCTCCAGCTCGGCCAGCACCCTCTTCACTACGGGGAGGAGCAGCTCGAGGAAAT
>JAVHPG010000264.1:0-1463 GCA_036170455.1 Elusimicrobiales bacterium
AGACGGCTATATCGTTGTAAGTGAGGGGGCCGCGCGAGGTAAGCTGCTTTACCTGGTCGCAGATCCCGCGCGCTTCGTCGTTTTCGTTGGCGTATTCCTGCACCTCGGGCGCTTCGCCTTCTTCGGCCTTGGTCCAGAGGTTCTTGGCGCGGCGGTTCTTATTGTGCTTGATGACCTCGTTGGCGGCGTGCAGGATGCGCGAGGTGGAGCGGTAGTTCTCCTCCAGCACCACGGTGAAGGCGTCGGGAAAATCCTTCTCGAACTCCATGATATTGCGGATGTCGGCGCCGCGCCAGCCGTACACGCTCTGGTCGGGGTCGCCCACGACGCAGAGGTTCTTGTGCTTGGCCGACAGGGTCTTTACCAGGATATACTGCGCGTGGTTGGTGTCCTGGTACTCGTCTACGAGTATATACTGGAAATTTTCCTGGAAATAGCCGCGGATCTCCTCGTTCTGGGTAAGCAGTTCCACGGTGCGAACTATAAGGTCGCCGAAGTCCAGCGCGCCGGCCTCCTGCAGCTTCTTCTGGTAGCGGTGGTAGATCTGCGCGGCCTTCAGCCGGGCGGGGTCGTTCACGGCCTGCGCGTTTATCAGGTAGGACTGTGAATCCAGCAGATCGTCCTTGGCGCGGGAGATGATGCTGAGGTACATCGAGGCCTTGTTCTTCTCGCTTTCGAAGCCCAGCTCCTCCATGGCCAGCCCGAGCAGCTTTTTCTGGTCGTCGTCGTCGTAGATGACGAAGCTCGGCGGTATCCCTATCAGGCGGCCGTGCTGGCGTAAAATGCGGGCGCCCAGCGCGTGGAAGGTGTGGATCCACATCCCGCCGGAATACGGGACGATCTTCCCTACGCGGTGCTGCATCTCCTGCGCGGCTTTATTGGTGAAAGTTATAGCGAGCACGCGGGCGGGCGAAATGCCGGAGGCGATCAGCAAAGCTATTTTCGAGGTGAGGGTCTTGGTCTTGCCGGTGCCCGCCCCGGCGAGTATTAAAAGCGGGCCGGCGAAATACTGCACGGCCTCGTCCTGTTTGGGATTGAGGCCGAGCTTCGGAAGCAGCGTGGGGTTCAGATTAAGGTCAAGGCTCACAAAGATGATTTTACAATACTTGCGCGGGCGCCGTATCTAGGATTAAAAATTATTTAAGGTTCTTGACCCTTTTCTGGTAGCAGGCGTCGCAAAAACCGTGGCTGAAAAGAGCGTCGGAATGGCGGCTTATATAGGCTTCCATCTGCACCCAGGTCCCTTCCGTCGTTCTTATCTTTTTGCAGTCGGCGCAGGTGGGGAGCAGGCCGGTGAGCACTTTTACGTTCTTAAGGGCGTCCTGCAGTTTCGCTATCAGGTCCTCTTTTTCATTCAGCAGCTCTTTTCGTTCTACGGCGTAGCGGATGGCGCGCGCCAGCTCTTTGTCGGTAAACTGCCCTTTGACCAGGTAATCCTGCGCCCCGTCCTTAAGGGCCTCCAG
>JAVHPG010000265.1:0-6892 GCA_036170455.1 Elusimicrobiales bacterium
AAGACAGCGGCAGGGGGAAAACTAACGATAATCGGCCTTATGTTTACTACTAAGCGCGAATTCCAGCACCACGCGGGCCTGGCCGTCCGGGCTGGCGTCGTCCGCCACGTAGACCCTGTCGATAAGGGCCGGCACGCTTTCCAGCGTGCTGGTGAGGAGCTTTTCCTCGTTATAGGCCGGGATTACCAGCGAGATCTTTTTATCGCGATACATTGGCGTTCCTCTCTCAGAAAGGATATAAGATATCCTCTTTTGGACCTGCTCCGCAACTGAACTTCCTAATAAGATAATGATACAATAGACTTTCCAGAGGGAATCATGGCGGCTATAAAACCTGAAATCAAATTTGCGCTGGTAGGCTGCGGCCGCATAGCCAGGAGGCATGCGGAGCTGCTTGGCGGCCGGCAGGTGGCGGGCGCCCGGCTCGCGGCCGTGTGCGATATCGTCCCGGAAAAAGCCCGCGGCCTGGGGGAGCGCTTCGGCGTGCCGTACTATACCGATATGCGGGAGATGATGGCGAAGACCCCGGTGGACGCCGTCTCGGTGCTCACCGAGAGCGGGCATCACGCGGCGCATGTGATGGCGCTGGCCGGCTGCGGGAAACACATCGTGGTGGAAAAACCCATGGCGCTCACTCTCGACGACGCGGACGCCATGATAAAGACCTGCGGCGGCGCGGGCATTAAGCTCTTCGTGGTGAAGCAGAACCGCTTCAACGTGCCGGTGGTCAAGCTGCGGCGGGCTTTGGAGGCCGGGCGCTTCGGGAAGCTGGTGCTGGGCACGGTACGCGTGCGCTGGTGCCGGGAGCAGGCCTATTACGACCAGGACAAATGGCGCGGCACCTGGGCGCTGGACGGCGGCGTGCTGGCCAACCAGGCCAGCCACCACGTGGACCTGCTGGAATGGATGATGGGGGAAGTGGAGGGCGTTTACGCCATGTCGGCCACCGCCCTGGTGAAGATAGAGACTGAGGACACCGCCGTGGTCACGGTGCGTTTCCGCAACGGGGCGCTGGGCGTGATAGAGGCCACCACGGCCGCGCGGCCCAAAGACCTGGAAGGGTCTATTTCCATTTTAGGCGAAACTGGCTCGGTGGAGATAGGCGGCTTTGCCGTGAACCAGATGAAGACCTGGAATTTTACGAAGCCGGAGCCGGGCGACGCCGAGGTGATGGCTAAATATTCGGTCAACCCGCCCGACGTTTACGGTTTCGGCCACAAGGCCTATTACGAGCACGTGGTGGACTGCATAAACAACGACGCCCGCCAGCTGGTGGACGGCATTGAGGGCCGCAAAAGCCTGGAGCTTATAGCCGGCATCTACGAATCTATAGAAACGGGGCGGGAGGTCAGCCTGCGCTCGCGCCCCCGCAAAACCCGCCTTGGAGGCCCCTGAAATGGGAAAACCCGAAATTAAACTAGCCGGGATAGTGGACGTGGAATTCGGCGAGGGCGTAAAAGTGACAGGTCCGTCCAACCTGTACGGCTGCTCCATAGGCGACGGCACTTTCGTCGGGCCTTTCGTGGAGATACAGAAGTCCGCCGCGGTGGGGAAGCGCTGCAAGGTCCAGTCCCACTCTTTCATCTGCGAACTGGTCACCATCGGCGACGACTGCTTCATCGGCCACGGCGTGATGTTCATAAACGACAAATTCTCCTCCGGCGGCCCCGCCGGCGGCCGCAGGGAGCTGTGGAAGGCGACGAAGGTCGGCAACAAGGTCTCCATCGGCTCCAACGCCACCATCCTGCCGGTCAGCATCGCGGCCGGCACGGTCATCGGCGCCGGCGCGGTGGTCACAAAAGATATCATAAAGCCCGGGATATACGCCGGCAACCCGGCCCGGCTTATAAAGGAACTGCCGAAATGAGCCGCCAGGTAAAAGTCCCGTTCGCCGATCTGCACGCCCAGTATCTCACCATCAAGAAAGAGCTGGACGCCGCTATCGCCGGAGTTATAAAGACCTCGGCCTTTATCCGCGGGCCGTTCGTGGACGCCTTTGAAAAAGAATTTTCCGCAGCCGTGGGCGCGCCGCACTGCGTCTCCTGCGGCAACGGCACCGACGCGCTTTATATCGCCATGCGCGCCCTCGGCGTAAAGCCGGGCGACGAGGTGCTCACCTCGGCCCACTCCTGGATAGCCACCAGCGAGACCATCACGCAGGCCGGCGGCAGCGTGGTCTTCTGCGATACCGACGCGGACACTTTCACCATCGACCCGGCGCGCCTCGAGGAGAAGATAACCCCGCGCACCGTAGGCCTCATCCCGGTGCACCTCTACGGCCAGCCGGCCGATATGGGCGCCGTAATGCGGATAGCGGCGAAGCGCAGCCTGTGGGTGCTGGAGGACTGCGCGCAGGCGCACCTGGCGCGCTGCGGGGGGAGGACGGCCGGGACTTTCGGCAGCGCGGCGGCTTTCTCTTTCTATCCCGGCAAGAACCTGGGCGCGATGGGCGACGCGGGCGCGATCCTGACTGCGGACGCGGCGCTGGCCGAGCGCATGGCCATGCTGGCCCGGCACGGCGGACTGGTGAAGGGCGACCACCGCATCGAGGGCATGAACAGCCGCCTCGACGGCCTGCAGGCCGCGGTGCTTTCCGTGAAACTTAAACACCTGGCTGCGTGGACCGCCGCGAGGCAGCGCCTGGCAGCGGTCTATGACCGGGAGCTGGCCGGGCTCGCCGGCCTGGAGCTCCCGGTCGTGGCCTCCGGGCGGGAGCACGTGTATCACCTTTACGTGGTCAGGCACCCGCGCCGCGACGAGCTTAAGAAATTCCTGGCCGAGCGCGGCATCGAGACGGTCATCAATTATCCGCGCGCGCTGCCTTTCCTCCCGGCCTATGCCCGGCTCGGGGCGAAGCCCGGAGATTTCCCCAACGCGTACAGGCACCAGGCCCTGGTGGTTTCGCTGCCTTTGTTCCCTGAGATGACGGAGGCGCAGCAGGCATTCGTCATAAAGTCGTTAAAGGAATTCTGCGGGTAAACATGAGGGTACAGCGGTGACAAAAAAGACGATACTTCTGACCGGCGGGACCGGTTTCCTGGGCAGCAACCTGCTCCGCCTGCTGCTGGCGGCGGAGCACAGGGTGCTCTTCCTGGCCAGGAAAACTTCAAGGTTCACGCGGGTAGAGGACCTGGTGGGCAGGACCAGCCTGCTTTATATCTAAGACACCGATTTCACCGGGCTGTTCCGCTCGGAGAAGATAGACGCGGTGGTGCACTGCGCCACCAATTACGGCCGCAAGGCCGAGTCGCCCACCCTGATCCTGGAAGCGAACCTCATGCTCCCGCTGAAGCTCCTGCAGCTCGGCAGCGAGAACGGCCTGGGCTGCTTCATCAACACCGATACTATCCTCGACAAGGGCGTCAGCTACTATTCCCTTTCCAAAAGCCAGTTCAAGGACTGGCTGGAATTCTATTCCGACAGGGTCACCTGCGTCAACGCGGCGCTGGAGCATTTTTACGGCCCCTGGGACGACCCGTCCAAGTTCGCCACCTGGGTTATACAGTCGCTTTTGCGGGAACCCGCCGAGCTAACCTGACCGCGGGCGGGCAGAAGAGGGACTTTATCTACATCGACGACGTCGCCGACGCGTTCATGCGCATAATCTCGCATGTCCTGGCCAGGCCGCCCGGCTTTTTATCCTACGAGATAGGCGCCGGGCACAGCCTGCCCATCAAGGATTTCGTCCTGCTGATAAAGGAACTTTCCGGGAACACGAAGACGGCGCTGAATTTCGGGGCCCTTCCTTACAGGAAGAACGAGGTGATGGATCACCGGACGGATATCTCCGGCGTGAAAGCGCTGGGCTGGGCCCCGGGGGTAGGCCTCGCCGAGGGCCTGAAGAAAACCATCGAATTTGAAAGGAAAGGACTTAAGCTATGAAGGTTCTGGTTACCGGGGGCTGCGGTTTTCTTGGCTCAAACCTGGCGCGCGCGCTGCTGCGGCGGGGGGACGAGGTATTAATTTACGACAACCTGTACCGGGCCGGTTCCGAAAAGAACCTCGAGTGGCTGCGCTCCGAAGGGAAGTTCGGGTATGTGCAGGCGGACGTGCGCGATTTCGCCAGGCTGGACGAAGCCGTGAAATCGTTCCGGCCGGACGCCGTGTTCCATTTCGCCGGGCAGGTGGCCATGACCTCCTCGATACGCGACCCCAGGGCCGATTTCGAGATAAACGCGCTGGGGACCTTCAACGTGCTCGAGGCCGTGCGGGCCGGCGCCCCGGCAGCGGCGCTGCTTTACTCCTCCACCAACAAGGTGTACGGGGACCTGTCCTGGGCCGAGTACGAGGAGTCTCCCGCCAGGTTCACGGCAAAGGGCTACCCTGCCGGCTTCCCGGAAAATATCCCGGTGGAGTTCCATTCGCCTTACGGCTGCTCCAAGGGCGCCGCCGACCAGTATGCGCTGGATTTCCACCGGATCTACGGGCTCAGGACCGCCGTCTTCAGGCACTCTTCCATGTACGGCGGCCGGCAGTTCCCGACGTTCGACCAGGGCTGGATAGGCTGGTTCGTAACGAAGGCGGTGGAGGCCGCGGCGGGCGCGCCGAAGGAGCCGTTCACCATCTCCGGCACCGGCAAGCAGGTACGCGACGTGCTGCACGCCGAAGATATGATCTCCCTGTACCTGAAAGCCGCCGACAATATAGACCGGATAAAAGGCCAGGCCTTCAATGTGGGCGGCGGGATGGCGAACTCTCTTTCCCTGCTGGAGCTCTTCGCGCTCCTTGAGGGCGAGCTCGGCGTGAAGCTGGCCTACGCGCGGCTGCCGGAGCGGGAAAGCGATCAGAAGGTGTTCGTGGCCGACACCTCGAAAATACGCCGGCTGCTGGATTGGCGGCCGGAGGTGGATAAGGTAAGCGGGATACGGAAAATGATCTCCTGGATCAAAAATGGAAAATAGCCCCGAGCTGAGCGTGGTCCTGCCGGCTTACCTTGAAGAAGAGAACCTGAAGGAGCTTCTTCCCGGGCTGCGGGCCGTGCTGGACCGGGCGGGCCTGACTTACGAGATAGTGGTGGTGGACGCCCTCGCGCCGCGCGATAATACCGCCGCCGTCTGCGCGCTGCACGGCGCCGTGTATATCAACCGCGAGCACGGGGAGTTCTTCGGCGACGCCGTCCGCACCGGCATCCGGAAAGCCTCGGGGAAATTCTTGCTCTTCATGGACGCCGACGGCTCGCACCAGCCGGGGCTTATCCCGGACCTGCTGCGGCACAGGGACGCCTGCGACGTGGTCGTAGCCTCCAGGTATGTAGAGGGGGGCGGGACGGAGAACCCCAAACTGCTGATCTTCATGAGCCGGGTTTTGAACTTCGTCTATTCCCTGGTCCTGAACATAGATTGCAGGGACGTTTCCAACAGCTTCAAACTTTACCGCGCCAAGGACCTGAAGCCGCTGCGTTTGTACTGCAGCAACTTCGATATCGTCGAGGAGATCCTTTACAAGATAGTGAAGAACAACCCTGCGGCGAAGATCAAGGAGATCCCGTTCACTTTCGGGAAAAGGAAATTCGGGGAGACGAAGCGGAACCTAGCGGCCTTCATGCTGTTTTTCCTGTGGACCCTTGTCAGGCTGAGGTTCGGGAAGTGAAGGGCCGGGTTCTGGAGGCCGCTGACGGCGGCTATAAGAAGATCTTTATCGGCGCCTGCGTCCTGCTGCTGGCGCTGAACGCGCTCTGGATATTTTTAAGGTACGGGCAGTCCGGGTGGGATTTCAGCATTTATTTCTACGCGGTGAAGCACCTTGCCGACGGCAAGGACCCTTATACTACCGCTTCCGTTATCAACTGCCCGTTCATCTACCCGCCGCTTACCCTGGCGGTTTTTAAACCCCTGCTGTTCTTCGGCCAATATCTCAAGCCCCTGTATTACCTCCTGTGGTCCGTCCTGCTCCTGCTCTCGGCGCTCGTAGTAAAAAAACTCAGCGAAAAGAACGACCCGCTCTATCTCGCCACGATATTCTTTACGGGTTTCATCGCCGCTTACTGGAATTTCCGGAGCGGCAATATCGGCTTAGTGGAACTGTTTATGATGGCCGCGGTGTTCTACTGCCTGAAGAAAGAGGCGTATCTGCAGGCGGCAGCCGTGGTGGGGCTGCTGGGCTATTTCAAGATAACGCCTATCTCCATAGCCCCGCTGTTCCTCCTGCTGCCGCTGCCGGCCGGGACCAGGGTCAGGATGGTGCTCGTTTCCGGCCTGGTTTTCCTTGCCCTTTATGGCCTGTCCTACCTGGCCTACCCGGGGCTGATGCCCTCGTTCTTTAAAGTGGTGGGTTACCCGCTTACGGAGACGGGCGCCACCAGCAACGCTTCGTCGCTGTCCCTGTTATCGGCCATGGGCCGGACTTTCTCAGCGGGGCGCGGCGTGGTCTTTGCCCTTTATTGTGTTTACGCTGGCTTAACGGTCCTGGCGTCGTACTTCCTGTCCAGAAAAATAAGGTCCATGACGGTGCCGGAGTCGTTCTCTCTGTGGCTCCTGGTCCTGATGGCGATCTGGCCGAGGATAAAGCCGTACTCCTATATTTACGCCCTGATCCCGGCCTATCTTCTGACCGTCGGACAGGGTTACAGGCGCAAGTACGAGACGCTGCTGCTGATCTCACTCGTGCCCATGGCTTTCCATATCCTGTATTCGGTTTACAATGCCGTGGATATACGGCTTCTGTATTCCAGCAATGTCATTAAAGGGGTTATCTGGTACAGCCAGTTCTTCCCGGTCTGGTTCCTGCTGGCGTACTACTTCCGCTTCGCCATACGGGAGCGCCGGCGACAGTGAGCCGGCCCGTAGTTGTTCAGAGGTATTCGGTCTGCCAGAGGAAGAGGGACACCAGGCTTATCCACTATTACGGCGCTCTCGCGCCAAGGTCTCCGCTGCGGGCGCTGCTGCTAGCGAAA
>JAVHPG010000266.1:0-1454 GCA_036170455.1 Elusimicrobiales bacterium
GTCTCCCCCAAGGGGGAGAAGCTGGTCCACTTCAAATCCTTTGTGCTCTTTGTGTCCTTTGTGGTGAAAATTATTCCTCAATCCACCGTCAGTGTCTTGGACAAATTCCTCGGAAAATCAGGATCAAACCCGCGCATCACACTCATGTGATACGAAAGCAACTGCAACGGAAGAACTCCCAGCAACGCGCTGATCTGTGCATCCGATTTAGGGATGACGACCAGGTCATCGCCATTGGCACGCAGGCGGGCGTCCTCTTCGGCGATGGTGATCGTCCGTGCGCCGCGGACTTTCACTTCGTTGATGCCGCTGATGATGAGCGGCACATCGTTCGGTCCCGCGACAAAGAGGATCGGGAATCCCTTGCTCACCGCGGAGAGCGGTCCGTGTTTGAACTCGGTCGAGAGCATGCCTTCGCAATGGGCATACGTAATTTCTTTTAATTTCAACGCGCCTTCCAAAGCGATCGGATAAGTCGCGCCGTAGCCGAGACAATACATATCATTCCACTCGTTGATGTCTTTCGCAATCGCTTCGATCTGCGGTCCGACCATCTCAATCGTCTGCTCCATCAATTCAGGGATACGCAAAAGTTCGCTCGTGTCTTTGCCAGCGAGTCTGTAAGCCAGATACAAAAACGTCACGACCTGGTTGGTAAATGTCTTCGTGGCGGGCACGCTGATTTCGTATCCGCAGCACAAGGGTAGACAGAACGAAGTCGCCTTCGTCAACGTCGAGCCCACCACGTTCGCCAATCCAAAACAAGCCATGCCGCGCTTCTCGGCGGCTTCCAACGCGTTGAGCACATCCTTGGTCTCGCCCGATTGGCTGACGAAAATCCCCACGTCTTCATATCCCACCGCGGGCGCGTATTGCGCGATGAACTGCGGCGCAAGCACGGGGATGGCGGTCAGCCCCGCCAGTTGCGCGATGTACACCGAGCCCACCGCCGCCGCGTGATAACTCGTGCCGCATCCGATCAAATACAGATGACGCGCGTTCTTCATCTTTTCGACCAACGGCTGCACATCGGGGCTGCCATCCAATAAGTGGATTAACTCACGGGCGACTTGTGCCTGCTCGTGGATTTCTTTCAACATAAAATGCGGATACCCGCCCTTCTGCACCGCATCCATCGACTCCGTAACTGTTTCTGGCATTCGTTGAATTATTTTTCCATCTTTGACAGAGCGCACTTCCACGCGGTCTGCCCACAGCGTCACGATCTCCCCATCCTGCGGACGAATGACTTCGCGAGTCAATGGCAATATCGAAGGCAGGTCAGACGAAAGACAAGTGAAGCCATCGCCGATTCCGATCACCATGCCCGAACCTTTTTTGAACGCGTATAACTTGTCGTCATTCGCGCGCCCGATCACGAAAGCATAATCGCCTTGCAAATCACCATACGCAAGTCGAATTGCATCAATGAATTCGTATCCGCGCTTGATATA
>JAVHPG010000267.1:0-1453 GCA_036170455.1 Elusimicrobiales bacterium
CGGCACTGTTCATCCTGCAGACCTGCATGGGCGGCCTGCTGGCGCATTACACCGTCAGCCCGGAGACTTTCTTCCCGGACTTCATAGCGACGCTTGTTCCCTATACCTGGGCAAAGAGCTGGCATCTGCAGCTGGCGATCTTCTGGATAGCCACCACCTGGATCGGCGCTTCTATCTACCTGGCGCCGGTGATCAGCGGCAAAGAGCCGAAAAACCAGGGTCTGCTGGTTAATATACTGTTCGTGGCCGTAGTGCTGGTGGCCGTAGGCAGCCTCGCGGGGACGGCGCTCGGCGCAAAAGGTTACTTCACTGACGCTACCTGGTTCTGGTTCGGCCACCAGGGCTGGGAATTCCTCGAATCCGGCAGGTTCTGGCAGTGGCTGCTTTTCGTGGGCCTGATAGCCTGGCTCGTCATCGTCTACCGCGGCATGAAAGACAAGCTCTTCGGCGCGGCCAGGGACAATAGCGGCGTGGTCATGTTCTACCTGGTCAGCGCCGTGATGGTGGTCGGCTTCTTCGGCTTCGGCTTCTTCTACGGGAAAGGTTCCCATCTTACCATCGCGGATTACTGGCGCTGGTTCGTGGTCCACCTTTGGGTGGAAGGCATCTTCGAGTTCTTCGGGGTAGCGATAATCTCCCTCTTCCTCGTGATGATGGGGCTTGTAAAGAAAGAATCGGCCATGCGGGTGGCCTATTTCAGCGCCATCCTGGTGTTCGCCAGCGGCATCATAGGCACCGCGCACCATTATTTCTGGTACGGCGGGCCGTCCTACTGGCTGGCCCTGGGAGCGGTGTTCGCCTCTCTCGAGCCGATACCCATGATACTTCTGGTAGTCCGGGCCTGGAAGGAATACCAGTCCATCCAGGACGCCGGCAAGGATTTCCCCTACCGCTGGCCGCTGTTCTTCCTTACGGCTTCCAGCTTCTGGAACTTCCTGGGCGCCGGGATGTTCGGCTTCTCCATCAACCTGCCGATAGTGAACTACTTCGAGCACGGGACCTACCTGACGGCGAACCACGGCCATGCCGCCCTCTTCGGCGTCTACGGCATGCTGTCCATCTCGCTCATGCTGTTCTCCTGGCGCTCGCTGGTCAAGAACGAGTACTGGAACAACGGCCTGCTGAAAGCGATCTTCTGGCTCCTGAACGGCGGCCTGCTCCTCATGGTGCTGTCCGTGCTCCTGCCCGAAGGCCTGATCCAGACTTTCATGGTCTATAAGCACGGGGTCTGGTTCGCCCGGAGCCCGGAGTTCTACAATATGCCGGTCATCCTGGCGCTTAATAAATTCAGGATAGTTCCCGACACGATAATAATACTCGGCGCGACGCTGCTCGGCTGGTTCCTGGTCTCCACTTACTTCAGAATAAAGCCGGTGAAGTGCGGCGAGGGCGAGGATATTTACTACGGGAAAACCTGCAAGATGCTGTAAAAGGAACCGTTAACGCCTGCACC
>JAVHPG010000268.1:0-1445 GCA_036170455.1 Elusimicrobiales bacterium
CACCCATTGTCGCAGGCCGACCGACGGCAGGACGTAGTCGATGAGATTCGCCGCGCGACCGACATAGCGAGTCTCGTGCCGCGCTGGAGTGAGCTTGTTTTGTAGGCTATTGGGCTTGTTGGCGCCGCCTCGAGGGTGGCGGGTGCCATGGCGTGGGGTGGCGGGCGCCACCTGTGCGCGAGGAGGCGGCTCGCGCTGGCCGCGGCGGCGATGGTGCGGCCCGACCGGGATCGCATCGGCACGGACTGGCCGGTCGAGGTCGACGAAGGGTACATCGGCGGCATGACGCGCGGCGAGGGCAAGGGCGTCCCCCACAAGACGCTCGTGGCGGGCGCCGTCGAGGTGCGGGAGAAGGTCACGCCGAAGGGCAAGCGCACGTTCTACGCGGGCCGGCTCCGCATGCGGGTCGTGCCGGACCGCGGGGCGGCGTCTACGAGCGCCGCGACTTGGAGACGACGGCTCGGCCATTCATGGCCGGATGCTCGGCCATCAATGGCCGGATGCTCGGCCATCAATGGCCGGATGCTCGGCCATCGATGGCCGGACGCCCCGCGCGCGTCTTGCCCAGGCTCTTCGGGCTCTTCGTGTTCGGGCTCGCGGACCCGAGCGCCGGAAGCCGCACGCGCCCGAGCGTCCCCACGAAGCGCTCGAACGCCGCGAGCGGCACGTTGGTGAACGACACGCGCCCCGCCGCCTCGCGCACCACGACGTCGGAGAGCGAGCTTACCCTCGCAAGCGCCGTCTCGAGCGCCGCGCGCGCGGGTGTGGGCCTCGCCTCGCCCGAGCCCCTGCGCACCCCCGCGGTCGCCGCGGTGAGGTCGGCGACGGTCGCGGCCTCGAGCCGGACGGAGCCCCCCCGGGTCGGCACGCGCAGCCGCTCGAACGCCACGGGCAGCGGAGGGTGCGCGAGCGGCGCTCCGAGCTTCGCCTCGACGAGCCCGAGCGCCGCGTCGAGCTTCGTGATCCCGTACGTGCTCTCCTCCAACGGCGACGCGAATTTCGCGACACGCACGTACCTGCGCGCGTTGCGCGGCTCCTCGTGCATGACCGCCCGGAAGAACTCGTCGTCGTTCGCGAACCCGCCGAGCACGTAGAGCGGCGGGTCGTGGTCGACGATCTTTCCCGCCGCCTCCCACCGCTTGTCCCACTGGAGCGCGTCCTGCCGCGACACGAGCTCGATCTCCTCGACCAACGCGTCGTAGAGCGCTTTGAGCCTCGCGTCGACCTTGACGGCGATGTCCTTCGGGGCGGGCCTGCGCGACGGCTTGTTCTTCCTCCGTGACGGCTTGTTCTTCGTCGACCGCGTCCTGGCCATGTTGCATCCTCCTCGCCGCGGCGCCGGGAGAGACGCTGCGCGCGTTCGGTCCGTTGTACACGATGGTCCGCCGTCGGGTGCGCCCTGGCGTGTGGGTGGGGATCAATACCCGCATCGACTGGGAACACGT
>JAVHPG010000269.1:0-6781 GCA_036170455.1 Elusimicrobiales bacterium
TGGCGGGGTCGCTGTCCACGCAGACCACGCGGTGGCCGACCTCGGCGAGGCAGGCGCCGCTGACCAGGCCCACGTAGCCCGCGCCTACGATGCAGATATTTACTTTTCCGTTCTTGGTTTTTTTCATGATGTAGCTCCGGCTATTTTATCTCGCTGCCTTTTTCCGGCTTGATCTCGTGCGCTTTGATCAGCTCGTGGGCGCGCTTCCGCTCTGCTTTGCCCATAAAGTAAATTGCCGCAAAGATGGCCGCCAGGCCGAACCAGTCTTCCTTCCCCGGCAGTTTCTGGCCGGCTATCAGCCACCAGACCACCAGCGTAGCCACGGTGCCGGCCACCAGGGAGGTGACGCGGTTCACCAGGCCGGCGAAAGTGGCGGTGCGGCCCTTGAACATGAACAGGAAGACCGAGAAGAAGGCCGCGGCGCCGAACGGCAGGCCGGAGAGGACTCCCTCCTTCCACAGGGCCGGGGTATTTACCAGGGAATCCTTGAACTGGAAAGCGAAGGTCCTGGGGTCGGCCCCCGCCAGGTCGATGGAGTAGAAGAAAAGGGCCCCGCCTACGATCAGGGCCAGCGAGGAGGTTATCTGCTCCACCGCGAAGAAGCCCTTGGTGTCGTAGACGGCGCCCGGCTTCCGGGTATTCTTGTAGTAGTTGAAGATGTAGATGCGGATAGAGTAGGCGGTCAGGTAGGCGCCCAGGATCGTCATCGCCGCCGCATTGTGGATGAAGTCGAAGTCGCCGGGCTTGACGTAGATCATTTTAATGCTGACCGCGATAAGGGCGAAGACCACCGCCACATTCTCCTCCCAATAGACCGTCTTTCTGAGCACGCCCTGCTTTATCTGTATCGTGTCGATAATCCGGCTGATGATAATGACGCTGGCCCGCATGATGATCATGGCTACCATCACGGAGATGGGCAGCACATACATCAGCGTGGTGGTCGGTATGATGACGGCCGTGCAGACGCCCGAGGGGATGATATAAAGGAACTCGCGGGGGATGTTCAGGCCCAGGAAATTAATCCGCTCCGCTGATTGGAACTTGTACCAGCCCCAGACGAGCACTACCAGGTTGCAGATGAACATGCCGCCGATGGTGTTGTAAACCGTATAAGTGGTGCCGCCCATTACCAGCGTTTTCGCGAAATACTTCGCCAGGTAGCCGGTAATGACGTAAAGGAAGAAATAGCTGAAAGAATACTGCAGCAGCCTTTCAGTAGTTCCTTCGTGGGTTTTTTGGGTAAATACGGTTTTAAGAGTCTTTATCATGGTTTCGATTTCCCGTCCTCGGCCCGACCGCCTTTATATTATTATAAATAATAAAGCCGCCTGCAAATCAGGCGGCCCGGGGATCCGGCTCCGGTCAGGTCAGGTTTTAGGGGCGCGTTTGCGCGAGAGTTCGGCGGCCTTCTTTATCTTGCCGACCAGCGCGTCCAGCTCAAAGGGTTTTACCAGGTAGTCCATTGCGCCGAAGAGCAAGGCGTCATTGAGGGTGGCGGCGTCGTTGAGGCCGCTTACGGCTATTATGGGGATATGGGCCGCGGCGTCGTTAGTGCGGATGTCTCCCATGAGGGTGATGCCGTCCACGCCGGGCATCATGATGTCCATGAGGATGACGTCGGGCATCTCTTCCGGCCTGGCGGCGGCGAAGAAGTCCCTGGCTTTCTTCGGATCTACGAAGGTGCGCACCTCGCAGCCGGCCGTGGCGAGCCCCGTCTCGTAAATTTCGAGTATGGTTTCGTCGTCGTCGACCGCGGTCACTTTTATCCTGGGTTCTTCTGGCATAGGTTTATTCTAACAAAAATACCGGGGTTTTTTCCGCCCCGCGCCGGCCGCGGCCGGGAAGCAGCGGCGCTAACGGCCGGCTTTTCCCGCGGCGGCCGGCTTTTTGGGGCCCTTCTTCCGGCCCGGCGCGGCCCGGGGCGCCTCTTTCCTGTCGGTTTCCAGCAGCTGGCACTTGAAAGTCCCGCGCGTGCTGGGCACGTAAAAAAGGGTCCGGAGTCCGTAAAGGCGGCGGCTGGAGATGAATTCCTGCAGTTCCTTAAGCTCCGCTGCCGTTTCGATGGGGATCAGGCGGTGAGGTTCTTTAACGGCAGCCATCAGCGGCTTTATCGTCCGCAGGTCCTCGGTCTCTATGGTCTTCACTTCCCCGTCCACTTCCACCTTCCCCCTGAAAGCGTCGAGGGCTTCGCCCTCCACCGTTTCAGCCCGCAGGAAAGAAAGCACTTTTTTTTCCTGCGGAAGAACGGCCACGGCCTTCTTCACCTCGTTAAAGGCGTAGGAGAAGGCCTCGCCGAAATTATTGAGCGGGGCCACGGTGCGGGTAAGCTCGCCGCTGATATAGGCGGAGATCTTGAGCATATCGCCGCGGTAGAAGACCATCTTGCTCTGCTTTACGTTCTGGGAATTGATGATCTCCGAATTCTCTATTTCGCGGAATAAATCTTTTACGAACTGCGGTTTTATGCTGCCGCGCCGGGTTATGACGCTTTTCGCGGTTTCTTCGCGCAGGATGGCCTGGCCGTCCTGGGCCACCTCCAGGTAATACTCCTGGCCGGTCTTGATGGCGGAAACCGTCATCCAGGCGGCCTTGGCGCGCGCGCCCTGGCTGTAAGGCCGGAAGGCGGTCAGCCCGGCGGCGAGCGCCGCCAGCAGCAGGAACTTCTTCATAGGGTTTCGGCCGCCTTGTCCGCGGACCAGGCCGAGCCGTATTTGAAGGCCGCCCAAGACAGCGCCAGAAAGACCAGGTTCTGTGTGAATTCGCGGGCGATGGAGTTGCCGCCGCCGCTGCCGAAGCAGCCGCAGGAGGTGATAGGCAGCCCGCGGAGCCAGGCCTGGCCCAGCATCGCCTCGAAGCCGAGCAGCATGAGCCCGGAGAGGGAAGCGTTGAGGCGCGTGAAAACGCCGGCGGCCAGCAGCAGCCCGGTGTACAATTCCACCCAGGGCATGATATAGGCCGCCAAGAGCGAGAGCTGGGCGTCAAGGACGCGGTAGCTTTCTATGGCGTAGCCGAATTCCTCCACCGGGGCGAGGGCTTTCATCAGCCCGGCGTAGATAAACAACCCGCCGGCCGCGAGCCGCGCAAGGAGGCCCAGTATATCCGCGGTTCCAGTTTTGCCGTTCATGGTTTCGCCGCCCTGAGGATATTGTCGAATTTCCTGGCCTGGTCCACCAGCTGGCCGCCGCCCACGGCGCGCCTGCCGTTTATGAAAAAGGTGGGGGTCGCGTTCACGCCTTTCAGGTCGCCTTCGGCTATGTCCAGCTTCAGGCGCTTGAGGGTCTCGGGCGAGTCGGCGCAGGCCACTATTTTGGGCCAATCCAGCTTCAGCTGGGCGGCATAGGCTTCGAATTCCTTCGGTTTTTCTTTGGCCTGCGCCCATTTCTCCTGGTTTTCGAACAGCAGGGCCGCGTATTCCTTGAACTTGCCCTGCTCGCCGGCGCAGTCGGCGTAGGCCGCGGCGTGGAAAGACCAGGGGTGGATATCCATCAGCGGGTAATGCTTGAAGCTGACGCGCAGGCCGGGGCCGTAGATCTTCATCATTTCGTCTATCTTCCCGGCGGCGTGGCGGCAGGCGGGGCAGGCGAAGTCGGTGTATTCGTAGATCTGCACGGGGGCGGTTTTGGGCCCGAAGGTGCGGAAGCCCGGGGAGGGCCGCTCGGGGCCCAAATTGAACTGGCGGGCCAGCAGGACGGCCACGGTGGAGATAAAGACTATCATGGCGGCCAAAGCGAGCAGGCGCGCGTTTTTGCGGTCTATCATATAAGAATTATACAGTAAGTCCCCCGCCGAAATCTATTTCTTTATTTCCGGGGAGAATATCTTTACTATTTTGGCGGGGGAGGTGGCGCCTTTTATCAACATTATTTTTTTCACTTCTATGCCGAGCACGACCGAGAGCTGGCGCAGGGCGGAGGCGTTGGCCAGGCCGCGCTCCGCCGGGGACTTCGTCCAGATCTCGTAGGCGTCGGGGGCCTTTTTGAAGACCTTGTCCCGCCTGGAGTCCGGGTGCACTTTGAGCTTTATGAACATCAGGCTATCAGCGACTTCGAAGTCATATCCGCCGGCTGCTCCAGGCCCATCACCTGCAGGACCGTCGGGGCGATGTCGGACAGGATGCCGTGGGGGCGCAGCTTCACCGCATCCGCGTCCTTCGCTATATAAATAAATTCCACCGGGTTGGTGGTGTGGGAGGTCTTGGGCATGTTTATCCTGTAGTCCCACATTTCCTCGGCATTGCCGTGGTCCGAGCTGACCATGACGGTGTAGCCGTGCTTCAGCGCCGCGGCCACAAGCAGCTCCACGCTGGAGTCGGTCACTTCCACTGCTTTCACGGTGGCGGGGTAGATGCCGGTGTGGCCCACCATGTCGCAGTTGGCGAAGTTGACGACTATAAAATCATATTTCTCCGAGGCTATTTCCTTGACCGCGCGCTCGCGGACCTGGGGGGCGTTCATCTCGGGGTGCTCGCCGAAGCTGGAGGGGTCCCAGGTCCCTTTTATCTCCACCTGGTCCTCGTCCTTGTAGGGCTCGGTGCGCTTGCCGTTGAAGAAGGAGGTGACGTGCTTGAACTTCTGGGTCTCGGCGAGGCGCAGCTGTTTGAGCCCGCGTTCGGAGATGATCTGGCCCAGCAGATTGTTCATGCCGCCGCCCTCGTCCATCGGGGGGAGGGCGCTGAACTTGAACTCGTCGTAGTAGCGGGTCAGGCCGCAATAAACCACGTCCGGCCTCTGCCAGCGCTTGCCGGGATAGCTGTCCTCGACGAAGGCCTTGGTCAGCTCTATGGCGCGGTCCTGGCGGAAGTTGAAGTGCACCACCGAGTCGCCGTCCTGCATGCCGGGATAATCGCCGATGATGGTGGGGGGGATGTACTCGTCGACTATGGGCAGGCCGTTGGGGTTGGTGAGGCTGGCGTAAGCGTCGCTGATGGCGGCTTCCGCGGTTTCGGCCCTGGCGCCCGCGGCTTTGGTGATCGCATTATAGGTCCGGTCCACGAGCTCCCATTTTTCGCCGCGGTCCATGGCGTAGTAGCGGCCCATTATGGTCGCGACCGAGGCTATCTCCACCTCTTTGATGACCTCTTCGAGCATTTTGAGGAAGGAGAGGGCGCTGCGCGGGGGCGTGTCGCGGCCGTCGGCGAAAAAGTGTATGTAGACTTTCTTTATGCCGATCCTTTTAGCCTCGCGCATGATGGCGTACATGTGGTCCTGGTGGGCGTGCACGCCTTCGTCCTGCACGAGGCCCATCAGGTGGAGGGCGCTCCCTTTGGCTAAGCAGTTGTCGAGCGCGGCTTTCAGGGCGGGCCTGCCGAAGAAGGTTCCGTCCTCTATCATGTCCATGATGCGCTTGAGTTCCTGGATGACTATGCGGCCGGCGCCCATATTGAGGTGGCCGACTTCGGAGGAGCCCTGGTAGCCCTTGGGGAGTCCGACGGATTCGCCGGCAGGCTCGAGCACGGTATTGGGATAATGCTGGAGGTAGCGCTTCATATTGGGCGTCCTGGCGTTGCGTACGGCGTTGAATTTATCCGGCCTGTACATCCCCCACCCGTCCCTGATGATGAGAAGAACTTTTTTATTGGCCATATTAGTGTCCTCGGCTGACCTGTACCTCTCCCGATATTTTAGGAAATATGGAGAGCTTTAGGTAAATGCCTTTGCCACCCCTCCGAACGCGCAGTATTGATAGTGGTTGTTTAAGTAAAGGTCGGGCCGCGTTTTGTGTTAAAATTGAAATATGAAGGATACGTTCCTGGATAAAATTTTAAGCGCGCCTGCCGGGGCCGCGGGGGAGGCAGAGGCGCTTAAGGCTCTGAAGGCGCTTCCCCTGTTACTTTACGGGGACGGCTGGTACGCGCCTTATATGCGGGAGTACCTGGCGGGCTTCGGGCTGAAAGCGGCGGGGTGTTTCGTGGACGAGGGGTTCACTTCTTCGCCGGAAACGGTTTCCTTCGAAGAGATAGCGCGGCGGTTCGAAAAATTCAATGTCGTCATCGGTTTCGCTAATTCGCGGGTGGCCAGGAAGAAGCTGGCGGAAAAGAACAGCGGCCGGATCGCGGGGATCTATTTCTTCGACGTGATGGGCGCGCTGCTGAATTATGAGATCGACCGCGCTTATGTGGAACGGCACGGAGAGCGGTTCGGCGCGGTTTATGGGATGCTTTCCGATGAACTGTCCCGGGAAACATACGCCGCTTTCCTCAATTCCAAGCTGTCCGGGGACGCGGAACCCCTGTACGATGTCTTTTGTAAGGACCAGTATTTCCCCAAAGGGATAATCGGGCTTTCGGAAAGCGAGGTGTTCGTGGACGGCGGGGCCTACACCGGGGACACCCTGCTTACTTTCCTGCGGAAAACCAATAATAAGTACGGGCGGTGTTACGCTTTCGAGCCTGAGCCGGCGAATGTGGCCAAGCTGAACGCGCTGGCCGGCAGGCAGAGGTTCCGCGACGTTCAGATAATCGGCAAGGGGCTGTGGAGCAGGGCCGAAGTGCTGCGCTTTACGGCGGCTGAAGGGACGACCGGTTCAGCCATAGCTGAAACGGGCAGCTCCTCCATCGAAGCGGATACCATAGACAATTTGGCTCCCGACGCTACCTATATCAAGATGGACGTCGAGGGCGCTGAGCTGGAGGCTTTAAAGGGGGCGGCCGGGACTATCAGGCGCAACCGTCCCAAGCTCGCCATCTGCCTTTATCACAAGCCCGGGGATCTCTTTGAAATACCCTTGTTCATCAAGTCGCTGGTTCCGGAGTACAGGTTCTACCTGCGCCAGCATCAGC
>JAVHPG010000270.1:0-6763 GCA_036170455.1 Elusimicrobiales bacterium
TCGGCGTCAAGTTCTCCACCATTTTCCTGAAACAGAACCTGCATGAAATAGAAGCCATAGTGAAGCGTTACGGCTGCCCCGTAACATTCCCCTATCCTACGGGATCCAGGATTTCTTATGAGAGTTTGTGCCCTAAATTATCCGAGATCCCGAAAGGCATCCGCCGCTCTCTCAACTTGTGCATCCCCTGCATAACCGGGAAAGTATGGAAAAAGAACACGAACAGTGTTGTTCATATCCATACCGTACCGATGAACCTGCCGCTGGCCAGCCACCGCCCGTCTTTCAAACCCGGGAAATGCCGCGCCTGCGCAATGCTCGGAAAATGCGAGGGAGTCTTTCGCAAATACGCGGCGCTCTATGGAAGCGGGGAATTCAAACCGCTGCCGGCATCCGGGCTTATCTCGAAATAAGCATAAAGACGCCTCTCGAACCCGGCCGTAAAATATCATTACCGGCCATGACCGGCGCTGGTTTTTTATATAATTAACCAAGTCAAAATTAGCGGCAGCGAGCGGACGCCCCGCGGCGCGGATAGAACAAAATGGAAAGCATAGTCTTTTTCGGGAAAGGCGGCATAGGCAAGAGCACCATAGCCGCCAATATCTCCGTCCTTTTCGCCGCGAAGGGCAAAAAGGTCCTGCACGTCGGCTGCGACCCGAAGATGGATTCCACGCTTTCGCTCATGGGCCGCCGCATCCGCCCTTTCAACGACCAGGGCGGCTCCGACGGGGAAGCCCTGCGCCGCTCGCTCCACCGCTCTATCAAAGGCATAGACTGCATCGAGGCCGGCGGCCCCCAGGCCGGGGTCGGCTGCGCCGGCGCCGGCATCGGCGCCATGCTCGACGCCATCAAGGATTCCTCGCTTATAGAGAAGGAGGGCTACGATACGGTGATCTTCGACGTCCTGGGCGACGTGGTCTGCGGCGGTTTCGCCGCGCCGCTGCGCCGGGGCTTCGCGAGTAAAGCCATCCTCGTCGTCTCCGAGGAGCTCCTCTCTCTTTACGCCGCCAACAATCTGATCTCGATGGTGAACAATTACGCCAGGAACGGTGTGTTTCTCGCGGGCCTCGCCGTCAACGCGAAGGATTTCGCCGCCGTCAGGCTGGCCCATGATTTCGCGCGCGCCGCCAATACGCGGGTGCTGGGCGTGATACCGCGGGACTCGGCGGTCACAAGAGCGGAAAAAGCCCGCAAGCCGGTGGTCGCGCTGGAGCCGCGCAGCGAAGCGGCCAAAAGCCTGGCGCGCCTGGCCGCGGAGATAGCCTCTGCCGCAATTCCCTCCTCGCCGCCCCGGATGCTGGGCCCGGCCGAGTTCGAAGCTTTCATGGACGACAGGCCGGTCAAACCTGAAGTGAAGAGCGCAGGGCCCGCCGCCGTCCACGCCGTAAAAAAAAACAAAGTCTCCCCTTCGGCCCTGCTTGAGAAATACGGTTTCAGCATGACCGGCGTGGCCGGGGGACAAGTGGTCTGTTCCTGGAAAGGCGGCGGCACGACCTTCAGGCTTTTCATCGCCCCGGAGTCCGACTCCAGGCCGGGCATGTCCGCCTTAGGCGACTGGGCTTACTGCTTCATGCCGGGCGAGGAGCCGCCCTCCGACATTTCCCGGGAAGGCTTCCACACCGCGCTGAAGGAGATCTCGGGGCTGCGTTTCGACGATTTTATCTCGGCCTTCAGCGGCAAACTGGATTTTTACGAGAATGTCGACTCATTCGGGAAGGCCTCGTCGCACCCGCTGATGCCGGAAGGCGACAAGCCGGAAGAGCCCTATATCGGCTTCGGGCAGTGGCAGCGTTTCCTTTTTTCCGACAGCTCCGGCATCTGCGTGCCTCCGGGCTCGGTGATGGTGGAGCACGGCGATAACGAGTGCCGCTTCAGCAGCTGTTCCCAGACCCCGCTGAGCACTTTCCAGAAAATAGCGGGGCTCGCCAACGATTCCACCCCCTCCCTCGCGCCGCTCCTCCCCAAGGAAGACCACATAATAGTTAATACGGATTTTCTGTATGAGGACGCCGTCAAAGGCGACGAAAAAAAGATAGCCGACACGCTCGCGGCCGCGGCCGCCCGCACCGGCCCCGGCGGGCTGATCGAATTTTACAGCGGCTGCGCCCCCCTCATCCTGGCGAGCGACGTGGCGTCCTTCAGCGATAAGATCGCCCGCGACCTCGGCGTGGAAGTGCTCCGGGAGAACTTCAACAGCTTTTACACCGAGACTCCGGAGAAGGTACAGGCGCGCTCCGCTTTCGTGGTCCGCAGGCTGTCGGCGCTCAAGCGCGTGAAGCCTTCCCGGGACGTGAACCTGATAAATTTCGGCAGTTCCAGAGAACCGCTCACAGACCTGCTGGCTTCCAAAGGATTGTCCGTGAAGTCCTGGGATACGGAGTTTTATAAAGATATCGCTTCCGCCAGGCTGCAGGTGCTTTCGTCGGCGGACCCGGTGCTGACCGGGGCTTTCGACAAGCTCGGCATAAAATGGACCGCCCCGGGCGCGCCCTATGGGTTCGCGGCCACTAAAGCCTGGCTGCGCGCGCTGTTTACCGCCCTGGGCAGGAAAAGCCCGGCGGAGGGCTTCGGCCCGTCTAAAAAAGAGGCTGCGGCCCACTCGGCCCTGGCCAAACGCCTGTCCCGCTTTGCCGCCGGTTTTGTAGCCTCGCCGAAAGAGTTCGGTATGCTTGAAGGTTCCTGGGCGGTCTCAGGCGTGCCGCTGGTCTCGTTCCTCGCCGAAGCCGGCCTGGCCGTAAGGCTTTTTGTCCACACGGCCGATCCCGCCCTCAAAGCCCTCGCCAGGACCGAGGCCGTTGCCCTGGCCGCCAGGACCGGAATAAAATTCAAGCTGGTCTTTTTCGACAGCCCCGGCGGGCTTTTAAAAGCGCTGTCAGGCGACCGGGCCCTGCGCCTGGCCTATTCCGATATTCCTCTCGACCCGCGCCTGTCAGCCGCCGGGAAGAGCGCTTTTTCGGTGGCGGTCTGCGAGCCCGGCTACGAGGGCGCGCTGGAAACCCTGCGCAGGCTGGCGCAGCTTTGCGAATGGGATTTTAATGAAAGATATTTCCTCACAAAAAGCGTTTGAGAAAACCTACCAGCTGCCCTACCTTCTGGGCGTGTTCCTGGGCCTCAACGCGGTCAGCGACGTCTGCCTCATGGTGGACGGGGCGAACTGCGTCATGGTCAAGGCCGACCTGATCGCCGGCAACCATGACCTGTTCTCCACGCTTTTATCGGAAGCCGGGCGGCACCGCATCCTCTGCACCATGTGGACGCCGGTAAACCCCCCGAAAAACCCGGAAAAGAGGCTAGGCGCCATGCTTAACAGCGTGGCCGGTTCCGGGCAGTTCGGCGCAGTGCTCCTGACCGGCCTGCCCTACTGCTGGCTGGCCGGGATGGATTACGACGGCATAGCGCGGTCCGTTTCTTCCGGCACGCCGGTGACGGCTATCCCGGCCAAATCCATGGATTCAGACTGGCTGGAAGGGTACGACATGACTCTAGAGGCGCTTGCCCGCGCCATACCGGAGAAACGTTCCGGAAAACGCACTAAGAATAAAGTGGCGCTGGTCGGCTATATGTTCGACAGGAACGAGGCCGACCACGCGGCTAATTTAAAAGAGCTTACCCGGCTGCTGAAAGTTTCCGGGCTCGATGTCGTTTCTATCTGGCCTTCCGGCGGCAGCGTCGCGGAACTGGCGCGCGTGGCCGAGGCCTCCCTTATCGTTTCCCTGCCCTACGGCAGAAAAGCCGCCAAAACCCTGGCCCACAAATTCGGCAGTAAACTGCTGGAGACCGGCTTGCCGCTCGGGCTGAAGGGGACCTCCTCGTGGCTGGCCTCCGTCCGCCGCGCCGCGGGCCTGCCCGGCGGCCTGCCGCAGGAAATTCTTCAGGAGGAGCGGGAAGCCGCCAGGACGATAGCCCCGGCGCTGCGCGCCCTCCTGCACAAAAAGCTAATGTTCGCCGGGGACCCTTACCTTTATTCCGCTTTCGCCTCTTTTGCGGCGGAGCTGTGCGCGACCCTGCCGCTGGTCTTCCTGGATTCTTCCAGGCGCCCCCTTGGCGCACGGGCGGCGGAAGGGACTGTTCTCTTCGCGCCGTCCACCGAGGACGCTAAAGCCGCCAGGGCAGCCCTTTCACGCTATCAGGCGCCTAACCTGGCCGTCGTCAATTCTTTCGCGCTTACCGAGGGTTTTGCGGACGGGCTTCCGTTCGTAGAACTGGGATTTCCGTCTTACGGCCACCACTGTCTTCTGGACGAACCGTATTTCGGGTTCAGCGGCGCCCGGTCCCTGGCCTCGCGCATACTGAATTCCTTTCAGACAAGGAGCAAGGCCAGTTCCTCCGGGCCGGACCGTTTGGCCTAGGAATTACAGTTCCGGGACAGGGGGGTATTTTGCATATTAAAAAAACCATATTGCTGGTTTCAGCTTTAGCGCTGGCGGCAGGAGGCTGCTCAAGGCGCGGAAGCACCGCGACTTTTACGCAAAAAGCCTACATGATGAACGTATCCGCGCAGTTCCGGGCCTACGGCCCGCACACGCCCGGAGCGAAGGAACTGGCCGACGAGATCTTCTCGGAGTGGGAGCGCATCTCCGGAGAGCTCAGCTATAGCGACGCTTACAGCCTTACTTCGGTAGTGAACAAAAAAGCAGCAAAGGAGTGGGTCCCGGTCACCGACGAGTTCATCCGCCTGCTGCAGCTCGGGCTGGACCTGAACCGCCTTACAGAAGGGGCCTTCGATATTACTTTCGCGCCGCTCTGGCCGCTCTGGAAAGAAGCGGCGGGAAACAAAACCCTGCCGGCCAAAGCGGCAATTGAAAAAGCGCTGCAAAGCATAGGCTCCAAATATGTGCAGGCGGACGCGGAGAAAAAGCTGGTGCGGTTTTCCCGGCCCGTAGAGGTTAATCTCGGCGGCCTGCTGCGCGGCTACGCTTTCGAACGGGCCTATAAGATCCTCAAGGAAAAGAACCCGCCCTACCCGGTGCAGCTGAGGCTCGGCGGGAACATGCTGGTTTACGGCAAAAGGCCCTGGAAATACCGGGTTCCGGACCCGATGAACCAAGGGAAGAACCTGGGCATGTTCGCCTTCGAGGACGGGATGATAATCTCTTCCTCCGGGCGCGACGTTTTCGTGGAGATAGAGGGAAAGCTCTATTCGCACATCCTGGACCTGCGGACCGGCTATCCTATAAAGGATTTCTCCACGCTTACGATCTATTACCCAGGCATCGAGGACGAGAATTTCCTGGCCTCGGCGGCGCTCGCCGTTATGGGCAGGGAAAAAGCGTTTAAGCTGCTGAGCAGCATGAAGGGAAGCGCGGCCCTCTGGATCGACGGAGAAGGGAAGATGCATCCGCAGTTCAACGAAGCCAGCAGGGCGAAGTGGGAAGAGGACAGAGGTTCCTTCAACAGGATGCTGGGCAGGTAGCCGAAGCGGTAAAATAAAAAACCCGCGGCGACGCCGCGGGGCTTTTTATTTATCTCTTTTTACAGGTACTGCGTGATAGCGGCGTAGAAAGCCGCGGCTTTCACCAGGTCCCCGGCCGGCATGAACTCATTGACGGTATGCGCGTAGACCTCGTTGCCCGGGCCGAAACCGATGGTGGGTATCCCAAGACGGCCGGCGGTAGCCACGCCATTGGTGGAGAACACCCATTTATCGACGACGGGCTTTTTATTAAGGGCGACCTTGCCGGCCTCTACTCCGGCTTTCACCAGTTTATGCCCGGCGGGCAGGACCCAGGTGGGGAAGTATTTTTCCTGGTCCACTTTCGCCCCGGTCCAGGCGACGGCATTATACCAGAGCACTTCCACTTTGGCCTTGGCTTTCTTCACGGAGGGGAGGCGCTGTATCTCGGCCACCGAGCTCTTCAGGGTCTCGCCCAGGGTCAGGCGGCGGTCGAGGTAGATGGTGCATTCGTCGGGCACGGCATTGTAGGACGGGGTCTTGCAGTCTATGCAGGTCACGGCCACGGAGCCTTTCCCGAGGAACTTATCGGTCTTCAGCTTTTTATTGATCCCGGTTATTTCCTTGACGATATCCGACATCTTCACCACGGCATTGTCGCCGCGCTCGGGGGCGGAGGCGTGGCAGGAGCGGCCCTTGGTGACGACCTTCATCTCCATGCGGCCGCGGTGGCCGCGGTAAACCTTGAGGTCGGTGGGCTCGGTTATGACGACGAAGTCGGGGCGGAGTTTCTCTTTATTGATGAGGTGGAGGAGCGGCAGCCCGTCGCAGTCTTCTTCCATCACCGAGCCGACGATCATCAGGGTGTAGTCGCCGTCGAGCTTGAGGTCCTTTATGATCTTGCCGGCGTAGACCATTGAGGCCATGGAAAGCTTCTGGTCGGTGGCGCCGCGGCCGTAGAGGGTGTCGTTCTTGTAAATGCCGGCGAAGGGATCTATCTTCCAGGCCTTGGGGTCGCCGATGCCGACGGTGTCGATATGGGCGTCGAGCATGATCTTCTTTTTGCCGTGCCCGATAAAGCCGATGATATTGCCGATAGCGTCGATCCTTATTTTGTCGAAGCCGACCTTTATCATCTCTTTCTTTATGAGTTCCACGAGCTTGCCTTCCTGGCAGGAAAAGCTGGGCGTGCGGATAATATTGCGCGCGAAAGCGACTATATCTTTCTTGTAGTTCTGCGCGGCTTTGCGTATAAGTTCGGCGTTGTTCATTTTTCCTCCGTGAATTATATTGCTAATCTTTCGTTCCGGAAAGCTTAATCAATATTCTATTCAATGCCGGACGTCGTGTAAACCCCGGTCCGCGCCG
>JAVHPG010000271.1:0-29036 GCA_036170455.1 Elusimicrobiales bacterium
TAATAATAATCCAGCTCGCCTTTCTTGAACTTCTCGAAAGCGAGCTCCTCGTCCATCACCACCAGCCAGGTGAGCTTGTCGAAATTATTCAGGCCTATATTGCCTCTTTCTTTCTCGCCCCAATAATCCGCGCGCCGCGTCAGCGTGATGGATTCCCCGTTCCTGATATTCTCCGGCTTCAGTTCATAGGGCCCGGAGCCCATGAACATCTTCCAGTTATAATCATCCAGATATTTGTCGCCGGTCAGGCCCTTCAGGTCTTTGGCCGGATAAATCGCGGTGCCGCTGAAATACATAAAGAGGCGCCAGTGCAGCTTCTTGGTCTTGACGGAGACGACGTCAGGGCTTTCCGCCACGGGCTTCTCGTAGCTCTCGCTCCACATCATTAAGGAATAAGGGTCCTTGATATCCTTGCGGACCTTGAATTCCCAGCTGGCCACCACGTCTTCGGCGGTAACCGGGCTGCCGTCGGCCCAGCGTGCCTTCGGGTTTATATGGAAATAGAACTTGCGCTTGTCGGGTGAGATCTTCCAGTAGTCGGCGAGGCCGGGCATGTACTCCAGCGTCTCCGGGTGCAGGCCCAGCAGGGTTTCGTAGACCATACCCTGCAGGTCCCTGCTCTCCATGGTATTGGAATTAGGACCGAGGACCCTTAATGTCGGAGGGAAGCTCAGCCAGGTAGAACGGAGCGCCCCGCCCTTTTTCGCGTCCGGAGAGCCGATCAGCGGATAATTTTTGCTGGTCTGCCAGCCGGAAGGGTCGAAAGCGCGCGCGGGCGAGAAGCCCGCGAGAAGGATGAAGCACAAGGAGGAGAAAATGAAGCGTTTTATAAGCATTCAGATAAAAACCGCCGCTTTAAGTATAAAATAGCAAATCTTTGGCGGCGAGAGGAATAAATAAACGAACCTAATGTTTAGCTTCGATGTTCTTCATGATGACCTCTTTCATCACATTGTAGGCGGGGGGAGCGCCGGCGGGGAGTTTATCCGCGAGCTCGTAGACGGAAACGCGGTTGAAGACCTGCCCGTTCTGCGCCTCGTCAAAATGAAAGACCTCTTTTATGTGCCGCCCCCAGAAATCGTAGAAGACCCCGCGAGCGCGCTCGTCCCAGTAGAACATCCGGTAGCTCGTGCCCAGCCTTATGGCCTCGGCCGTGTTAAGAAGCATATGCGTGACGCCGTCGGCCTTAAGCCGCGCGTAGAGGTCCTCGCCGTCTTTGGATGCAACGGCGTATTCCACCGCGGCCGTATTGTCATAGACCGAACTTACGATAAAATCTTTCTTGAGGTAATAGCTCCGCTCGTCGCCGATCAGCAGGACCTTCGAGCCGGGCGAGGTTTTTTCGTTTATATATTTTACCGCGGAGTAACTGCTGTAAGGGTAGGTGGGCTGGGTATGGCTCAGGTAATCCTCGGCGGTAACGGCCCCGGTCAGGGGCCGCCAGCGGCCCTGGGAATAGAAGATCACGCCGGCCCAGTAAAGCCCGGTGAAACAGACGGCCAGCGCCGCGGCTTTGAGCGCGCCTTTCAGCGCCCTGTGCCCCGGTGAAAAAAGATAAGCCGCCATTATGAGCCCGGCCGCGGGATAGGCCGGCATGAGGAAGCGCGCCATGGTGGAGGAAACCGAGAAGCCTCCCCAGACGGAGAGGAAAAATATCCACAGCCCCGAGAGCGCGGCGCCGGCGGGCCCGGAAAGGAGGAAGGCCCCCGGCAGCATAAGGATGAAGAGCGGGCTGAAATATTCCGAGTTCGGGACCTGCCCCATCGTGATCTTCCAGGGGTTCATCAGCCAGTACAGCGGCTTCAAAGGCCCGATCTGGCCGGCGTGGCCGATAAAGTCCTTGAGCTTTTGCGGGTCCGAATGCGGGTCCGCTCCGAAAAGGTTCAGCGCGAAGGGGAAAACCGGGTTGCCCTGGTAAAGGTAATTCTTGACCAGCCAGGGCCCGACGAAGAAAGAGGCGATCAGCGCAAAGAGCGCCAGGTTCTTGAGCGCGGTCAGCGGCCTGGAGCGGGCCGGCCAGGCGTAAACCAGCATAACGCCCACGGCGGTGAAGAAGCCCGTGTACTTGACGCCCATGGCCAGGCCGCAGAAGCAGGCCGCCAGCCAGAGCCAGCGCGGCTCTTCCTCGGTTCGGTTCAGGACCGCGTAGAGCGCAAGCGTGGAGAAGAACATCAGCAGGGCTTCCGTCCCGGAGGACCAGGAGGCGAGCATGGCATGCCCTACGGTGTAAAATATAGCCGCGCCCCAGAGCCCCGCGCGCAGGGAGAAATGGCGGGCGCCGAGGGCCAGCACGGCCCCGGCCGTAAGGAGTCCCGCCCCGTAATTTACGAACTTGGCCAGGGCCTCGCCTTTGAGCAGCAGCGCCGCGCCGTAAAGCATCCCGTGCGTAAAAGGCAGGTCGGAATAAAAATTATAAGGCATCGGGGCTATCCCGTGTTTTATCACGAAATAATTAGGGACCGCGAGATGATAGACCAGGGCGTCGTAGAAAATCTCGGGGCTGAGCGTGCCCGCCAGGTTCAGGAGCATGGCCAGCAGCAGCACCGCCAAAACGGCGAAATCGGCGGTACCGAAAGCCGCGGGGCCGCCGGCGGCGCGAAGAGGATCCCTGCGCAGGGAATAGACCCCGGCGGAGCAAGCCAGGACCATGAAGGCGGCCACGGGCCAGAAGTAAAGCAGCTTGAACGCGGCCAGGATGAAAACGTAAACAGCGAGGAGGCCAAAACCGGCGCCGCAGGAGAAGACAGTTTCCTCAGGCGCGCCGGCGAAGCCTAAGCCGGCCGCCTTAAGGGCCGGGCGGCCCGCCGAAAAGCAGGCGAACATGAAAACCGCGGCGTACAGGACGTTCAGGAGGTGCCCGGGCAGGACGCTGAAAAGGCCCGCGGTGTACTGCTCCGGGGCCAGGATCACCGAAAGCGACTCGAGGTTCACCGGAAACTTGGAATAGTAGCTTTTAAGGACGAAAAAAAACCACGCCGCGAAGACCGGCCAGACTAGCCAGGCCGGGAACCGGTCCTTCGGCTCCGGAGCCGGCGCGGGCTTAACATAAGTTTTTTTATGTTTTTTAGCCATAGAACGGGCGGGCAAAGATAAAGGCAAAGGTGCAGGTACGGACTGCCATACCTCCGCCTCTGCCTTTACTTCAAATTACTTCTCCAACACTTCGATATTCGCGCGCGGGACGACGATGACTTCCCCGCTTTCCAGGGTCACTTCCAGCACCCGGGCGTGGCTCTCGCTGCCGATCACCGTCAGCTCCGGTGGCAGGGATTTAACCGTACCTATCACGCCGAAATGCGGCTCGCGGATTATGCGTATCGGGTCTCCGGGCTCTATCCAGCCCCGGCCCTGGTCCTTCTTGGACTCGGTCACGTTCTTCGGGAAGCCCGGCACTATGATCTCGGGGCGCATCACGCCGGCGCGGATCTGCGTAGCGCCGGACACCGAGGCGCTCTCGCCGTTGCGGGAAGCGAGAAGCTTGAAAGTATACTCCGCCATCGGGATCATGCCGAACCCCTCGGTAACTATCACGGTGATCCCCAGCTGCTCGTGGCCGGTCACCGCCACG
This sequence comes from Elusimicrobiales bacterium, assembly GCA_036170455.1. Classification (GTDB taxonomy): domain Bacteria; phylum Elusimicrobiota; class Elusimicrobia; order Elusimicrobiales; family UBA9959; genus UBA9959. The sequence goes on from JAVHPG010000271.1 coordinate 3,569, forward strand.
CCGATATCATAGCCCAGCAGCTGGCGCAGGTCGCGGTCGTGTATCCCGCCCACCACGATGGCGCTGACGCCCATTTCGATGGCGCGCTTTATGGTGGAGAGGCTGGCGTGCTTCCCGCCGATAACGATCTTGCCCCTGTGGTTCTCCTTGATATCTTCGGCCGTCAGGTCCTCGTCGGGGCTAGAAACGGCCACGCAGATCTCGCCGTTGGTCTCGCCGCCCACGCCGAAGATGCCCTGGATGAAGGTGCCCTCGGTCTCGATAACTACGCCGAAATTTGGAGTAACCTCGACGACTTTGCCTTTCACATAGGCTTTTATAGGAAGGACTTTCGGCGGCTCGCGCAGCAGCACCTGCCCGGTGATAAGGGAGACGGCCTCCACGGTGCCGTCCACCGGTGACTCGACGGCGGTCTTGAACCACTTCAGGAAGGGCTTGTTCTCGGCGATGATCTCGCCTTTCTTCACGGTGTCGCCCTCGCCCTTGGTCATGAAATTCTTTATTTCGTCGGGGCCGACGGCCAGCCGGTTAGCCACGTTGACGGAGAAGACCTTCCCCGGCAGCTCGGTCTGCGCCACCACGTCCAGGGAGTCGACCTGCTGGCCCAGGCCGGCCAGCACCTTGCCGGGAATAGGCAGGAGCCTCTTCTTCTTAAGCAGCGTGCAGGGCATTACTTTAAGTCCGGGTGTATAAGCGTGCGCCATAATATGTTTCCTCCAGAAAAACCGTCGTCTATACCGGGTACATCCCCATCGCTTTGTACCACTTGTTCAGGTCGTCGCGGCGCTTTGCCGGCTCCTTGGAAAGGTTGAAAGGCCTGCCGCGCCCGTCCAGCACCAGGCCGACTACGCCGCCTTCAACATCCGCCTCGACGCGGCTGCCCGAACCGGCGCCCATGTCGAAGCCTTTGACCGGCTTGGCCACCAGCCTGGCCTTGGGGGCGGCAAAGGGGACGTGGATGATGTCGCCGAAGCGCAGCTCGCCGGCCTGCCTGCTGCCGTCGGAGCCGGTCACTTCCCACTCCATGATAAGCTGGCCTTCCTTGGCCAGGCCCTTAGGCGCGAGGCAGGTGCCCAGCCTCACCAGGCAGTCGTTGTAGAACACGTCCAGGGCGGCTTTCTCGCTTATCTGCGCCAGCACGCCCAGGTGCGGCATCATGAAGATGGAGTCCACGGCCATTCGGGTGACGCCCTCGGGCTGGTAGGCGTCTATCATCATCAGCATAGACTGGGTGCGGCGTGGGGAATGGGCGAGGATGCCGCCCGAACCTATCACGTAATCCAGCCGCATCACGTTTATGAGGCTGGCCCCTGAGGCGGTCTGGTCGAAAGCGTCGGAGATGGAGCGCTCCTGCTGGACGCCTTTCAGCCCTACGGCCAGCGCCTTGTGCTGGTCGAAAGCCAGGCGGAGCGCTTCGCGCGCGACCGCATGCTCGATCTGCAGGTCCTCCACCGTCTGGGGGATGGTGGTGGGCCTGATCATTTTGTTCTTCAGGCGGTTCCTGAGGTCCTGCTCATCCATGTCGAAAGGCAGCCAGCGCAGGATATTGGCCAGGCCGGCCTCCGCCATCACGTTCGAGATGGAGTAGCTCATGCCCAGGTTCGCGCTCACGGTGCGGTTGAAGACTTCGGAGAAGACGGAGAACACGTCGGTGGTGGCGCCGCCGATATCGACGGCCAGAACGTTGAATTTATTGGCCTTGGCGAACTTTTCCGTCATGGTCCCCACGGCTGCCGGCGTGGGCATGATGGGCGCGCCCACCATCTTCATCAGGCGAGGGTAGCCCGGGGCCTGCTGCATCACGTGCTCAAGGAAGATGTCGTGGATCTTGTGGCGGGCCGGCATCAGGTTTTCTTTTTCCAGGGTGGGGCGGATGTTCTCCGTTATGATCAGAGCGGTGCGGTCGCCGAGGATGGCCTTTATCTGCTCGTGAGCCTTGTTGTTGCCGGCGTAGATCACCGGCAGCTTGTAGGAGGCGCCGAGGCGGGGCTTGGGGTCGGCGGCCTTCAGGAACTGGGCGAGCTCGACCACGTGGGTAATGGTGCCGCCGTCGGTGCCGCCGGAGAGCAGCATCATGTCGGGGCGCAGCTGGCGGATGCGCTCTATCTTCTCGTGGTCGGCGCGCCCGTCGTTGGAAGCGAGCACGTCCATCACGATGGCGCCGGCGCCCAGGGCGCAGCGCTGAGCGGATTCGCCGGTCATGGCTTTGACGGCCCCGGCCACCATCATCTGCAGGCCGCCGCCGGCCGAGGAGGTAGAAACATAAATATCGGCGCCGACGTTGCCGCTGTTGGGAGTGATGATCCTTTCGCCGTCCAGGATCTTCCGGCCGGAGAGTTCCTCAACTTCGGTGATCGAGTTCAGCACGCCCTTGGTGACGTCCTCGAACGGGGCCTCTACGGTGGTAGGGGCCTCCCCGCGGAAAGTCTGGCGGTAGGTGTCGCCTTTTTTCTCTATAAGTATGGCTTTGGTGGTGGTGCTGCCGCAGTCGGTGGCTATAATGATTTCAAGGTCTTTTTTTGACATTGGTGGCTTCCTTTTCTTCCGTCTCGGCGTTAAGCCGGCTCGCTAAATATTTCATGGCCTTGCCGTTCTCCAGCAGGGCCCTGTACTTTTCCACTTCTTCTTTTTTAAACAGCATCGTAAGCGCTGGCTCGATGAAAGTCATGCCCTGCGCGCCCAGGTTGTGCAGGGGCGCGGTGCTTTCAACCGTGAAGGCGGCTATTTCTCCCAGCCCGCGCCGCGAGGCCTTTTCGGCAAGGACGTCCAGCAGCTTTTTTTCTTCAGGAGTAGGCTCCGGGGGCTCGGATATTTTAAAAGCGTTTTTCCAGATACTCATACTATGGATTATTCTACAATAAAATATATGTTCAATGTCCTTGTACCTTTGAAACGGCGGGCCTATTAGTTGTAAACTGATAATCACGAAGGAAAATATTCTATGAGCTACAACAGCCAGCCGAAATCCGCGCCCAGCCTCAGCCCGAAGGTCCTGCTGATCCTCGGAGTGGTACTTACCATCGCGATAATACTGGGAATAAGGTTCCTGGTCGTGGAGGACGCAAGCGACTCGCTGCCGCAATCTTCCGGGCAGGGCTCCATTTTCAAGGATGAAAGGACCGGCAGCGTCCTCCCCGGCAGCATTCCCGCCGCAAGATCTGAGGCGACCAGCGGTGATTCCCTCGCGATCTTTGAAAAAGCCAATGTAGGCTACTCCAGGGACGAAGCCTCTTCCACTGCCGCGGCGAAGCAGGCGCAGCCGGAAGCCGCGAAAATCCCAGCAGCGCCGGCGCCAGCAAAAAAGAAAGCCGCCGCGGCTTCAAACAAAGTCCGGCAAACCACGGTAATACCCCGTATGCAGGGCGGCAAGACTTTCGGGTCTTCGGCCCAGGACAAGCAGGGGCTGCCGAATGGCGCCGACATGTCGGAGATTTTCAAGCAGGCCGGGCAAAAGCAGGGGACGGGGAACTAACCCCTTCAGGAAGCGGAAAGGCGGGCCGGCGCCCGCTTTTTTATTTGGAAGTCCGGGGAGGGGGAAAGAAAATCTTGATTTTAGAGCCGGGCTTTACCCGGTGCGCGCGGGCGGCCCCGGCGGGCAGCTCAAGCACGCAAGCGGCGGGCGCGGAAACCCGCGCGACCTCGCTTTCCGGCTGATCAGCCATCGACCGAGGCACCCGGTGAAAAACTTTTATTACCTTCAGGTCGGCGTCGAGGAAAACCATATCCAGGTCGATGAGGGTGTTCTTCATCCAGAAAGACCGGAGTTCCAGCCCGCTGAAAACGAAAAGCATTCCCCTGTCCCGCCGCAGCTCCATGCGGAACATCAGGCCCTTTTCCTGCGCTTCCGGAGTGAGCGCGAGCTCGGCCTTCACGCCGAAGCCGTCCGGCAGGGTGAGCTCGGCCGATGAAGCCCCGCGGGGCACAGAAAGGGCCAGGGCGCGGCCGCAGAGCAGCAGGGAGATAAGGAGCAGGCTAGTTTTTTTCATCTATGGAGGGCGGGATAGGGGTGGAGAGCTGAATGCCGGGGGCCGTCGACACCGACAGGAAAAGCGGCAGCCGAAGGTCGGCCGCGGCTTTAAGGCGGCCGGCCGCCTCGAAAATAACCATGGCATCGGCCTCATGCTTTTTCGCGAGCCCCCTGAAGCCGCCGGCTTTGGGGAGCTCCACGGCGAGTTTCTTCAACGGAACCGAAGTTTTCTCGGAAAGCAGCACCAGGGCCGCCAACTCCTGCCGGTAAACCCCGCCGCGCAGGTAGCCGAAGATCTCCCGCTCCGGGTTAGTGGACTCGAAAACGGCGTAAAGGGTGGAGCTGCTGACCTCTGAGCTGAGCGCCCAGGCGAAAGCGTCCTCGCCATCCGTGTCTATTTTGCCGGAGTCCCACTTCAGGAACGCGTCCGGCCCCACTTCCGCGCCCAGGAACAACTGGGCCCGTGCGGGACAGGCGGCGAAAGCCAGCAATAAACAGGCTATCAGTGAACGCATAAGCGGAAACGCGTAGCGGCGGGGATGCGAAGAGCTCCGGCAAAAAAGCCCGGGCCGGGCTTACCTCCAGACCGCCGGGCGCCTTTGCCTCCTTAACTAGAGCGAAGTAGTGACCAGCGTCTCGGTGGAGAGCACGCCGGGAATGGAACGTATTTCCTGCACTACTATATTTGAAAGCGCCGGCAGGTCGTCAGTCTCCATGTCGAGCACCAGGTCCCAGCGCCCGAAGACGGCCGACATATGCACGACGCTCTTAAGGGCCTTCAGCTTGCCGAGGGTCTGCTTTTCTTTGCCAGGCAATAATTTCACAAGTACAAGTCCGGTTACCATATTTTTCCTTTGCGCGGGATTCAGCTGTTCCGCGCGGCTACAGTTAATTATACAACCGGGCACCGACATATTCAAGCCTGTCCGGGATCCGCCCGCCCGCTCAGCGCCGGAGTCCCGGTTCGGCGGCGGCCGGCCGGGCGCTAGTGCGGGAGTGGTGATAAATTATTTATAATGATCCTACGAGGGCGCTTATACAGCGGGTAAACGCGGCGGGGTAAAAGTCGAGGGTCGGGAATCGAAGATCGGGGGCCGGGGAAAACAGCTTTAGGATGAAAAAATATATTTTATTAGCGGCGGCGGTCGCGGCCGCCGCGATATTTACAGCGGGCTGCAGCCCCGCGATATTCAAGAAAGGAGCTTTTGCCGCCGACGACTGGGAAACCTGGACCGGCTGGAACGACGAATACGGCTCCCACGAGGTCAGGGGCGACGGCCTTTACTACCATCTTACCGCCAGGCAGGACGACAGCCGGGACGAGCCGTCCGAAGGCTACGCGCCCGGCCTTATACTTTCGCGCGAGCTTTCCGGGGAGAAGTGGCAGGCGGACCTGGAAGCCGATTTTAAAATTCCGCCCGGCCAGATGAAGCGCTTCTCGTACGGCGTCTGGGTGGGCGGCGACGCGGCGCGGCCGTCCATCGGGAACGCCTCCGCGCTGCTGAAGGTGCTGGTGCAGCGCCAGAACGGCCCCAGGCCCGCGGACGACAGCCTCACGCTCTTCTGCCTCCCCGGCGGAAAGCCTTTCCCGCTCCCGAAGAAGCTAAAAGTGCTGCGCTTCGAACGCGACAGCAACTATTTCACGGTTTCCTACGCCCTGAACAGGAAGACGTTCATCCCCGTCCTCCGCCTGGACGCGTCTTCGGCTATGGACGCGCCGTCCCAGAAATTCTTCCTGGGCGGCTTCGCCGGCGGCGACCCGCAGGGCGCCTACGCCCGCTTTAAAAGCCTTAAAATTAACGGCGAGGAAACCTTAAGATGACCGAGAGAACCGCGCCCCTGCTCGAGGTCAGGGACCTTTCCGTCTCCGTCTCCCGCGACGGCGCGCCCACCAGGATCCTGCGCGGCGTAAGCTACCGGATCTACCCGGGAGAAACGCTGGCCATAGTCGGTGAGTCCGGCTCCGGCAAGACCATAGGCGCGCTTTCCGTGGTGCGCCTGCTGCCGCCCGGCGCGAAGATCGACTCCGGCAGCGTGCTGTATAAAGGAAAGGACCTGGCCGCGGTACCGGAAGAAGAGCTGCGGGGAGTGCGGGGAGCGGGGATCTCGATGGTTTTCCAGGAGCCGATGACCTCGCTCAATCCCGTGCTCAGCATCGGCCTGCAGCTGGCGGAGCCGCTTATGGAGCACAAAGGCCTTTCATACGCCGAGGCGCTGCCGGCCTGCGAAAAGCTGCTGGAAAAAGTCGGGATAACCGACGCCCGGAGCAGGCTCGCCCAGTACCCGCATAATTTTTCCGGCGGGATGCGCCAGCGCGTCATGATAGCCATGGCCCTGGCCTGCGGCCCCGACCTGGTGATAGCCGACGAGCCCACCACGGCCCTCGACGTCACCGTGCAGGCCCAGATACTCGACCTGGTGGACGCGCTTAAAAAAGAAAGCGGCCTGGCGCTGGCCCTCATCACCCATAACCTCGGCATAGTGGCCCAGCGCGCCGACTATATCCTGGTCTTTTACGCCGGGCGCGTAGTGGAGCGCGGACCGGCGGAACAGTTCTTCAAAAGCCCCTCCCATCCCTACAGCCGCGCCCTCCTTAATTCGCTGCCTAAAATGAGCGACAGGCCCGGCGAGCCCCTCAAGACGATAGAGGGCCTGCCCCCGAGTTTCGACGAGGACCTCCCCGGCTGCCCTTTCGCGCCGAGATGCCCTGAAGCCTTCGACAAGTGCCGTTCGGCGGAGCCGCCGGAATTCAAAACCGGGAAAAGGCGCGGCTCGAAATGCTGGCGCAGCGAGCCCGCCTTTAAAATATAATATGCCCGTCATCCTTAACATCGACAATGTAACCAAGCGCTACCGCAAAGAGGGCGGGCTCTTCAGCTCGGGGGGGCAGCTCTTCACCGCGGTGGACGGAGTTTCCCTGGCGCTGGAAAAGAATACCACGCTGGGCATAGTCGGGGAATCCGGCTCCGGCAAGACCACCCTGGCGAAGCTGATCCTCGGCATTGAAAAGCCGGATTCCGGGCGGGTCACCCTGGACGGCAGGGAGCTCTCCTCCCTTTCCGGCGCGGCCCTGCGCCGGGCGCGGCGCGGCGCGCAGATGGTTTTCCAGGACCCCTATTCCAGCCTGGACCCGCGCATGAAGGTGATCGACATCGTCCTCGAGCCGCTGAGGGCGGCGGGGGAAAAGATCGCGGACGGAGAAAAGACCGCGGCGGCCCTCCTTGAAAGGGTGGGGCTCAAACCGGACGCGCTGCTGCGCTACCCGCACGAGTTCTCAGGCGGGCAGAGACAGCGGGTCGCCATTGCCCGCGCCCTCGCCACCGGCCCCGGCATGATCCTGGCGGACGAGCCCATCTCCAGCCTGGACATCTCCATCCAGGCCCAGATCATGAACCTGCTCAACAAGCTCAAGAAAGAGCTGGGCATCTCCTATATTTTCATTTCCCATGACCTGGCCGCCGTCCGCTACCTCTGCGATTTCGTCGCCGTGATGTACAGGGGCTGCGTTGTCGAATACGCGCCGGCGGCGGAACTTTTCAGCGACACCCGGCATCCTTACACCAGGCTCCTCCTCTCGGCGGTGCCGGACCCCGACCCCTCCAGGAAAACGGTCCTGGAGGAAAGGCGCGGCGGCAGCGGCGGCCCGGAGCCCCGGGCCTGCGTCTTCTCGGACCGCTGCCCGCGCGCGGCCGAAGTCTGCCTTAAAAGGCGGCCGGACTATGAGGAGGCCTCCCCCGGCCACTTCGTGCGCTGCGCCCGCGCGGATGCCAGGGCCAACTGATATAATATTGAAACTAAAGACCCAAGGAAAAAATGAGACCACATTGGAAGAAAAAAGAAACCCGCGGCGCTTCCGGCGGACACGAGGCGATAGTCGAGGGCGTAATACAGCACAAAGGCACTTTCGCTTTCCTGCTCTCGGAGAAGCCGGGCGTAGAAGACGTCTTCATCCGCGGCCGCGGCCTGGACCTGGCCATGGACGGCGACCGCGTGCAGGCGCGCGTACGGCCTGAAAAAACCGGCCGCCTGGCCGGCGAGATAATCGCCGTAATAAAGCGCGCCCGCACCTCCATGGTGGGCATCCTCAAGCGCGTAAACGGCAGCTGGGTGCTTTTCCCGGAAAAAGGCAGCGCTCCTCCGGCCATCGTGAGCGGCTTCGCCCCGAAAATAGTCCCGGTCGAAGGCGCCTTCGCCGTGCTTGAAGTCACGCGCTGGCCGTCCCCCGGCTCCGGCGCCGCCGGGCTGGTGAACGAAATACTGGGAGACCCGGGCGACATGCGCGCCCGTATAGACTCCATCCTCCGCGCGCGCGGCATAAAAGAAAATTTTCCGCCGGAAGTGCTCGCGCAGGCCGAAAGCTTCGGCGCGCGGCTCGAGCCGGCCCAGTGGCAGGACAGGGAGAACCTGATCGACCTGCCTATCTGCACCATAGACGGGGCGGACGCCAAAGACTTCGACGACGCCGTCTCCCTCGAAGACCTCGGCGGCGGAATGCTGCGCCTGGGCGTGCACATCGCAGACGTAGCTCATTACGTGAAGTCCGGCACCGCGCTGGACGCCGAAGCCTATTCGCGCGCCACCAGCGTTTACCTGCCTGACCGCGTAGTGCCCATGCTGCCGCCCGCGCTTTCGGACAATCTCTGCAGCCTGGTCCCGCGGCAGGAGCGGCTTACCATGTCCGCTTTCATGGACATCAACTCCACCGGCAAAGTAGTCAAACGCCGCCTCGCGCAAACCGTCATCCGCTCGTGGCGGCGCTTCACCTACGACGAGATCCAGACCCTGCTAGAAGGCGGCAAGGTTCCGGATGTCCACAAATCCATAGGGGAGGCCGTCGCCAGGATGGGCGCCCTTACCGACGTGCTTTACAAGCGGCGCGTCGCCCGCGGCGCGCTGGATTTCAACCTGCCTGAGTACAAAATAAACGCCGATCCCCACGGCAGGCCGCTGGGAGTGAGCCTCAGGCCGCGGCTCAAGAGCCACCGCCTGATAGAGGAATTCATGCTGCTCGCCAACGAGGCCGTGGCTACTGAACTCTACGCCGCCAAAAGACCTTTCCTGCACCGGCGGCACGACAACCCGGACCCGCTCAAGCTTAAGAACCTGTCCCTGGCGCTCGGCGAGCTCGGTCTTACCGCGGGGCATATAGAGGGCGCCAACGCGGCGAAGGGTCTGCAGGACGTGCTCCGCCAGGCCGAGGGACATCCCCTGACCACCCTGATAAATTCCCTGATGGTGCGCAGCATGCGGCAGGCGGTCTACTCTCCGGAGTCGGAAGGGCATTTCGGCATAGCGACGCGCTTCTATTCTCATTTCACCTCGCCGATAAGGCGCTACCCGGACCTGATGACGCACCGCGCCGTCAAGGCGCTCCTCGCTGGCACGAAGGAGAACCACACGGCGCTCCCCCTCGACAAGGCGGGCGTGCACTGCTCCGAGCGGGAGCGGGCGGCCGCCGACGCGGAGCATAAGTCGGTGGATATCATGCGCGCGGAGATGCTGAAAGAGCTTGTGGGTTCCGTCATGGACGGCGCGGTCACCACCATTATCGACAGCGGGGCCTTCATAATGCTTGCCGACACCGGCGCGGAAGGCCTGCTGCGGGTGAACGGCCTTAAGCCCGGCATGAAGGTGAAAGTGATGATAGCGGGGGTGGATACGGCGGAGGGGAAGATAGACCTGTCGCTGGAAGGCGGTCGCCCTCCCCGGGCGGCCCAGGGCGGGCAGCCGCAGGGGGACAGACCCCGTCCGTCCGGCGGCGGCAAGGGCAGGCAGCGGCCGCCGCTGAATTTTGCCCGCGTCGCGCGGAACAAGGGCCGCGGAGGCGGAAGAGGCAGGGGCCGCGGAAGAGGCAGGTAGAGCGCAGGCACCGCATGTCAAACTACAGGTTCTACCGTATCAGCCCCTCAGGGGAAAGACTGCCGGAGCCGTCGGTCATGGAAGCCGCGCGGAGCGCGCCCGCCGGCGGCTACGCCTGGCTGGACTTCAGGAACCCTTCGCCGGAAGACCTGAAACCCCTGGTCGAACTTCTCGGAGTTCACTCGCTGTCCGTCAAGGACTGCCTAGACGAGGACCAGGTCCCGAAGATAGACAACTTCGAAAAAAGCACCTTCCTGCTGATCAACTCCTACTCGTACAAGGACGGTATCCTCGTTACCGGGGAGACGGACTTCATCCTCGGCGCGAATTTCCTTGTGTCCGTAGGCGGCAGGGGCAAAGCCGAGCACTGGAACGACGCCGATATCGAAGCCGTTTTCAAGCCGGAGCCCCGGACCCTGGGGCAGGGCCCCGATTTCCTGCTGCACGCCCTGATGAACCACGTGATAGACGGCAAGCACAAAGCCATCTGCGCGCTGGAAGCCGAAGTGGACGAGACCGAGGAAAGCATCGTCACCGACCTCTCCGGTTTCCGCATGTCGCGGCTGGTCCACCTGAGGAAGAATATCCTGCTCATGAGGAAGAGCCTTTTCTACGAAAGGGAGATCCTCATCAAGCTCTGCCGGCAGGACTCCCCTTTTGTGGGGGAGAAGGCGGTTTACCATTTCAGGGACAGCTACGACCATATCACCAAGTATTACGAGGAGGCGGAGATCTACAGGGAGGTTATCCTGAGCCTCACCGAGATGTACCTCTCGATGGTGAACAACCGGATGAGCCTGATCGCCAACCGGACCAATACCACCGTCAGGCGGCTGACTTTCATAACCACTATTTTCATGCCCCTTACCCTGCTGGCCGGCATAGGCGGCATGTCCGAGTGGAGCATGATGACCGGCCCCGCAAACTGGAAAATTTCCTATCCGGCGTTCGGGCTGGGCATGGCCGTTATAGGCGCCCTCACCTACGCCGTGCTCCGCCGCATGGACGCGAAACTTAAATCAAAGAACGAATAAAGCGCGGGAGCCGAACAAAAAAACCGGGGGCAAAAAGCCCCCGGTTTTTTGTCGCTCCTAAGGCGCGGCCTCTATTTAAGCAGCAGGGCCTTTATCTTTTCGATGTCTTTGCGGTAGGCCTCGGACTTGAGGAGTTCGTCGTGGTAGATATCGGCGAAGGCCTTGCCTGCCGCTATGTCGGCCGGGTAATGCACGCCGCCGATGACGCGGTCCCGGGCTATCTCGTCCGCTTTCGCGAAGAACTCGGAGCGGCGGTCCGGAACGATGTCGGCCAGCACGGCGGCGAATAACCTCGAATAAAGAGCGTGACCGCTGGGATAGGAAAAGCTCCCGGGTTTTTTAATGCAGGGCTTGGCCTCGGGATAAGCCATAAAGGGGCGGGGGCGCCGGTAGCGCTCTTTCATGTTCCTGTCGGCTTTCCCCAGGTCCGAGGCCAGCCGCTCGAAAAAGTCCTTCACCTGTACGGGCAGGGGCTCGGGAAAGGGACTTTTGCCGGCCCAGAAAGAATCGTAGGTCTCCTCCGAGGTGCGCTTCGACTTCGCGCAGTCGTCTTCGGTACGCTTGTTCTGCCAGGAAAGGACGGCGGCGATGTCGGCCTCCTGCTGCATGGAGCCGGCCACAGGCGGCGGGTTGAACTGCAGGTTCTTAAAGGGCTCGGCGTTGACGTAATAGGCCTGCTCTGCGGGCAGCTGCCCGGTGACGGCAGGCTGCTGATGGGCGCAGGCGCCGAGAGCGAGCGCCGCGAAAATAAAAAACAGCCGCTTTTTGTATGAGTTCATAACCAAATTGTACAAAATCTCCGCGGAGCTTTGCCCTGCCCGCGGTTATTTTCATTGTAAACGCGCTTTAAAATTTAAATAATAGACATATGACACCGGAAATAAACGGAAAACGGATGGTGCAGTTGTTCTGCGACCTTGCGAAGATAACCTCACTCTCAGGCAAAGAGGGCGCCATCGCGCGCCGCCTCTCCATACTCCTGAAATTCATGGGGGCCGAAGTGGACATCGACGACGCCGGGCGCAAGATAGGCGGCGAAACCGGCAATCTCACAGCCCGCTTCCCCGGCACCGCCCCCGGAGAACCCTTCCTGCTCTCCGCCCACATGGACACCGTCGGCCCCGCCGACAATATCCGTCCGCACGTCACCAGGGACCGCATCACCTCGGACGGGACCACCGTACTCGGCGCCGACTGCAAGGCCGGCATAGCTATAATCCTCGAAGTCATAAAGACGCTCGACGAGAACAAAATACCTCACCCGCCCATAGAAGCCGTCTTCACCATCAGCGAAGAGATGGCCCTGATGGGCGCAAAGTACCTCAACTACTCTAGGCTCCGCTCCCGCTACGGCCTCATCTTCGACAATGAGCAGGGCCTGGAGAACGTGATCACCAGCGCCCCCGCCGCCGACAGCATGGAGATAAAAGTCTACGGCGCCGCCGCCCACTCCGGAGTTGCCCCGGAAAAGGGGATCTCGGCGATAAAAGTGGTTTCCAGCGCCATAGCCGGAATGAAGCTGGGCCGCATAGACTCCCAGACCACCGCCAATATCGGCTTCATCTCGGGCGGCAACGCCATCAACATCGTCCCGCCCCTGGTGGAGCTCTCCGGGGAAGCCCGCAGCCACGACCCCGCCAAGCTCAGGAAACAGACAAGGCACATGGAGGACTGCCTGAAGAAAGCCGTCAAAAAGATAAAGATCATGGCCGACGGGAAAGTCATTACACCGCGCTACGAATTCCTCATAGAAAATAAATTTCCCAACCTGCGCATAGACAAAACAAACCCCGTCCTCCACTTGATAGCCGCGGCCATGCGCGAAGAAGGCCTCAAAATGAAGCCCTCCGCCTCCGGCGGCGGGACGGACGGGAACATCCTCTACGGCCACGGGATAAAGGCCCCGATCCTATCCACCGGGATGCGCGACGTCCACACCACCCACGAATATCTGGACCTCAAGGACTTCTTCGGCTGCGCCCGCCTCACCTTGAAAGTGATAGCCGGCTGGACCAAGGCCGGGGATACCAGGAATTGAAGACGTCGGGAATCAGCGAAGCCTTAGCTGAGGAGCGGACGGGCTTTCCGCGGCGCGACGGACAGGAAATCACTAAGATCTATGGCACATATATTCGACCCTGAAGACAGAGCGAAACTGGACAGCCCGGAGCGCAGGGAGGAGATGCCGCCCGAAGAAACCCTCGTCAAAGCCGGGATAAAGCCGGGAGATGTTTTTCTCGACATCGGCTGCGGCACGGGCTATTTCTCGCTGCCCGCGGCCCGGATGGTCGGCCCGAAGGGACTCGTCTACGCCGTCGACGCTTCAGGCGTGATGCTGGCCGAGATCCGGTCCAAGGTGGCTTCGCTCGGCATTTTCAACATCCACACGCTGCAGACGCCCCAGGGAAAGCTGAAGCTGCCGGAGGCCGACGCCACGATGGCCTTCATCTCCGATACCCTCCACGAAGTGGAGGACAAGAAAGCTTTCCTGGCCGCCGTCGGAACCGCCCTTAAGCCAGTAGCGCGCCTGGCCATTATTGAGTGGGTAAAGAAAGAGACGCCTACAGGCCCGCCGCTCAAAGAGCGGCTGTCCGAGGACGAAATGCAGGTGCTCCTGAAGAAGGCCGGCTTTACTGAGCCGGCGGGTACGGCGCTGGGCGCCTCCCATATCCTTTTTACCTGTAAAAAAGCATGAAACGCTCACACCGCATCCTCTGCGTGGACGACGAAGATTTCAACCTGGACCTGCTTGAGGCGCTGCTGCGCCCGCACGGCTATGAAACCCTGACCGCCCTTAACGGCCGCGAAGCCCTGGCGGTGCTGGCGGAAAACCCGGTGGACCTGGTGCTCCTGGACATCAATATGCCGGTCATGAACGGGCATGAGCTCTGCAAAAGGATAAAATCGGACCCGCAGCTCTCCCATATTCCGGTGATCATGATCACCTCGCTGGACTCTAAGGAGAACAAGATGAAAGGGATGGAGGCGGGGGCGGAGGAGTTCCTCTCCAAGCCCTTCGACCAGGCCGAGTTGCTCCTGAGGGTCGGCAATATCCTGCGCTCGGCCGAATACGAGGACGCTTTCGAATACCTTATCCTGGCCCTGGCCCGCGCCGCCGAGGCCAACGACATAGACACCGGCAACCATATCATGCGGGTGGGGGAATACGCCGGCCTGATGGCGCGCGAGCTGAACCAGAGCGAGAAATTCACCGAGCTGATCCGCAGCCAGGCCACGCTGCACGACGTGGGAAAAGTCCATATCCCCAGCCATATCCTCAAGAAAGCCGGCCGCCTTACCGAAGAGGAAATGACGGAGATGAAGAAGCACACCACCTTCGGGGCGATGATAATCGGCGACCATCCACACCTGGAATTCGGCCGCCGCATAGCGCTCTGCCACCATGAGCGCTGGGACGGCACCGGCTACCCGAAAGGGCTGAAGGGCGCAGAGATACCCCTGGAGGCCCGGATAACGGCCATCTGCGACTGCTACGACGCGCTGCGCAACTCGCGCGTCTACAAGCCGAACTACGACCACGACGGGGCGGTGGCCATAATCACGAAAGGCGATGACCGGATGAAGCCGGGGCACTTCGACCCGGAAGTGATGGCGGCCTTCATCAAACTTACGCCCCGCTTCGACGAGCTTTACCAGAGGATGCGGGACGGGGAAAAAAGCTGATGCGGAAATTTCTCCTTAAAAGGGCCCTGATGCTTCCGCTGGTAGCGCTTGGCGTCACCTTCCTGCTGTTCTCGCTCACCGGCCTGCTCCCTCCGGAAATGCGCGCTTCGATCTACCTCCAGGACCAGCGCGAGCTGACCCCGGAGCTGATGCAGGAACTTATAAAAACCCATAAGCTGGACGCGCCGCTGGTGGTGCGCTACGGTTCCTGGCTGGGCAGCCTGCTGAAAGGCGACCTGGGCTATTCCGAGACGGCCCGCATGAAGGTCACCGACGCGATAAAGACCTACCTGAGCGCGACCCTGGAGCTGACGATCTTCGCCATCATCCCCATCTTCTTCATCGGAACCCGGCTGGGCACTATCTCCGCCGTTAAAAAAGACAAATGGCCGGACCAGCTGACCCGGCTGCTGGCCATCACCGGCTATTCGCTGCCTACTTTCGTTTTCGGCCTCCTTGCGCTGATGTTCTTTTACGGCTGGCTCGGCGTGCTCGGCCCGGGCAGGTATTCCTTCGAGACCGACATGATCATCCACTCCGGCGCCTTCAAAAGCTATACGGGACTCCTCACCGTGGACTCCCTGCTGAATTTTAAATTGGGGATTTTCTGGGACGCGGTGAAGCATTTGATACTGCCTGCCTCCGTGCTCTGCTTCGGCAGCGTGGCCATGCTGATCCGCATCACGCGCACCTCCATGCTCGAGGAGCTTAACAAGGACTACGTGCGCACGGCGCGCGCCAAGGGCCTGAAGGAAAGCTATGTCATCGCCGGCCACGTGCGCCGCAACGCCATGATCCCCGTGATAACGCTCGTCAGCCTGCAGTTCGTGCGGCTGCTGGGCGGCGTCGTTATAACTGAAACCGTCTTCGATTTCCCGGGCATAGGGCGCTGGGGCGTGAAGGCGGCGCAGCAGCTGGACCTGGCCGGGGTGATGGGCTTTTCACTCATGAGCGCGC
This sequence comes from Elusimicrobiales bacterium, assembly GCA_036170455.1. GTDB lineage: Bacteria > Elusimicrobiota > Elusimicrobia > Elusimicrobiales > UBA9959 > UBA9959. The sequence continues at coordinate 19,070 of JAVHPG010000271.1, forward strand.
TGCTCTTCGTGCTGGCGAACACCGTCTCCGACGTGCTCTACGCCGTCATGGACCCCCGCATCAGGTACGGCGAATAATATGATGTTCGACGCGAGAACGATAAAGCGGTTCAAGAAAAGCAAAGCCTCCGTCTTCGGGCTGGGCCTGATCGCCGCTTTCCTGCTGCTGGCCCTGCTGGCGCCTTTTATTGCGAAGCCGCAGGGGTCCGACCCTTACCAGATGCCGCAGTCCGGCTATTCCTCGGAGCCGCAAAAGCCCTCCGCCGGCAAAATTTTCGGCACCACCGAGTCCCAATACGACCTGTTCTACGGCGTAGTCTGGGGAGCCCGCACGGCTTTCAAGATAGGCGCGGCCGTGATCTTCGTCGCCCTGGCCGCCGGTCTTATAGTAGGCGGGCTGGCCGGCTATTACGGCGGCTGGGCGGACGAGGGAGCGATGCGTCTTACCGACATCATACTCGCCTTCCCCGGGATAGTCCTGGCCGTGGTCATCGTGGCCATGCTGGGACCAGGGATAGAGAAAGTCATCTTCGCTATCGCCGCGGTCTCCTGGCCTGCCTACGCCCGCCTTTTCCGCGGCGATATCCTTACGGTCAAAAAGCAGGATTATGTCACAGCCTCCCGCCTGATGGGGGCGGGGGACTTCTGGATCTTCACGCGGCATATACTTCCCAACTCCATCTACCCGGTGGTGGTGGTGGCCAGCCTGGACATAGGCAGCGTGGTGCTCACCGCCGCCGCCCTGAGCTTCCTCGGGCTCGGCGCCCCGGCGGGCTACGCCGACTGGGGCCAGCTGGTGGCCATGTCGCGCAACTGGATCCTGGGCGCCGCCGGCAGCCCTTTCGCCTACTGGCATACCCTGCTGATCCCGGGCGGCGCTATCTTCCTTTTCGTGCTGGCCTGGAACCTGCTGGGCGACGCCTTCCGCGACGTGCTCGACCCCAGGCAGCAGTAAAATAAAGCGGCGCTTACGACTTAGGCGCGGATTGAACTATGACCGGAGAAAATCTTGAAGCAATTATCCTGACAATGGACGAGGCGCTGTTCACCGCCTGCAGATTCAGGTTCGCCGAGAGCCGGGTCTCCGTCACGCTCGCCATGGACCCTGACGGTTTTAAAAGCGCGCTCAGGGAGAAGCCCGTAGACGCGGTGATACTTGACTCCGCCTGGTCGCGCGCGATCCTTGGCCTGAGCGCCGAAGAGGCCGTGGTCAAGCTGGCCCCTTTGCTCGCGCCGAGGATAATCATGGTCCTGGCCGAGCAGGACATCCTTCCCGAGCAGGTAGTGAAGCTCCTCAAGCTGGGCGCGCACGACGTGGCCTCAAGGCCGATCAAGCCGCGGCTCCTGGCCGAACAGCTTAAGGCGCTGGTAAGGGTATTCGAGCCCAAGAAGAAGCCGGATAAAAAATTATTGGCCTCCCCGTCGGGGGCCCTCGTCATGGACTATCCGCGCAGGAGATGCTACATAACGTCGAAAAACAGCGGCGGGCCTGCCGCCGGGAAAGATGTCAGGCTGACTAAAATAGAGTTCCAGGTGCTGTACGTGCTGCTTCAGAAAAAAGGCGCGGTGGCGACCTATGAAGAATTCAGGGCACATTTATGGCCCACCGCAGCCTCTTCAAAAGAGATAATACATACCCTCCACCAGCTGACCACGAATATCCGTAAAAAGATCGCCGCCTGCCCCGTAAAGATAGAGAACCTCAGGGCGGAGGGCTTCAGGCTGGCCTAGAACAATGAGCATTAAATACAAACTGATGCTGGCCATAGACAGCCTGGTGCTGCTGACCGTAGTGATGTTCGGCGCCATTATGTACACCTCCGAGAGATCTACGCTGCAGCGCCAGATAAACTCGGAAAGGGAACACGTGCTGCAGTCCCTTGCGAACGTGGCGTCGGAAAGCATCCTGAGCCATGACAATGAAATGCTGGTCAGCTATACCGCGGGGCTTACGCGCATAATCTCCGAGCTCGACCTCGCCTATGTGGCCGATGAGAATAGCAAGATCCTGGCCCACACGGAAAAGGCCCTGGTGCCCCGCCCGCTTCCGCTCTCCTACACGGGCCAGCGGATCCGCAGCGCCGAGGATAAGCTGACGGTAAAATCCAGCCTGCCAGCCGAAGACGGAGCGGAAATTTCTTTCACGAAGAAAGCCGTGGTCGTGAACGGGAACCAGTACACCGTCGCGGTCGGCTACCGGAATTCAAAAACGCACGGCCGGATACAGGCGAGCCTCGATTCAGTGCTCGACCATATACTCAAGGCCGGCCTGGCTGTCATCTGCGCGGCCACGCTGCTCGCGCTCTGGCTCGCCGGCCGCCTGACCCGCCCGATAAGCAAGCTTGTAGAAGCTTTCGCCGTCACCGGCGGGGGGAGCCTGAACCACAAGCTGGCGGACACCGGGCGAAGCGACGAGCTGGGGACGCTCAACAGGGGCTTCAACGGGATGGTGGACAAACTGAAGGAGCTCGACCAGCTTAAAAAAGATTTCGTCTCCTCGGTCACGCACGAGCTGAAATCTCCGATAGGGGCCATAGAGTCCTACCTTGACCTGATGTCCTACGAGATCTCGAAGAGCGCGGGCGACCCCGGCTCCTGGCCCTCCAGGCTGCCGCGCTTCCTTGAAAACATCTCCTTCATCAAGCAGAACACGAACAGGCTCCTGGGGTTCATCGCCGACCTGCTGGACGCGGCCCGCATAGAAAAAGGAAAATTCGAGATCTCGAAAAGCCGGGCGCGGATCGAAATAATAATCCAGGACGCGGCAAAGCTCTTCCTGGAGCGGGCTAGAACTTCCGGCATCGAGCTGCGGTTCGAGGCGCCCGTCGGGAAACTGCCGGAGGTAAACATGGACGCCGGGCGGATCTCCCAGGTCCTGATCAACCTTGTTTCCAACGCCCTGAAATTCACGCCTAAAGGCGGCAAGGTCACCATAACCGCCGCGCTCGCCCCCGCGCGCGGAACTCCCGCGGAGGCCGGTCGCGGCAACCGCGCGCTGCGCGTCTCGGTCAAGGACACCGGCATAGGAATACCGCAGGCGGACCTGGGGAAACTTTTTGGAAAATTCTACCAGGTGCCCGGCGGCAGGAACAATGTGACGGGGCCGAAAGGCACCGGGCTCGGCCTTTATATCGTAAAGAGCATCGTCGAGGCGCACGGCGGAAGGATCTTCGTCGAAAGCGCAGGCGGCGGCAGCACGTTCGGCTTCGAGCTGCCGGTTTAAGCCGGGGAGGTCCGCTATGAAAAAAATACTTATTCTGGAAGACGAGCAGGATTACGTAAACGTTTTAACCCAACTGCTTGAGCCGGAAGGGTTCAAAATAGTGGCGGCGGGCACCGTCAAAGAAGCCCTGAACCTTATCGGGATGATAGCGCCCGACCTCCTTATAGTGGACTGGAACCTCCCCGACGGGACCGGCCTTGAATTCATCAAGGAAGTGCGGTCCCAAAAAAAATTCAGGAAGGTCCGCATCGTTATGAACAGCATCAGGGACGCGGAAAGCGACCAGCTCGCCGCCTACATGGAGCACGTCGACTTCTATTTCACTAAGCCGATAAAGCCGGAGATCTTCCTGGGCAAGATCAAAAAAATTTTGGACGCTTGAATAGCGCCCCCCGGCTCCCGTTGACCTCACTATTTCCGCCAATTGTATGGTTGATTATTTGTTGATTAACCATTGATTGACTTGGCTCGGTTTTACTGGTATTCTATGATTACATATTTTTCAGGCCGATATAAACCAGAAGTTAGAGCCGACAGTCGGAATTTCGGAATGAGCGGGTATGAAATACAAGTGCTCCGCCTTAGTTCTCTCGCTGCTCCTGTGCCTGGCCGATAAAGCCGGAGCGCTGGTAGTTTACACCGAAAATACCGAAGCGCAGTTCACGGCGGGCTCGCACAATTCCACCTATCTCACCGGCACCGGCAGCGATGTTACGCTGGGCCTGGACTATTACGGCCGAGCCGCCGGCCTCTCGGCCCCGGGCTCCGACGATTGGTTCAATGCCGGCTGGAAATACAGGCTGCCTCTTACCGCAAGCTCCTCCTATTCCTCAACTCTTTCCAACTATCCGGTCGCTCTCACTTTAAACACGCAGGCCGAGATCCTCGCCGGCCGCATGAACGCGGACGGCTCCGACATACGCTTCACCACCGCGGCCGCAGCCGGAGTCGCCGCCTCTCTGTCCTACTACATAGAGTCCGGCATCAATACTACCACCACAAAGATCTGGGTAAAGATCCCTTCGATCCCGAACGGAGCTAATTCACTCTATCTGTATTCAGGCAATACCTCCGCAGCGGCGGCTTCCAGCCTGGCCGACACTTTCATAATGGGCAACAATTTCACCGGGGCCGACGGCTCCAACCCCAGCACCGCTACACTGGTTAATATAGAATCCGCCCCGCCACAGACGGGCTCTCTGCGGGACATACAGTCCAACAGCCTGCGCCTATATTTCGGCAGCCCGTTTAATATGCGCTACTACGGGCTAAGGAGTGCCAGTCAGTATTCCTTCGCGGCCGGCAGGAATTACCATGCCGACATCAACGCCAGAACCACAGGCGCTGACTCCTGGTCAGCCGTCACGCTGTGCCAGGGCTTTGATACCAGTTCCTATACCCAGGACGACTGGCTCAGATTCTCCATCAAGCACTCTGCCTCCGGCGCCACCTTCGCCCTTGAACGCAGTATCTATGCCACAAAAACCACGCTGGCCTCCGGGTCCGTGGGCGGCGGGTTCCACTCCGTGGACGTGATGATAAATCTCTCTTCGTTCACTGTGCTTCTAGACGGGTCGCCCATATACAGCGGCGTCAACAGCCTGACCTTTAACAGCCCGTACCTCTACCTGGAAGCGGCCAGCGACTCCGCTTCCCTGCAGGCTTTCCTTTTCGACAATATTACCGTCCAGCCCTACTCCAGCCCCGAACCCGCCTTCGGTGCGCCCGGCACCGGCCAGGGCCGCCGCTATCCTTCCGGCACTTTCACTTCTCAGGACAAGGACATCGGCTCCAGCGGGGCCAGGTACCAGAGCGTGAGCTGGGCTTCGGTGCTGCCGTCCAGTTCTTCCGTTTCCATGGAAGTGCGCGCGCACGACACCAATATAGCGCTCGGCACTTTTACGGCCGTTGCCAACGGCGCCGACCCCGTGGTTTCCGGGCGCCACGTGCAATACCGCCTCACCCTTGCCACGCTGGACCCGCGATATACCGCCGCATTCAGCAGCATAACCCTCACCTACGGCTCCCCGCCCCTGGCCCCGACCGGCGCGGCCGGCGCGACGCTTTCTGAAAGCTCTATAAAATGGAGCTGGACGGACACCTCCTCCGGCCAGTACCAGGAGGACGGCTTCCGCGTACTCGACGCCACCGGGGTGCTGAAAGGCTCCTTAACTTCCGGCACCACCGACTGGATCGAAAGCAGCCTTTACGCCAACACGCAGTACACGCGGCTGATCGTTGGCTACAATAACGCCGGCACGGGCAGCTCGGCATCCGCTTCAAAATACACCCTGCCGGCCGCGCCTAATTTGTCATGCGACAAATCTACCGCCACCTGGCTCAGCGGCACGCTGACCTGCTCCAATATGGCGGGCTTCGGCCCCGGCGGCGTCGGCTACTATAGGTATGTCTGGAGCTCAACTACAACTTCCCCGGCCTGGGCCGGCACCGAAACCCAGTGGCTCTCCGGAGCGCTGGCTTACCTGCCTGGCTCCTCCGGTAAGTATTTCCTCCACTTAAAATCCTACAACCCCGAAGGCGCCACTCCCTCAAGTGATGCCACCTACGGGCCCTTCTGGTACGACAAGAGCGTCCCCGGCATTACCGGCTTCAGCCCGTCCTCCAGCCCCTGGACCAACACCACCGGCGAAACGGTGCAGATCTCCCTCGCCGACACCGGCGGCTCGCTCCTTAAGCAGTGGCGCTATAAATGGACCACCACCGTAGACCGCCCCGGTTCAGCCTGGCTTCCCGGCGTGGCGTCTATAATCAACACCAGCTCTTCCGCCGTTAATATAAATACCCCGGGCAGCGGCGCCCAGTGGTACCTGCACACGGAGGTCGACGACCTGGCCGGCAATACCGGCTACTTGTACACCGGCCCCTACAAAATAGATACCACCCAGCCCAGCGGCAGCATAAATATAAACGGCGGCAATACCTACACCGCCCAAAAAGACGTCACGCTGTCGCTAACTTACGCCGACTCCGAATCAGGCGTCAAGGAAGTCGCTTACAGGAACGTGCCCGGGAGTTTTTCTCCCAACGAGCTGCCTCAAGCTACAAGCTCCTGGTCTCTGATAAGCGGGTACGGCCTCAAAACCGTGGTATACCTGATCAGGGATAATGCGGGAAACGTATTTACTTCGCCAACCTATCCTTCAGACACCATAATCCTGGACTCCACGACCTCCCTGCAGGGCGCCTCGTTTTCACAGAAGGCCAGCGCCGTGATGGGGGAAACCGCAGAGACCTTCAGCCCGACCGCCATCCTTTCCTGGGCCCCCACCGGGGCGCCGCTTTCAGGCAAGACCCTTGCCTTCATCTTTGGCGGCTCAACCAAAACGGCCGTAACTGATTCTTTCGGCGAAGCGCTCTCCTCATTTGATATCCCCACGGCTTCAGGCACTTATTCTTACTCCGTGTCCTTCTCTACGGACGGCGTTTATACCGCCAGCAGCGCCACCGGCACGATAACCGCCACCCAGCGCCTTACTTCCCTTGTAACAGAAGACGTCAACACCAACTCCTTTGCGGGCTTCATAGCCAAAGCGACGCTGAAGGACTCCTATACCGATACCCTGATAACCGGCGCCACTATCACCTTTGTTTTTGAAGGCTCCACCAAGACAGCCATAACCAACGCGGTGGGAGTAGCCACAGTGCCCTACAATGCGCCCGGCCCGGTCAGTTTCTACGACTACTCCGCCACCTTTGACGGAGACGCCGTCTACGGAGCGAAAAACGCCGCCAGCCGCGTGGGAGTCGGCCTGAGGGTGACCAGCCTTATAGTGCCCGGCCTCTCGCCGCTGGCGCTGGCTGATTTCACCGCGCAGGCCACCCTGATGGACGGCGCGCTGGCGGTGGCCAACAGTACCATCACCTTTATCTTCCGCGGCTCAACGCAAACAGCCATCACCAGCGCCATAGGCGTAGCCTCCGTAACCTTTACGGCGCCGGCCTCCTCCGGCTCTTATTCCTATACGGCTGACTTCGCCAGCGACGGCACTTACGCGGGCAGCAGCGGGGCCGGAACGGTGAGCGTGGGCCTCCGCCCGCTGACGCTGGCGGGGGACCTGGTGAGCGGCTTCGTGAACGCCACTTTCCAGGCCCGCGCCGTGCTTTCCGACGGTATAACCTCGCAGAAAGTCGCCGGAAAGACCATAGTCTTCATGTTCGAGACCTCCTCCGCTGCGGCGGTGACGGACAGCAACGGAGTCTCCACCGCAGTGTTCAGCTCCGGCTCGCTGCCGCGCTCCTCTACCTGCTATTACTACTACGCCGGAGACTCCAGTTACGGCTTCGCGGACTCCAGCGCGGCGGTTACCATAGAGCGGCGCAGCGTATCGCTGGCGGCTTCCGATACCACCGGGCTTCTCAACTCCAGCTTCACTGCTATCGCCGAACTTAAGGACACGGCCTTCTCGCCGGTCGGCATCGCCGGAAAAACCATAACCTTCAGCTTCCTGGGCTCCACCCAGTCGGCCGTCACCAGCGCCCTGGGAATAGCGTCGGTCACTTTTCAGACCGGTATCTCCACCGGCGCCTACGACTTTTACATCTCTTTCCCGCAGGACTCGGTGTACGTGGCCGCCTCTGACACCGGCACCATTACTCTGAACAAACGCCCGACCTCCCTTACCGCCTACCCGGCCTATATTACCGCCATGAACGCGATAAAGCTGGTTGCGGACCTTAAAGACGGCATAACAGGCGCCTACATCAGCACCGAGCCCGTAGTCTTCAATTACGACGGGGTCTCGCAATCCACCAATACCGGCGCCTCCAGCGTGATCTCCGGCCGGGCGAATGCGGTATACCCCAGCACCGGCGTGGCCGGGACCTACAGCTTCTACGCGGATTATGCCGGAAGTACGCTCTACGCCGCCGCCAGCAGCACTTCTTCCATAACTGTGAGCAAGCGCCAGTCAAGCCTGTCGGCCTTCCCGCAGACGGCTATTTTAGGCACCACTTTCACGGTAACGGCCGAATTCCGCGACGGAGTCACTAATGCCCTGCTTGACGCCAAGGCGATAAGGATCGCCTTCAGCACGGCGCCGCTGACAAGCTCCCTGGTCACGAATTCTTTCACTAGCGGCGGGCTGGCGGTCTCCACCTATGCAACTCCGTCCAGCACAGGCACCTTCAGCTGGTTCGCCAATTTCGCGGGGGACTCCGCCTACGCTTCAGCCAGCTCCACCGGCACGCTGACCGTCAACCGCAGATCCGCGATCCTCACCCCGATAGCTACGACCAAGAAAGTCTGGGAATCCATTTTCATCAGCGCCAGTTTCCTCGACGACGGCTCCACGACCCCCGCCAAGGCGCTTTCCTTCACCTTTATGGGCAATACCCTGCCGGTAAATACCAACCCCGCCGCGGGCGGCGTGGCTACGGCCGGCCCGTTCGCCTCCATAAGCACCCCGGGCGCCTATGGCTTTACTGTTTCCTTCGCGGGAGACACCAGCTATTCCGCGCTCTCCGGCAGTTCGACGGTGACGATACTGGCCAGGCCGTCGCAGATCAACCTCGGCCCTGTCTCGGCCATCGCCAACTCCACGGTAACGCTTACCGCCACTCTGCTGGACGGGATCTCCGGCACCGCCATCACAGGCTCGACCGTCAGCTTCACGCTGCAGGGCGCCGTACCTTACAATTTCCTGGCCGTCACCAACGCCTCGGGAGTGGCGGCCTCGACCTACACGGCGGCTTCGTCTTCCGGCCCCTACACTTTCTCCGCCGCTTTCCCCGGAACCACGATTTACACGGGCTCCTCCAGCAGCGAAACCCTGACCGTTACGCTGCACCCCACCGTCCTGGAAATGGCCGACTACTATCCGCCCAATAACAGCACTTTCACGGCCACGGCCGTGCTGAAAGATTTCGCCACCGGGGCCGCCCTCGGCTCCAAGAGCGTGTCGTTCCTCTTCATGAACTCTACCAAGACGGTAACCACCTCGCTTGGCACCGCCTCCACCACCTATGTCACGCTTACCAGCACCATCAGCTACCCGATAAGCGCGTCTTTCGCCGGCGACACGCTTTACGCGCCGTCCAGCATAAGCAAGATCGTCTTCCCGGGCAAGCGAAACACCTCACTGCAGACCTCCGACCTTAACACGGCGGTGGCCCTTGACTCCTTCACCGTAACGGCCCGGCTAAGCGACTACGACCTCGGAACCTACCTGGTCGGCTCCACCATAACTTTCACTTTCAACTCCTCCACCGGCACGCTTTCGACAAAGACCGCCTATACGAACTCCACCGGCGCGGCCGGCGTGCAGTTTACCGCGCCCGTCTCGACCGGCAACTATACCTATACGGCGACCTTCCCGGGGAATACGCTCTATAACGGCACCCTCAACACTTCCGCGATCCTGGTAAACCGCAGGACCCCGGTCATAGAGCCGAGCGACCTGACCGGCATACCGGCCAGCAGCACTTTTACCGCCTCCGCGCTGCTGCGCGACAATGCGCTCACGCTTTCTACCAGGACAATTTCCTTTACCTTCCTCGCGACAAAAACCGCGCAGACCAACGGGATCGGCGTGGCCTCCACCACCTTCCCTGCCCCGGTCAGCACCGGAACCTTTATCTACTCGGCCGCTTTCGGGGGGGACGCGCTCTACAATTCAGCCACCGCCTACGCGAGCGTCGGCGTAATACTCAAGCCCACCGTGCTGGAAGTCGTGGACGTCCCCGACGCCGTGGTCGGCCTGAAATTCACGGCGACCGCCAAGCTGCG
>JAVHPG010000272.1:0-6748 GCA_036170455.1 Elusimicrobiales bacterium
CGTTATCCAGCAGCTGCGGGTTGGCCCTCCCGGTGCGCAGCGACATCAGCTCGCGCTTAAATTTCTCCACCTTCTCAAGCATTTCCATCTCGGCTTCCGCGATGACATCCTGCATTGAAAATTCCGCCATAAAAACCCCTCCTGTGCGTTCGCCGGTTTTAGAGTGGGGCCGGCTTCGCAAGAATAATTATATTATATTTAAAGGGGGCCGGCTGTTTACTGAGCCGCTACGGCGTCTTCAACAAGTTCGCAGATTATATGGGCCGCGAGGATGTGCATTTCCTGCACGCGCGGCGTATCGGTTTCGGGGGCCAGGAAGGCCAGGCCGCAATGCGGCAATATGGCGCCGCCTTTCTTCCCGAAGAAGCCCACGACCTGCATGCCCAGTTCCCGGGCCTTAACAGCAGCTTTAAGCACGTTCGGGCTGGAGCCGGAGGTGGAGATAGCCAGGAGCAGGTCGCCGGGGCGGCCCAGCGCCTCGACCTGCCGCTCGAAAACACGGTCGAAGCCGTAGTCGTTCCCGAGGCAGGTCAGGATGGAGGTGTCCGTGCTGAGAGCGACGGCGGCGATAGCCCTGCGCTCTTTTTTAAAGCGCCCTACGAATTCCCCGGCTATATGCTGGCTGTCGGCCGCGGAACCGCCGTTGCCGCAGATAAGGATCTTGCCGCCGGCGAGGGCCGTTTTAGCCATAGTCTCGGCGATGGCTTTGATGGCGGAAGGGTCCGCCGCCAGGGCGGCGGCGGCCGCCTGGTGCTGCCTGATCGCGGAAAGTATTTTTTCTTCCATGCTAACCCTGCTTTATCAGCGTGCCGACTTTCTCCCCGGCCAGGGCTTTGCGTATATTGCCCGCCGTATGCAGATTGAATACCCGTATCGGGATATGGTTCTCCATGCAGAGCGTGAGAGCGCTGGCGTCCATGAACTTGAGGCCTTTGTTTATGGCGGACATGTAGGTAATGTCCTTAATAAGTCTGGCCTTTGGATCTTTTTTGGGGTCGCCGGTGTATACTCCGTCCACCTGCGTAGCCTTGAAGATAACGCTTGCGTTTATCTCGGCGGCGCGAAGCGCGGCCGCGGTATCCGTTGTGAAGTAGGGGTTGCCGGTGCCGCCCGCGAAAATCACTACGCGCTCTTTTTCCAGGTGGCGGAGCGCGCGGCGGCGGATAAAGGGCTCGGCCAGGCGGGAGATCTCGATAGCGGTCTGCACGCGGGTGGAGACGCCCTCGTGCTCAAGCGCGGACTGGAGCGCCATCGCATTGATGATGGTGGCCAGCATGCCCATGTTGTCGGAGGTGACGCGGTCGATCTTGCCGTGGCCGTCGCGGGCGCCGCGCCAGATATTGCCGCCGCCGATCACGATAGCCAGGCGAGTGCCGCGCTTCAGGCCCGGGGAGATCTCTTTAGCGATGTAGGTGAGGGAAGCGGGGCTGATCGAACGGCCGTCGCCGGCCGTGCCCAGCGCTTCGCCGGAAAGCTTCAGAAGCACGCTCTTGTACATAAACCTCCCGTCTTACAATCGAGAATCGACAGTCGAAAGTCGGGAGTCGGAGCGGGGGAGGGAATCAGAATTCCTGACTCCCGACCCCCCGACTCCCGGCTGATTGCTATTCTATCCCCACTAAGAAGCAGCTGAAACGGGTGACGGCGACATTGCCGCCCAGCTTGGCGCCCAGGTTCTTTACCGCCTGGCTGATGGTCAGTTTGGAATCGCGGATGGAAGCCTGCTCGATCAGGCAGGACTCCTGGAAGAACTTGTTGATGCGGCCTTCCAGCATCTTCGCTATCGCTTCCGGCGGCTTGGCTTTGAAAGGCCTGCCGGTCTCGGCCGCTGCGGCCTTGGCGGTCTCTTCGTCTTTCTCCATCTTGGCTTTATAGATCTCGCGCTCTTTCGCTACGAGGTCCGAGGCGACTTCCTCGCGCCGGAGGAACTTGGGGCTCATCGCCACGCTCTGCATCGCCAGCTCCTTGGCGAGGGCTTCCAGGTCGGCCTTGGCGGAAGCGAGATTGCCGTCGAAGGAAAGTTCGACAATGGCGCCTTTGCGGTTGTCGCTGTGAACGTAAAAATTAGAGACGGTGTGCGCGGAAGCGGTATAAACGACGCCGCGGCGTATCTGCATATTCTCGCCCATCTTCATGGCGAGGGCCTGCAGGCGCTCTTTGGCCTTTTCGCTCTCGGCCGGGTTGTTTATGGACGCGTCCGAAAGCATTTCGGCGGCGAGGGTGGAGGCGAAGCCGCTTACTTCGGGATTCTTGGCGACGAAGTCGGTTTCGCAGTTGATTTCCAGCAGGGAAACCGCGGTCGGTGAGGACTTCGCGACGACCACCCCTTCCTTCATCGCGCGGCCGGCGCGCTTGGCGAGGCCCGCCAGCCCTTTCTTCCGCAGTATGTCCACGGCCTTGGGAATGTCTCCGCCGGCCTCGTTAAGGGCGCCTTTGCAGGCCATTATCCCCGCTCCGGTCTGTCCCCTGAGCGTCATCACCTGTTCGCTGGTTATTGCTGCCATATTTTATCTCCTTGAGAAGTGAGCTAAGCAAAAGGGGCGCCGGCGTAGTCAGCCCGCGCCCCCCGGATTCGGAAAACAGTTACTCTTCGGTCCTGACGGGCTCTTCCACGGCGGGCTGCTGCTCCTCGCCCCCGGTCTGGGCCTCACCGGCCTGCACCGCGGCCGCTTCCTGGGTGGCCTGGTAGGCGGCGGCTTTCTCGGCCTCCGCTTCGGCGCGGCCGTCGATCACGGCGTCGGCCATAGTGGCGCAAAACAGCCTGATGGAGCGGGCGGCGTCGTCGTTGCCCGGGATGGGCCAGTCGAGCTGGTCGGGATCGCAGTTGGTGTCGCAGACGGCCACGACCTGGATCTTGAGCTTATGGGCTTCCTTCAGGGCGTTCGCCTCGTTTATGGGGTCCACGATGAACATTACGTCGGGCAGGGCGCGCAGGTTGCGGATGCCGCTGAGCAGCTTCACCAGGCGGGCCTGCTCCTTGCTGAGGCGGGAAACTTCTTTCTTGGACATGACCTTGAAAAGGCCGTCCGATTCGAATTTCTCGAGCTCCTCGAGGCGCTTGAGCGATTTGCGCAGCGTCTCGAAGTTGGTGAGCGTGCCGCCCAGCCATTTCTCGTGCATGCAGGAGACTTCGGCGCGGATGGCTTCCTCGCGGATGATCTCTTTAGCCTGTTTCTTGGTGCCGACGAAAAGGAAAGTCTTGCCCGCCTTGGCGCTGTCTTTTACGAAGGTATAGGCCTTTTTTATTTCCTTCACGGTCTTCTGAAGATCCAGGATGTGTATCCCGTTGCGCTCGCCGAATATATAGCGGGCCATCTTGGGATTCCACCGGTAGGTCTGGTGGCCGAAATGAACGCCTGCTTCCAACATGCTTTTCATCGATACGTTTAACATTTTTACTATCCTCCGTTCTTGAATACTATTCGTTTCTTTTCCCGCCCTCTCGGGGCAGGATTTCAACGCTTCTATAATATCATATAGGCGCCCCCGGTTTCAACGGGGACGGGGGGCCGGGAGCGGCGGGCGGGCGCGGCTCACTTCGTAAAATCGAAGTTCTTGGGGGGCCTTGAGCCCCGGTAAACTATCTTCCGGTCCTTAGAAATTATCAGGGTGGCCGGCAGCCCCATGACGCCGTACTTCTTCGCCACCGCCTTGTCTTTGTCAAGGACCACGAGATACGGATATTTGGTCTTCGCGACGAACTTGCCGGCCTTGGCCTCTCTGTCTCCAACGTTGACGCCCACGAAGAGGACCTTGTCGGCGCCTGGGCTCTTCATAAAGGCGGCCAGCTCCGGGACCTCCTCTTCGCACGACGCGCACCAGCGGGCCCAAAAATTCAGGACCACATACCCCTTTCCCAGGTTATCCTCGAGCCTAAACTGCTTGCCGTCAAGCCTGGCCAGCGTGAAGTCCTCTACCGCGGCCTCTCCGGCATAAAGCAGGCAGCCGGCCGCCAGGACCGCGAACGCCGAGATAATTATTTTCTTCATAATGTCCTCCCGTCATCTTAGGCCAGTTTTCCGGCCGCGTATATGAAATAGATGCCTGCGCCGAGTATCAGGAAAGCCAGCGCCTTTTTCACCTTGACCATCCAGGCCCCTGATTTCGGCATGAGGCTGCCGGCGAAAAAGCCTATGATAAGCAGCATGCTGCTGAGCCCCATGGAAAAAGTGAAAAGGAGCAGCGTTCCGGTTACCACCGCTTTTTTAGCGGCGACATAGACCAGCAGGGTTCCCAGCACCGGAGCCGTGCAGGGAGAGGCCACCATCCCCGAAGTGAGGCCCATCACGAAAGGGCCGATGAAAGGGGACTTCTTCAGGGACTCCGGGGCCAGGCCCGGGAGATGCGGCATCGGGATATAGTACCAGTCCATCATGCTGCCCCCGAGAAAAAGAAGCAGCACGCCGAAGGCCAGGTAGACATAGGTGTTGGTGGTCAGCGAGCCGAAGAGCGAGCCGGTCAGGGCGGCGGCCATGCCGAGCGCCGAGTAGACGAGCGCCATGCCCAGGATATACGAGAGGCTGGCGGCGAAGCGGCTGCCCGCGGTGCCCTCGCGCGAGCCGAGGTAGCCGACGACGATCGGCAGCAGCGGGTAGACGCAGGGCGTCAGGGAAGTCAGCAGCCCGGAGGCGAAAACCGCCAGGAAAGTCATAAAAGAAACCGTTTCAAGATCTATCTGCGGCATAAGCTTTATCTCCCGTATATTCCGCCGTCTTCATATTGCAATTGGTAACCGCGCCTGAGGAAGCAATGATCACTCCGGAGGCCTCGCGCCTGCGGCGGAGGAAAGCCGCCCCGTCGTCCGGGCCCAGCGCCATCGCGGAAATAGTATAGGCGTTGGCGAGCGCGGCGGTGGACGCCAGCACCGTTACGCTGGCGATATCGTCCCTTACCCCGCCGGTGCGGGCGTCTATTATGTGGTGGTACTTCTTTCCCCGGTGGATAAAATAGCGCTCATAATCGCCAGACGTGGCCAGCGCCCCGCCGCGCAGGTCCATGAAGCCGGCCGCCCTGCCGTCTTTGGCGAAGGGGTTCTTGACCGCGATCCGCCAGGGGCGCGGGGCCCCGGGACCAGAGGAGACGCGAAGGTCGCCGGAGCCGTTGACGCAGAAATTTTCAAGGCCGAGGTCTTTCATCACGCGGAAAGCCCTGTCCACGCCGTAGCCCTTCCCTATGGACCCCAGCCCGACGCGCATGCCTTTTTCCGGGAGGCGTATCGCGCAGGCCGCCCTGTCCATCTCGACTTTCGTATGATCCACCAGGCGCATCGCCTTCGCCAGTTCCCCGGCGGAGGGGGGGACCCCTGCGCGGAAGGCCTCGCGCCAGAGCATGCCCGCGGCGGCGAAAGTTATATCGAAAGCGCCCCCGGACTCCCGGCAGATCTCCAGCGCGAAAGCCACCAGGTCGAAGAGCTCGGCGGAAACTTTCACCGGGGGCCCGCCGGCGGCGGCGTTCAGCGCGTTCAGGGGGCTGTCGCGGAAATCGGTGAGCAGCGCCTCCACCCTTTCAACCTCGGCGTAGGCCGTCATGACCGCCGCCCCGGCGGCGCCTGAAGTCCCGCCCGGGTAGGCGGTTATCTCGAAGGGGGAACCCATGCAGGTCCGTGAGACGATCAGCGGTTCAGGCATCAGAATTTCATGTTAAGCGCCGCCTGTAAGACCAGCGCCTGCAGGTCGTTAGAGCGCTCGTAATAAAGCGCCGTGCCGCTCCACGACCACTCATAGCGGCTCTTCTCGCCCTGGTCCAGGGCGTAGGAGACCTGTACGCCGCCCTCATTGGCGGTAAATTTATCGAGGTCAGAGTCCGAAGTCATCCTGCTTTTCATCCCGGAGGAGAAAGAAGCCGAGTAATATTTCGCCGCGGTCTGGGAATAGCGGCGGTAAAGGACGCGGAAGACGCCTTTTTCCTCCGAGAACGAAACCGCCAGAGAGGGTTCCCAGGTGTGGGCGCGTATCGCCCAGCTGTCCGTGTAATACCGGTAGTCCAGGTGCAGGGCCAGTTTCTCGCCGAGGCTGCGGACGTACCGGGCATTGGCGGTGAACTTGTCCCGCCCCTGGGGAAGGACTTCGTTCGCCCGGTCGGCGACGACCGTGCCGGTGCTGACGGTGTTGCGCGTACCGCCGAGAAAACCGGTCTGGCGGGTATAACTTACGCCGCACAGGATAAGGTCCTTTTCGCTGAGGAGCTGCGAGGCGCTGATATTAACGGAGTTAGTGACCTTGGATTTGAAACCAAGGAATCCGGCTTTGCTCAGGCTCCACTGATTGGCGGAATCGGAAAAATGAAAAACTCCGGCTGAAAGGACGAAATTATCCTCGGCCATGAATTTTTGCACGTTCAGCCCGCCGTGAAGGGACCTGTAGGAAAGCTCGCTTGAATAACCCGCGGTGGGAGTGAAAACCCAGGTGCCGATCTTCTTCGAATAGCCTCCATCGAGGCCTATGCGGGTCTGCCAGCCGGGCAGCAGACTTTCCCCGCCGCCCTCGCCGCCGTCCTCCCCGCCCGAGCCGGCGGTTCCGCCCGAGGCGCCAGTTCCTGAATCGAAGGCCTTGGCCGAGGCGGAGCTCAGGGCGTCGAACACCACGCTGCCGAAGACGCTGGTGTTATGGTCTATCTGCGAGTTGATATAGAGCACCGGCTCGTAGAGGTCGATCGACTGGTCGCCGGAGCCGTCGTAGACCTGCTTGCCGCCATGCCCGCTCTGGAACATGGTGTTGACGGCAAATTCCATATTGACTTTGGAAAGGGC
>JAVHPG010000273.1:0-6645 GCA_036170455.1 Elusimicrobiales bacterium
CCTATCCCGGCGGAGGCAAGAGCCCTTTTCACGGCTTCCTCCGTGGTGTCGAGCCGCGCCAGGTCCGCGGGGGCCGCAGTCAGGTCCGCTTCCACCTGGCCGAAACCGACTACCTCGACCGCGTCTTTTTTAGCTATCCCGGCCTTTTTCAGGCCCTCTTCGGAGAGCACGGCTATGGAGGCCGCCCCGTCTGAAACTTTGGAGCAGTCGTAAACAGTGAGGTTTTCCACGAAAGACTTCGGGTTCGGCTTGCACATCGCCGCCGCTTCCAGGTCCTCCTGCTTGTTCTGATGTTCCTGCGCGGTGGGAACGAGCCTGGCGTTCTCGATAGCGTTCCTGTACCAGCGCGCCATGCCCCTGCGGGCGCGCTCGAGGCCGAATTTCTTGAAATAATCGCCCGCCCGGTCGCTGAACTTCCCCGGGAAGAAATAAGCGTGCCCGGTCTTGCGCTCTTTGTACCAGCCGGCCCCGGCCAGGATATCCGCGCCGTAGACCGCCTTGACGGTGTTCTGCACTTCCACGCCCAGGGCCAGCACGGTTTCGGCCGTCTCCGCCAGTACGGACTTTATCGCCGTGACCAGCGCCAGCCCGCCGGAGCAGCAGGCGCCTTCCACGCGGCAGCTGGGTTTCCACTTAAGCCCTTCGTCGATAAAGGGAATAAGCCCGGCCAGATTGCCCTGGTTATTGAACCTCGAGGCCATGAAATTCCCGATGACGCCCTCGTCCACGTTCTTTGCGCCGCCCACCAGCTTAAGGGTCGCTTGCCCGGCTTCCTTTACATATTCCTCCAGCCCGGGCCTGGGTTTCTTAGGGTTAAATTCTTTCCGCCCGCTGCCCAAAGATACGGTGTTATAGCCGGCCGCCATGAATATCCGTCTTCTGAGTTTTTTCATTTTGCGCTCCTGGTGGCACCTTGCCGCAAGGCGCCGGCGAAATAATTATTGATCGGGCCGTAAACGTGGTAGAAGCCGGAAAGGAGCACCGTGTTGACGTCCTCTTCTTTCTGGGCCACTTTATCCGAAACGAGTTTAAGGCCGATCTCGCGGGAGCGCTCGCCGTAGCGCATCGCCAGGACGGCGCCCGGTGTGCCCAGCGCCGCCAGCTTGGTGAAGAATTCCTCAAGCGCGGCCTCTTTTTTCGGATGCCTTACCGCCGACTTCCAACTTAGGGCCGGCTGGGGGAGGGGGCCCATCTTCGCGTCGCAGGCGGCCTGGAACGAGGAGACCGGCACGTACTGCTTCGCTTCGGGATCATAGATGGCGGCGGGGCGGTTCTTCTCGTATTTGAAGAAGCCGTCTTTCTGCGAGCCGTCGGAGAACTGGCCGCCCTTCACGCCGGCCGCGATCAGGCGGTCGAGCAGCGGGCTGTGGATGGTCTCGCCGGGGAAGCGCTCGGCCATGACGCTCATGATATACTGGCAGACGTCGAGCCCGACGTAGTCGATCAGCTGGAAAATGCCCATGGGGCGGATCAGGAAATCCTGGGTGGCCCTGTTTACCGTGTACACGGCTTCCGCGAACGGCATTTCTTTTGAAAGGCGCTCCGCCTCCGAGATGCCGTGCAGGGCGTCGCGCATGAAATGGCCGTTGCCGATGAACCCGGCGTAATCGTTGGAAGGAACTATGATCTTCTTCAGGTTCTTCGCATAGGCGAGGGCGAACTCCACAAGCTCGTCCTTCGTCGAGGCGGCCCTGATGAGCTCCACCAGCTTCTGGATAGCGGGGGGATTGTAAAAATGAACGCCCAGCAGGCGGCCGCCGAGGCCGGCTTTCTCGTCCAGCTCGTGCACCGGGATGGAGGAGGTATTTGTAAAGAACCAGGGTTCTTTGGAGCTGTTCTTGTTTATCTGTGAAAACAGCTTTATCTTCAGCGCCGGGTTCTCTATCACGGCTTCGAAGACCAGGCCCGAAGCGTAGGAGGATTCCAGTGCTATCGTCGGGCGGACGATAGCGCAGACGTCGGAAACGTAGCGGCTGACGATATCGCCGTTGTCTATCAGGTCGGCGTTTCTCTCGTAGACTTTGCGGAGGAGCACTATTTTTTTCTCGGCGGCTTTCTGCACCTGGACCTTCAGGTATTTCATAAGCCCGTCCAGGGCCTTGTTAGAGACGTCGACGGCGTTCAGCACGAACTGTTTGTCTTTGTTCTCCGGCTTCAGGCTGAGGTCGGCCATTTCCAGGGCGGTCAGCAGCAGGATGCCGCTGCCCATTTTCCCGGAGGCGCCCAGCACGGTAACGTTTTCAAGTCTTTCGGCGTAGTTCATATCGCTTTCTCCATAGTCCAGTTCGGTTTGCGCTTTTCAAGGAAAGCTTTCATGCCCTCGGTCCCCTCGTTCCCGAAAAGGGTTCCGAATTCCCGGGCTTCCAGGGCGCAGCCTTTTTCGAAGCCGTTCATCAGGCCGGCGCGCGCCAGCTTCTTCGCTTTGCGGACGGCCTTAGGGCCTTTCGAAGCTATTTTTTGCGCGAGTTTAATAACTTCCGGCATAAGCTGGTCGGGCTCCGTGACTTTCTGCACCAGCCCCATGCGCAGCGCTTCTTCGGCGGAGATAAGGTCGCCGGTGAGGAGCATATAGAGGGCATTGCCCAGCCCCGCCTGGCGGGGAAGCCGCTGGGTTCCGGCATAGCCGGGCACGAGGCCCAGGTTGACTTCGGGCTGGCCGAACTTGGCGGCGGAGCTGGCTATCCTGATATCGCAGGCCATCGCGAGTTCGCAGCCGCCGCCCAGCGCGAAGCCGTTTACGGCGGCGATGACAGGGATCCCGAGATCCTCGAAACTGTTGAAAGTGGCCTGGCCGGCCCTGGAAAAAGCCTCGCCCTGCGCTGAGTTCATCCCGACCATCTCGGCGATATCCGCTCCCGCGGCGAAAGCTTTGCCTTCGCCGGTGATGACCAGCGCTTTCAGCTCCGGCCTGAGGGCGACGGAGGCTATAAGGTCATCCATTTCTTTGAAGAAAAGAGAGTTGAGGGCGTTCAGGGCTTTCGGCCTGCTGAGGGTGACGGTCATTATACCGTCGGCTTCCGCGGTCTTTAAAATCTGGTAATCCATTCGGGCCTCCAGTTTTATTTAACTACTTTTAACAGTTCCTCTTTAAGTACGGGCACCACCTTGAAGAGGTCTCCCACTATCGCGAAATCGGCTTTTCCCATGATGGGAGCGTCGGGGTCCGTGTTTACGGCGATGATGAACTTGGAGGTGCCCATGCCGGCGAAATGCTGGGTGGAGCCGGAGATGCCGCAGGCGATATAAAGCACGGGCGCGACGACTTTGCCCGTCTGGCCGACCTGGTGAGAATACTCTATCCAGCCTTCGTCCACGGCCACGCGGGAGGCGCCGACGGCGCCGCCGAGGGCTTTGGCCAGGTCCTCTATGACCTTGAAGCCTGCCGCCCCGCCTGTGCCGCGGCCGCCGGATACTATTATCGTGGCTTCCGCTACGTCCAGCACGCCTTCGGCGGCCTTGATGGCCTTGAGGACCTGGGCGCGGATGGCGGCGGTTTCCGTGGAAAGGGGGATAATTTCGGGCGAAGCGGCGGGCTTCTCCGTTATGGGGAAGACATTGGGGCGGAGAGAGATGACTTTCTTGTCCCCGGTCAGTTCCACGTCGGCCAGGAGCTTGCCGGAATAGACCGGGCGGACGACCATCAGGGGCTTGGCTTCATAATTTATTTCGGTTACGTCTATGGCCAGCGCGGCGTCCAGCTTCGCGGCGAGGCAGGCGGAAAGGTCGCGGCCCAGGGCCGTCGCGCCTGTGAGGAAAACGTCGGCGCCGCACAGCTCGCCGGCCGCGGCGAGCGCGTCGGCGTAAGTCTCTCCGGAGTATTTTTCAAAAGCCGGGCCGTCCGCGGTGTAGATCCTGGAAAAGCCGAGGTTTCCCAGCTCGGGGAGCAGGTCCTTGCCGTTGAAGAGCACGGCGCAGAGCGGGGCTTTGTGCGCCGCGGCTATTTTAGCGCCGGCGCTCGCGGCTTCGCGCGTTACTTTCCTGATCTTGCCTTCGGAAGTTTCTATCCAGACGAGGACTCCGGCCATAATTCGCTCCTTGAAATTTTAAATAACTTTCGCCGTTCCCGAAAGCCAGGCCAGGCATTTGCCCGTGACTTCTTCAGGAGTTCCGGTTATCTTTACCCCGGCGGCCCTGGCCTGCGGAAGGCGCAGCGCGGTGACGCGGCTCTTCGGGGCGGCGGCGGCTATGCCAAGCCCCGCCAGCGTCATCTTCTTTATTTCTTTGTTCTTGGCGCGCTTAATGGCGATAAGGGTGGGATAGCGCGGCTCATTAAGCCCTTTCTGGCAGGAGATCGCGGCGGGGAGCGTGGTCTCTATTTCCAGAGAACCGCCTTCGATGTCGCGGACCACTACGGCTTTGTCCCCGGTTATCTCTATTTTGCTCGCGGCCAGCACGTGCGGCATGCCCAGTTTGCGGGCCACCACCGCGGCGGCGGCGTCGTTCTGGCTGTCGATCATTTCGCGGCCGCTGAGGATCAGGCGGGGCGAGAAGGTTTTCAGGGCGGCAGCGAGGATAGCGCCCTGCGTGACGATATCCGCTTCGAGGGCCGCGGGTTCGGAGATCAGGATCGCGCGCTCCATGCCCATTGCCATCGCCATGCGGATAGCGTTCTCGGCGCGGTCCGGCCCTATGCAGACGCCCACCACCTCTCCGCCGTCTTTCTCCGTGATCTTCAGGGCTTCCTCCACGGCGAACTCGTCGTAGGGGTTGAGGATGAACTTCACGCCCTCTTCGATGATGCCGCCGGCGGCGGCGGGGTCGGGTTTTACTACGGCTTCGGTGTCGGGAACCTGCTGTAATATTACCGCTACGTTCATGTTATTTGGCCTCCAGGAGGCTGCGGGCGATGACGCACTTCTGAATTTCGGAAGTGCCTTCGTAGATCTCGGTGATCCGCTGGTCCCGGTAGAGCCGCTCGATTTTATATTCTTTCATGAAGCCGTAGCCGCCGTGCACCTGGAGCGCTTTATGGCAGACCCGGTGGGCCATCTCCGAGGCGTAAAGCTTTATCATGGCGGCTTCTTTGGTGAACTTTCCGGCGTGGGATTCTTTCATCCAGGCCACGCGGTAGAGCATGGTCTTGGCCACTTCCACTTCGGTAGCCATGTCGGCGATCATGAACTGAACGCCTTCCAGTTCAGCTATGGGTTTCCCGAACTGGACCCGCTCTTTGGCGTAGCGGACCGCTTCCTCGAGCGCCGCTTCGGCGATGCCGACGGCCTGGGCGGCTATGCCGATGCGCCCGCCGTCGAGGGTGGAGAGCGCTATCTTCAGGCCCTTGTTCTCCTCGCCGAGCATCGAGGCGGCCGGGACGCGGCAATTGTCGAAGACCATCTCGGTGGTGCTCGACGACCGTATCCCCATCTTGTTCTCGTGCTTGCCGACCTTGAAACCGGGTATATCTTTCGTAAGGAGGAAGGCTGAAATGCCTTTGGAGCCTTTTTCCTTGCAGGTCTGCGCGAAGACTATCATCACGTCGGCTATGCCGCCGTTGGTGGTGAAATTCTTGGTCCCGGAGATCACGAACTGGTCCCCGTCTTTGGCGGCGGAAGTGCGCAGGGACCCTGCATCGCTGCCTGAATTGGCTTCGGTCAGTGTAAAGCAGCCTATCCATTCACCCGAGGCGAGCCTGGGCAGGAACTTCTTCTTCTGCTCGTCCGTCCCGAAAGTGAGGATGGCGTCATTGACGAGGGAATTCTGCACCGAGACGGCGACCGAGGTTCCCGCGTCCGCTTTGCTGAACTCTATCATCGAGGCGGCGTAAGCGATGACTCCGGCGTTCGAACCGTCATATTCTTCCGGCAGCGTCATGCTAAGATAGCCCAGCTTGCCCAGCTCTTTTAAAGCTTTTATGTTGACTTCCGCTTTCTCGTCCAGTTCGGCGACGAAAGGCGCCAGCTTCTCCTTGGCGAAGCGGCGGGCCCCGTCAATGACCATCTTTTGCTCTTCGTTAAAGGTAAAATCCATAGTTAATTTCCTCCCAATGTCCGGTCTGCTGTAGATAAATGTTACATAATAGAGCTAACTTTAATCAACTTTTTGGAGAATATAAAAAAAATGTATAATAAATTGTGTATTAAAAGCGTTTTAGGACCACAATACTATCAGGAGGATTAATTAATGAAAATGATATCACTGCTGGGCTGTATGGTGTTCATGGGCATTACCGGGCTGGTCATCGCCCAGGACGCCCCCGCGCCCGCCGCGGCGACGTATCTCGGCGCGGCCAAGTGCAAGATGTGCCATTCCAAGCAGCACGCCACCTGGATGAAGATGAAGCATTCCATCGCGATCACCGCGCTTTCCGCCGACGAGCAGAAGAAGCCCGAGTGCGTGAAGTGCCACGTGACCGGCTACGGCGAAGCTACCGGCTTCGAATCGATGGAAAAAACCCCTGACCTGGCGAACGTGCAGTGCGAAGCCTGCCACGGCGCGGGCAGCAACCACATGAAAGCCCCCATGGCCGACAAGAAAAAGATGATAAACGGCAAGGGCCGCGACTGCCGCGACTGCCACAGCCCGCACGTGGACGTGAACAGGGTGAAGGGCGGAGCGATGGAAGAGAAGAAAGAAGAGGCGGCAAAATAAAAGCCTTTTTGTACCCGGTGTTTTTGGACATAAAGGGGAAGCCATGCCTCGTGGTAG
>JAVHPG010000274.1:0-6589 GCA_036170455.1 Elusimicrobiales bacterium
AGCTCGCGGCGGTGTCAGCGTGTTTTTTAAGGAAATTTTCCGCGGGGGTGGGGAAGCGGTAGGTCCAGTTCTGGTCCCCTAGCGTGCCGGGGGTGTTCACCCGCTCCCTGGAGCCGAAGATGTCCTGTATAGGCAGGATCACTATGCGCGAGCCCGCCCCGAGCAGCGAAGCCAGAAGCTTGCCGCTGGCCTTCGAGAAAACTGGGGGCCTGGAGTCCTCACCCGAAGCCAGCTTCCAGAAAAGTTTTTTCTCCGCCGGGTCCACGGTGTCCCACCAGTCGGCGAGGGGCTCATTGTCATGGGTCGAGGAAGTGGCCAGCGAGACCGGGGTATAGGCCGCGGGGTCGGTGTAATTTCCGTCTTTGCCTTTTTCCCAGCGCATAACTTTGTAGCCGGGAATGTCCAGCTCCGCCAGCACCTCGCCGACGTAGGGGGGGATGAGGCCCAGGTCCTCCGCGACCGGGAGCATGTGGCTGGCGCCGGCCACGGCCTGCAGGAACCTTTTGCCGCGCTCGCGCTGGCCCCTCTCGTCCTTTATGTCGAAATCCGGCTTGAGCGCCACGTCGTGCGGTATGACCCAGGTGCGGAAGAAGCCCACCATATGGTCTATGCGGAAGAGGTCGTAAAAATCGGCGGCTTTTTTTACTTTGGAGCGCCACCACTCGAAATTGTTCTCCTCTACGGCGCCCCAGTTGTAGGCCGGCAGGCCCCAGCGCTGGCCCGTCTCGCTGAAAGCGTCCGGCGGGGCGCCTATCTCGCGCTCTATGTCGAACTCGGCCTGGCGGGCCCAGACGTCGGAGCTTTCCTGGTTGACCATGAATGGCAGGTCTCCGAGCAGCTTTATGCCGAGCTCGGCCGCGCGGACGCGCGCCGCGGTCCACTGGCGGTGGATGGCCCACTGCATGTATTTGAAAAAGTGGATCTGGTTCTCTTCGCGCACGTGTATTTCCCGCAGGGCCGCCTGGTCGCGCGTTTTAAGAGGCTCCTCCCAGTGGGTCCAGGAGGTCCAGCTGTGGGTGTCTTTCAGCCTGCGGAAGACCGCGTAATCGTCGAGCCAGCCGGAGTTGGCGGCGCAGAAGGCCCTGAACTCCGCGGCCAGTGCGGAATCTTTAAGGATATGGTTCTGGTGGAAATAGGTGTAGACTTTCCAGAGTGTGGTGAACTTGAGGTTCCTGACCTCGCTGTAGAGCACGGTTTTGGAGAGGCGCAGCCGCTTTATTGCGGCCTGGAAGCGGCGGGAGTTTATTTCTTCTTTCAGGGCGGCCGATTCCAGCAGCTCCGGCAGCTCCTCGACGGCTATATAGATGGGGTCGAGCGCGAAGGCGGAGAGGGCGGTGTAGGGGCAGGAGACGCCGGGGGGCATTTCGTTGATGGGGAGGACCTGGAGCAGGTCGATGTTCATCGCTTTGAGCGCGTCGAACCAGAGGGTCATGGAGCGGGTGTCGCCGATGCCCCAGTCCTTCTTGTGGCGCATGGAGAAGAGCGGAAAGAGTGTGCCCGTGTGGTTTCTCTCGAGTAATGGGTGCATAAAAAAACAGCTTACCTCGCCGCGACCGCTTCGATCTCCACCAGGGCGGCTTTGGGGAGGGCTTTTACCTCTATCGTGGCGCGCGCGGGGGGATTTGCGGGGAAAAATTTGGCGTAGACTTCGTTCATCTGGGCGAACTGGGAGAGGTCGGCCATGTAGACGGTGGTCTTTAAGATGTTTTCGAGGGCGAGGCCCTGGGATTTGAGGATGTTTTCCAGGTTTTTTATTACGCCTTCGGTCTGGGCTTTTATTTCGGGGGGGGCCATGAGGCCGGTGGCCGGGTCGACGGGGAGCTGGCCCGAGATGAAGATGAGGCCGGCGGCTTCGACGGCCTGCGAGTAGGGGCCGATGGCGGCGGGGGCTTTGTCGGTGGAAATTATTTTTTTCATTTGGATATTATATATTACAAAAGTTTGGGATTATTATTCAGGGTTAATCCGGGACTGGCGGCGGGATAAAAAACCACGTATACTATATTGACAATTCAGGGCGGGTGCTGTATCCTATCCGTATCGGGCGGCGTCCCGGCCGGCCCGCGAACGCCAATTTGAGGGTCAGTTATGCAAAATAAGGCAAATAAACCTGTTATCTTCCTTGCGGTGGCTTTGACCGCCTTTCTCTCCGCGGGGTTTCTCCTGCTGGTGCAGATAGGAACCAGCGCCAGGAAAGATTCCCAGACTCTTTCCGGCTTCAATTTCCGCGGCGCGCCCGCGCCCGAGTCTTCGGTCGTTAACGATCTCGAGCGGGGAGGGGCGGCGGTAATGAAGAAGGGGGAAGACCTTTATAGCAGCTTTTTCGGCGGGGGGGCTCAGGCCGCCTCCCCTTCTGGCAGGAGCGAGACCGCGCGGCAGGAGTACGGCCGCAAAGCGGACTCCGCGGATTCAGCGGACGCCGCCGGGGATTCCGAGAGCGACGCTTTCGAGGAATACTACAAAAAGAATTACTCCTCCCAGCGCGGGAAGAGCGCCGAAGCCGGGCCGGCTCCCTGGGGGAGCATGGGCGGCGGAGGCTCAGCCTCCGGCGGCGGCTCCGACGGCGGCTTTGGCGAGGCTCCGTCCCAGGACGGCTATCGTAAAGTTCCCGGAAAAGGGGAGGCGGACAAGTCCGCTTCTTCCGAGCCGGGCACTTCTCCCGGAGCCGGGCCGGGCGGGCCTTCCGCGGGAGCGGCCCCGGGGCTGCAGGCCTCCCTCCCCTGGAAAAAAAGCTCGGGCGACTCCAGGCTGGATTTCGGCAAACAGCCGGCCCTCGAGGGGGCTAAAGCCGATAAGCAGGCCTATAAAAGCGGGAACCTGTCCGGGATGGCGGGCCAGAAAGCGGCCGCTTCCCTCGACGGCGCGGCGGAAGGCATGAAGGCCGGGGCTCAAAGCAATTATAATTCAAAGATGTCCGGGGACGCGGCCTCCGCGGGGGGCTCAGCTTCCGGGGGCGGGTCTTCTTCGGGCGGGGGCTCCTCTCCCTCCGGGAAAATCTCTCCCGCCGCTTCAGCGCCAGCCGCCGTTTCCGCGGCCGCCGCGGCCAAAGCCAGCTCCGGCACGGCGACCGAAGCCGATGGGGACTCTTATGCGGATTCCTACGCCGGGCCCGTAGTTGCCGCCGATCTGGACCTCTTCGCCTCCGTGGTAAAAGAGAGACAGAACGGCCTGGAGGGGAAGTTCGTATCGCCCGAGGAAGCGGCGGACCATCCGGACGAAGCGCAGCTGAAAGCCGGCGCGCTAGCCGAGGGTTCCGCCAACAAGGACGTCCCGGCGCCCGATCCCGCGAACCTGAACAATTTATCCGAAGCGCGCAGGACGGAGCTGAAGAAAGAGATGCACACTTTTCTGAAGAAGGTGGAGAATAAATACGGAAAAATGACCGACATCCAGCGCGTTTCCTGCGCGACTACCCCCGAGATCTGCACGGATCACGAGGTGACGGGAAGCTATATGACCATGACGACTCAAAAAGGAGCGAAGCTGAGCCTCGGCGTCAAGTACATAGACAAAAGATGGCGGCGCTACACCATGGATTTCAAGGCGCCGCCCGGCCCGGTCAAGCCGGCAAATCCGCCCGTTGAGGAAGAACCGGTCTACGAAGAAGTCCCGGCGGAATAACGATATAACCCAGGCGCTCTCCCCCGCCCAGCCGCGGCCGGCTTGCCGGGGCGCGCATAATAATCAATAATTTATAAATGCGGGACACTGTACACTTTTCAGGCATCGGCGGGGTCGGCATGAGCGCGCTGGCGCAGGTGGCGGCCATGGAGGGGCGGGCCGTCAGCGGCTCCGACAGGGATTTCGACCGCGGGCGCAATCTCGGCGTGAAAACCGCGCTTGAAAAACTGGGCATAAAAATTTATCCGCAGGACGGGTCCGGCATAAACGCCGGCACTTCCGAACTGGCCCTCTCCACCGCGATCGAAGACACCAACCCGGAGGTCGTAAAAGCGAAAGAGCTGGGGCTGAAGATCAGCCACCGCTCGGAGCTCCTCGCCGCCCAGGTCAACAGCTTCGAGACCATAGCCGTAGCCGGCACCAGCGGAAAATCCACCGCGGCCGCCATGCTTTTTTCCGTCCTCGAGGCGGGGGGGCTCGGGCCTTCCATAATAACCGGCGGCTCGCTGGGCGCCCTTAAGGAGCGCGGCCTTATCGGCAACGCTTTCCGCGGCGCCGGCAAGATCCTCGTGGTGGAAGCGGATGAGTCCGACGGGACCATAGTGCGCTATAAACCAAAAACCGGCCTGCTGCTAAATATCAGCAAAGACCATAAGGACCTCGAAGAGCTCAATAAGATCTTCGGCGAGTTCGCCGGGAACTGCGGCCGCCTGCTTGTGAACGCCGACGACGCGCCCTCGGCCGCGCTGCTGCCCGCCGCTGAAAAATTCGGCTTCAGCTCCGGCGCCTGGCGGGTCACGGAGATCAGGGCCGGGCTTTTCTCCTCAGAATTCAAGATAAACGGCGTCGCTTTCAGCCTGCCCGCGCCGGGGCTTTATAATATAGAGAACGCGCTGGCCGCCTGCGCCGCCGCCTCGGTTTACGGGGTCGGGCTCGGGGCCGCCGCCGCCGGGCTTAAGGATTTCCGCGGCGTAGAGCGCCGTTTCGTCCTGGTGGGCGAAAAGAACGGGGTGACCGTGATAGACGACTACGCCCATAACCCGGCCAAGATCTCCGCGCTTCTCAAGGCCCTGCACCAGGCGCCCGGCCGGAGGCTGCTGGCCGTCTACCAGCCGCACGGCTTTACGCCCACCCGCCACCTGAAGGCCGAGCTGATAGAAAGTTTCGTCTCGGGCCTGAACGAGGCGGATATCCTTATTATGCCGCAGATCTATTACGCCGGCGGCACAGTGAACAAGAATATTTCGTCCAAAGATATCTCCGACGCCGTCTCCGCGG
Organism: Elusimicrobiales bacterium; assembly: GCA_036170455.1. Taxonomy (GTDB): domain Bacteria; phylum Elusimicrobiota; class Elusimicrobia; order Elusimicrobiales; family UBA9959; genus UBA9959. Next base: position 4,900 of record JAVHPG010000274.1, read on the forward strand.
GCGGCCGCAGCGCGGTTTACTACGAGAACCGCTCCGAGATCCCGGCCGCGGTCTCGAAACTGGCCAGGCCCGGGGACATAGTCGCGGTAATGGGGGCGCGCGACGCCACCCTCGCGGCTTTCGCCGCGCAGGTCCTGGAGGCCCTGCCCTGACCACCGGCGCCCGTCAGGGACGGGGACATGCTGCACGTTTTCCCGCCGGTATCCGGCGGCTAATTACGGAGGAACCATGAAACAAGTCAAGATAACCGAAAGTGTATACTCGCTGCGGCTGAACCATTTCAACCGGCGCCTCTTCGACGCCCTGATCCCCCTGCCGGAAGGCACCAGCTATAACGCCTACCTGGTCAGGGGTTCGGAAAAAACGGCGCTGATAGACTCCGGCGATCCCGAGAAAGCGGAGATCCTTTTCGACTACCTCAAGGACGAGAAGAAGATAGACTATATAATCTCCCAGCACGCCGAGCAGGACCATTCCGGCAGCATCCCGCTGCTGCTCGCGCGCCACCCGGAAGCCATGGTGGTGACCAACCCCAAATGCAAAGACCTGCTGATGACGCATCTGCATATCCCGGCGGAGAAGATCATCGAGATCAAGGACGGGGAGACGCTCTCCCTCGGGAACAAGACGCTGGAGTTCATCTACATGCCGTGGGTGCACTGGCCCGAGACCATGGGCACCTACCTGCGCGAGGATAAATGCCTTTTCTCCTGCGACTTCTTCGGCTCCCACCTGGCCACCAACGAGCTATTCTCCGAGGAGCACAGGGTTTACGAGCCCATGAAGCGCTACTTCGCGGAGATCATGATGCCGTTCCGCTCCAACATAAAGTCGCACCTGGAGAAGCTGGCGAAGTACGAGATCTCCTTCATAGCGCCCAGCCACGGCCCGGTCCACAATAACTCCAAATTCATAATGGATATCTACAGGGACTGGGCGGTGGGCGAGCCGCGCAACAAGGTCCTGGTGGCCTATGTCTCGATGCACGGCAGCACCCTGCTGCTGGTCAACCGGCTGGTCAACCGCCTGCAGGAAGCCGGCGTCTGCGTGGAAAAGCTGAACCTCGAGCAGTTCGACGAGGGGCGGGTGGCCATGGCGCTGGTGGACGCCGCTACCATAGTTATCGGAACTCCTACCGTTCTTACCGGGCCCCATCCCAAGACAGTTTACGCCGCCTACCTGGCTAATCTTCTGCGCCCCAAGGCCAAGTTCGTTTCCGTGATAGGTTCCTTCGGCTGGGGCGGCCGCGCCGTGGAGACCATAGCCGGCATGATCCCCAATATAAAGGCCGAGGTCCTTAAACCTATCATGGTAAAGGGCATGCCGACCGAGGCGGACCTGAAGCTGGTGGACGAGCTGGCGGCCCTGATAGTGGAGAAGCACGCCGGCCTGCCGCCCTGCGGCTGAAGAAAGGGCTGAAAAATAGGCCTTGAAATTTCCGGTTTCGTCTGCTAAACTCTAAAAGACAGAACCTGCTTTTTCAGTTTCCCCCGCACGGGGAAGGGTGAAAAACAGGGATGTATCTTTTCTCTTTACAGGGGGCGGTTTATGCAGGACAATTCAAGAGATAAAAAAAAGACCCTCGTAGTTTCGGTGCTCGCTTTCCTTTTTATCGGCGGGGGCGTTTTTCTTTTCTTCATCATACAGGGCTCTAACGACCTGACAGGCAAGGGTAAGAACAGCTTTACCT
>JAVHPG010000275.1:0-5020 GCA_036170455.1 Elusimicrobiales bacterium
CTTACCACGGCTTTCCGAAACGCCTCATTTCGGGAGATCCTTATCTTTATCTGTGGACTGTCCATAGGGAAAACATATATAATAAAGGTATCGTTGTTTCCTTTCCAAAAAACTAAGCCGGGTACGGAGAACCGTTTGACCGCCTCAGCGCCAAGAACTGAAACGCAGTCTTTTCTGCCTTATTCGGCCGAAACGCTGGCCTCCCTGCGCGATATTTCAACTCCCTTCTCGGTAAGCGGCGCCGGCGGCGGCCTGTCATTAACCCCCGGCCTTTCCGCCTCGATCGCTGTCATACCGGCCTGCCGCCCCGAAAATCTGGGCGCTCCCGGTTTTTGCGCAGCCCATAACCTGAGATACGCCTACGTGGGCGGTTCCATGGCCAACGGCATCAGCTCCACGCAGCTTGCGGAAGCGCTGGGACGGGCCGGCATGCTGGGCTTCTACGGCGCCGCGGGCCAGCCTCTTCAAGAAGTGGAAAAAGCCATAGACCGGGTACAGTCCGGCCCCGCCTTCAACTGCGGCTTCAACCTCATCCACAGCCCGTCCGAGCCCGCGCTCGAAACGGCCCTGGCCGACCTCTACCTGCGCCGCGGCGTACGCCTTATCGAAGCTTCCGCCTTCATCAACCTTACTCTTCCGCTGATCAGGTTCCGGACGGCCGGCATCCGCCGCAACGCCGCCGGGGGAATAGAAACCCCTAACCGCTTAATAGGCAAAGTTTCCCGGACCGAGGTCGCCGCCCGCTTCTTCTCCCCCCCCGATGATAAATTCCTGAAAGAGCTGGTCTCACGCCGCGAGCTCACCTCCGAACAGGCAGAACTGGCCTCAAAGATCCCGGTGGCCGAAGACGTGACCGCCGAAGGGGATTCGGGCGGGCATACGGACAACCGCCCCCTGATAAACCTGCTCCCTACGATAATAGCCCTGCGCGACAGGCTGCAGGCGCGCTACCTGTATCCCGAAGCGCCGAGGGTAGGCGCCGGCGGCGGGATAGCCACGCCGGAGGCGGCAGCCGCCGCTTTCATGATGGGCGCCGCCTATGTGGTCATCGGCTCCGTAAACCAGGCCTGCGTGGAATCGGGAACCACCGCCGCGGTAAAAAAGATCCTGGCCGAAGCGGAGCAGGCCGACATCGCGATGGCGGCGGCCGCCGATATGTTCGAGATGGGCGTGAAGGTCCAGGTCCTGAAGCGCGGGACGATGTTCGCCATGAGGGCGAACAAGCTTTACGATTATTACCGGGCCTATAACAGCTTCGAAGAGCTCCCCGCCGACATACGCTCCGCCCTGGAAAGGGATTATTTCCGCGCTCCGCTCGGCGAGATCTGGCAGAGCACGCGCGAGTATTTCATGCGCAGGGACCCCGCGAAAGCTGAGCGCGCCGGGAAAGAACCCAAATACAAAATGGCCCTGGTGTTCCGCTGGTACCTGGGCCAGTCTTCCCGCTGGCCCCTGGCCGGGAACGAAAGCCGCAGGCTTGATTACCAGGTCTGGTGCGGCCCCGCGATGGGAGCTTTTAACGAATGGGCCAAGGGCTCCTTCCTCGAGAAGCCCGAGGCCCGCGACGCCGTCACGGTCGCCCATAATTTACTCGCCGGTGCGGCGGTCCTTACCCGCCTGCACGCGCTGCGCTGCCAGGGAATAGCCGTAGATCCCCGGCTGGCGCGGCAGGAGCCGCAGACAAGGGATCAGCTGTCCCGATACTTCGCCTAAAGGTAAAAAAAAATGAGCGCAAAAGATAACTCCGTTCAGTCACCCATAGCCATCGTAGGCATAGGCTGCCTTTTCCCCAAAGCGGAGAACGCGCGCCGGTTCTGGGCCAATATCAAGAACGGCGTGGACGCCATTACCGAGGTTCCCGCCTCCCACTGGCTGCCCGAAGATTATTTCGACAAGAACCCGAAAAGCCCCGACCGCACTTACGCCCGCCGCGGCGGCTTCATCCTTCCCGTTGATTTCGACCCCTCCGAATTCGGCCTGGCGCCCAATGCGCTTGAAGCCACCGACAGCGCCCAGCTCCTGGGCCTCCTTACCGCCAAGATGGCCCTCGAGGACGCGGGCTACGGCCCCGGCAGGGACTTCGACCGCAGCCGCGTCAGCGTGGTGCTCGGCGTTACCGGGGCCCTGGAGCTTGTCATACCGCTGGGCGCGCGCCTTGGCCATCCCAAATGGCGCAAGGCCCTGTCCGAATTCGGCATCACCGGTTCGGACGCCGAGGCTATCATTTCCCGGATGCAGGAAGACTATGTCCCGTGGCAGGAAAGCTCCTTCCCCGGCCTGCTCGGCAACGTGGTGGCCGGCCGCATAGCCAACCGCTTCAATCTGGGCGGGACCAACAGCGTAGTGGACGCCGCCTGCGGCAGCTCACTTTCCGCGGTCCACATGGCTTCGCTGGAACTCGCCGCCGGGCGCTCCTCCATGGTGGTCACCGGCGGGGTGGACTGCTTCAACGATATCTTCATGTACATGTGCTTCAGCAAGACGCCCGCGCTTTCCGCCTCCGGCGACGCCAAGCCTTTCGACTCCGGCGCGGACGGCACGGCGCTGGGCGAGGGCCTGGGCATGGTAGTTTTAAAGCGCCTGGAGGACGCGGTAAAGGACGGCGACAGGATCTACGCTCTGCTTAAGGGCGTAGGGTCTTCCTCCGACGGTAAAGGCAAAGCCATCTACGCGCCGAGCGCCGAGGGCCAGGCACGCGCGCTCCGTAACGCCTACGAAGTTACCGGCGTTTCCCCTTCCACGGTGGAGCTTGTGGAAGCTCACGGCACCGGGACCACCGTAGGCGACGCCGTTGAACTCGGCGCCATGGCCGAGGTATACCGCGACGCCAGGAAAGAAGGCGAATGGTGTGCCCTCGGCTCGGTGAAGTCAATGATAGGCCACACCAAAGCCTCGGCTGGCTCAGCCGGCATCATCAAGGCGGCCCTCTCTCTCTACAACAAGACCCTGCCCCCCACCATAAAAGTCAACACCCCCTTGAAGCAGCTGGCCGGGAAAGCCACTCCTTTCTACCTTAACACCGAGCTCCGCCCGTGGATAAAGAAAGACCACCCGCGCCGGGCCGGCGTAAGCGCCATGGGCTTCGGCGGCGCAAATTTCCACGCCGTGCTCGAAGAATACTCTTCCGAAAAACTGCAGCCGGACTGGGACGGCGACGTGCAGATAGCCGCGCTGTCGGGCGCCGATATTGAAACTCTGAAGCGCGAATTTACTTCCTGGAAAGGCCTGGACTGGGACGGCCTGCGCGTAAAAGCGATGCGCTCCCGCGCGTCTTTCAAGTCCTCCGACGCCGCGCGCCTGACTTTCGTGCTCGAGCGCGGGAAACAGGACGCCGGAAATATCATAGCTTCCGCCCTTTCCAACCTGGATTCGCAGAAGGCCAATAAAGCCTGGACGACCCCGGACGGGATCTTCTTCTCCTCCGGCGCTCCTGAAAAGCTGGCCGTGCTGTTCCCCGGCCAGGGAGCCCAGTACACCGGCATGCAGCGCGACCTGGTCTGCCGCTTCCCCGCGGCGCTGGACGCCGTAGGCGCCGCCGACAAGGAGTTCGGCGGGAACAAGCCGCTGTCCGACTTCATCTACCCCAGGCCCGCTTTCACCCCGGAAGGAAAACAGACCCAGGCGGACGAACTGCGCGACACCAAAATAGCGCAGCCCGCGCTTGGCGCGGCCGAGCTGGCCGCCTACCGGGTCCTGTCCGGCTTCGGCCTGTCCCCCGACGCTTTCGCCGGGCACAGCTACGGCGAGCTGACGGCGCTGTGCGCCGCGGGCGTTTTCGATATGGCCGCGCTGTTCTCTCTCTCTAAATCCCGCGGCAGCCTGATGGCGCGCGGCGAAGGCGACCGCGGCGGGATGCTGGCGGTGCAGACCGCCCTGGCCGATATCGAAAAAGTCATGAAAGAGGAAAAGCTCGACCTCGTTATAGCCAACAAGAACGCCCCGGCCCAGTTCGTGCTGTCCGGGCGCACCGAAGAAATAAAGAGAGCCGCGGACTGCTTCACCCGGCGCTCGATGAAGAATACCCCTCTCCAGGTCTCGGCCGCTTTCCACAGCCCGCTGGTGGCGGGGGCGCAGAAAGAATTCGCCGCTGAGCTGGAAAAAGTTAAGTTCAACAAGCCGCAGGCCGGGGTTTACGCAAATAAAACCGGGGCCGCCTACCCGGACTCCGCCGACAGGGTGCGCGAGATCCTCTCCTGGCAGCTCGCTTCGCCCGTAGAATTCACCGCGATGGTGGAGAAGCTGTACGCCGACGGCGCGCGGATATTCCTGGAAGTAGGTCCCGGCTCGCGCCTCACCGGGCTTACGGCTTCCATTCTGGCGGGACGCGAACATACCTCTTTCGCCCTGGACTCCTCGGCGGGCAAACGCTCCGGCATCGCGGACGCCGCGCGCGCCCTGGCCCGCCTGGCCTCGCTCGGCTGCTCCCTCGACCTGGCCTCCTGGGAGAACGGCGAGGCCGGCGTTAAGGACGTGCTCGGGAAGAAAGTTTCACCGCTGGCCGTAAAGCTGACCGGCGCGAATTACCGCTCGCCCCGCCCCGCCTCCTCTAAAAAAGCCGTCCGGCAGATAGCCGCGTTCCAGACCCAGGCCGGCTCGCAACCCCAGGCCCGGACTTTCCAGCCTTCGACGCCGGCCCAGGCCTTCGCCTCCGACGCGCTCCGCATAGCGCAGGAAAGCATGGCCGCCCTGCAGAAAATGCAGGAGCAGACAGCTATTCTGCACACCAGGTTCCTCGAGGGCCAGGAAGCGGCCCAGCGCTCTTTCCAGGCGCTGGTGGACCAGCAGCAGCAGCTTTTCAGCGGCGCGCCGGCAGGAGCTCTGCCTGTTTTCACGCCCGCCCCGGCAGTGCAGTTCTCGGCCGCCGCCCCGGCCTTTACAGCGTCTTATCAGCCGCCAGCCGCCGTTAACACCCCGGCTTCTTCTCCGGCCGCTTCCGGCGGCGGGGATATTTCGCAGGTGCTCCTTTCCATAGTTTCCTCGCAGACCGGCTACCCCGCCGCCTCCCTGAACCAGGACATGG
>JAVHPG010000275.1:5120-6562 GCA_036170455.1 Elusimicrobiales bacterium
CCGCCCCGCGCATCACCCCCGAGCAGCTCGGCTCGATCCGCACGCTCCGCCAGGTAACGGCCTTCCTCACCGCCGGAGCGCCGCAGGCGCCGGCGGCTGAACTGCCGGCCGCGCCTGCCTCCGCTCTCAAAGCTGAAGCAGGCGAAATAACCAGGGAGGTCTTAAAGCTCGCCGATCTCGATCCGGCGGAAGCCAGGGGAAAACTGGCGCTGAACAAGGAACTGCCGGTCTGGGTAACCGACGACGGCTCGGAGCTCGCCGGCGCTGTCGCCAGGAATCTCTCCGAACGCGGTTATAAGGCGCAAAAAATTTCATTGACCGACCCGGACACGCTAAACGCCAGGGACGGCCTGGGGGGGCTGGTCATACTCGCCCCCGCCGCGAAACTGGCGAAGAAGTCTTTCTGGACAGGTGATTCAGAATCTTTCCTCAAGAAAGCTTTCCGCCTGGCGCAGATCGCGGGACCCGCGCTACGCGCGGCCGGGAAGAACTCCGGCGCCTGCCTGATGACGGTCTCGCGTCTCGACGGAGCTTTCGGCATCTCCGGCCTTAAGTCGGACCAGGACCCCGTTTACGGCGGCCTCGCCGGCCTGGCCAAGACAGCGGCGCGCGAATGGCCCGAGGTTTCCTGCCGCGCCCTGGACGCGGCTTCGGACTGGAACCACACCGTGTCCGTGGCGCAGACCTTAGCCGACGAGCTTTTCTTCAAAGGCCCGGTGGAGATGGGCATCTCCGGAACGGGCAGCAAGGTAGTTCTGACCAGCAGGTCCGAGCAGGCTAAAGGCGGAAAGCTCCCGCTTGAAAAAGGCGACGTGGTCCTTATCACCGGAGGCGCCCGCGGCGTCACGGCCGAAGCCGCAGCCGCCCTGGCCGCCGCCTGCGGGCCTAAGCTGGCCATCCTGGGCCGCAGCCCGCTGCCGGCCGCCGAGGAAACCTGGCTGGCCGGCTGCCGCACGGAAACCGATATAAAAAAGACGCTTATCTCCCGCGACCCCTCGATGACGCCCAGGGCGGCCGGGGAGCAGTGCCGCAAAATAATGGCGGCCCGCGAAGTCAGGACGCAGCTTAACCGTTTTGAGGCTGCCGGCTCCCGCGCGGTCTATTTCTCCGCGGACATACGGGACGCTAAAGCCGTAAGGGCGGCTATCGAAAAGATAAACAAAGACCTTGGCCCCGTACGCGGTCTCGTCCACGGAGCGGGAGTGCTGGCGGATAAATTAATAACGGACAAGACGGCGGAGCAGTTCGACTCCGTCTTCGACACAAAGGTGGGCGGGCTGCGCAATATCCTCTCCGCCCTGGACCTGCAGAAGCTCAAAGTGCTGGCGCTCTACTCCTCTTCCACGGCGCGCGTCGGGCGCGCCCGCCAGTGCGATTACGCGAAGGCCAACGAGGTCCTTAATAAAACCGCGCGGCTCATAGCCCCCCGCCAGCCAGATTGA
>JAVHPG010000276.1:0-1402 GCA_036170455.1 Elusimicrobiales bacterium
CGACTCGTACTTTTCCTGCAGGCCTTTAAGTATCTCTATGGTTTCCGCCACGCTGGGGGGCTCTACGACCACCATCTGGAAGCGGCGCTCCAGGGCGGGGTCGTGCTCGATGTGTTTGCGGTATTCGTCGAAGGTGGTGGCGCCGATGCACTGCAGCTCGCCGCGGGCCAGCGCGGGCTTGAGCATATTGGAGGCGTCTATCGCGCCCTCGGCGGCGCCGGCGCCGATGACGGTGTGCAGCTCGTCGATAAACATGATGATATTATTCTTGGCCTTGCGGATCTCTTCGATGATGCCCTTGAGGCGCTGCTCGAATTCGCCGCGGTACTTGGTGCCGGCGACGATAGAGGCGAGGTCGAGGCTGAGCAGGCGCTTGCCCATCAGGGTGTCGGAGATGTCGCCGGACATCAGTTTCTGGGCGAGGCCTTCCACGATGGCGGTCTTGCCCACGCCGGGCTCGCCCACGAGCACGGGGTTGTTCTTGGTGCGGCGGCCGAGCACCTGTATCACGCGGTCTATCTCGTCGGAGCGGCCTATCACGGGGTCGAGTTTCCCCTCTTTGGCCATCTGGGTGAGGTCGCGGGCGAATTCGTCGAGAATGGGGGTCTTGGTCTTGCCTTTGGCGGCGGTATGGGTGGCGTGGCCCTTGGAGGAACTCGGGGCTTCCTTGGGGGAATCTTTCTGCTCCATCTCGCCGAGGATGCTGAGGACTTCCTCGCGCACGGTCTCGAGCTTGAGGCCGAGGTTCTCGAGCACGCGGGCGGCGACGCCCTCTTCTTCGCGGATGAGGCCGAGCAGGATATGCTCGGTGCCGATATAGGAATGGCTCATATGCTGGGCTTCCTCGACGGCGTATTCAAGCACTTTCTTTGCGCGCGGGGTGAAGGGTATTTCGCCCAGGAGCATCATATTGTCGCCGGTGCCTACGATCTTCTCGATCTCGGCGCGCACTTTGCGCAGGTCGATGCCTAAATTCTGGAACACCTGCGAGGCCACGCCCTCGGAGAGCGCTATCAGCCCCAGCAGTATATGCTCGGTGCCCACATAATCGTGATTAAGGCGCTTGGCCTCTTCCTGCGCTATCAATATGACGCGCTGCGCCCTGTCCGTAAATCTGGTTCCCATAGTAGTTCCTCCGTAAAAAGCCCGCAAAAATCCGTTAAATACCAATAAAACGTCCCGCTAATCGGGACCGTGTCGAACCTATATTATGACACAATCCCCGCCACAATTCAAATTCCCCTAATATAATTATAAATAAGCCGGCAAAGCGGCGTGTTCCTTGAGGAAAAGAGACTCACAACTTCTAGGGGAGTTAAAACTTGCTTGGGCGGAGGGGTGGCAGGGGTATGGGTTCGGAGCGACCTCTCGGAGGCCCGAGCTTGCATAAGCGCGAGGGCCG
>JAVHPG010000277.1:0-1399 GCA_036170455.1 Elusimicrobiales bacterium
CGCAGATCAACCCGCCTCTCGTTACGCCCGGGACCGTCCCCGGAACCACACCCGGCACCCCGGGCGCGGTAGACCCGCTGGCCGGCTTCAATAACGGCGTCGCCGTAGTGAACGGCACCGTGGCCGCCATCGACAATATAGTCAACCTGATGGAAAAGATCTGGAACATCATAGAGAAGAACCAGCCCGTGGTCAACGTGACTACGAACTACGCCAATGCCGTGCCTTTCGGCACCAGCCACTGGAGCCAGCTGCAGGGCTGGAGCAAACCGGCCACCAAGAAGTACAGCTTCTCGATGAAGAACGGCTTCGGCTCGGAAGTCGTGAAAGTGACCTACCAGGTGCACCGCACCCACAGCGGGAATTTCCAGGGGAAAGGGAAGTTCCTCACCGGCGTCACCATCGAGCCGCTCAACATAGTGACCGCCTGGGGCTATAAAGTGACCCTGGTCTCCGAAGTTCCGGACTCCACCATCGCAAATGTCGGAACGCACGAAGACCCCGTGGCTTCAATGCAGGTCCAGCTTAAATGGATCGTGCACACCGCCCTGAAGGATATCACCTCCAAGGCCATCTACTACGTGCAGGGAGACGGGATGCTGGAAGAGATCGGCACGCCTTTCAAGAACGCGCAGGAGATGAAGACCAGGAACAAGGTTGACGCCGCGGCCGTGCAGATCGCCCCGGCCTTTAACTAGACCGGAGCAGCAGCCTCCTTTTCGCCCCAGCGTCCGTAACAAGCGGACGCTGGGGCTTCGTCATATTACGGCGGCACGGAAAGCGGCGCGGCAGGATGAAGCTGCCGCGCGGCCCGCTTTCGTCCTGGCGCTATTCTATTTCTTTAAGTTTGCGGAATAATTCAAGCTGCTGGGGAGAGAGTTTAGGGGGGAGCGCAAGCGCGATCACGGCGTAGAGGTCTCCGTGCGTTCCGTCTTTGCGCGGCAGACCGCGGCCCTGAAGCCTGAGCTGGCGGCCGGCCGAGGTCCCGGGGGCCAGTTTTATAGTCACGGCCCCGGAGGGGGAAGGGACCGGGATCTCGCCGCCCAGGGCTGCGTCCCACGGCAGCACCTGCACTTTTACGCGCAGGTCGTCGCCGTCTATTTCAAAGCGGGGGTCGGGCATCAGGCGGATCTTAAGGTAGAGGTCCCCCGTGCTCCCGCCGGCTTCTTTACCCTGGCCGCGCAGCCTGATAGTCGCCCCGTCCCGCAGGCCCTTGGGCAGCTTGACATTTATATCTTTTGTCTCTGTCCTGCGGCCGGCCCGGTAGCTGAAGTTAAGCTGCTTATGGCCGCCGCGGATAAGGTCCTCTACGGAAAGCTGGAGCTCCGCTTCCATGTCGAGCTGTGAGCGCCCGCCGGAGCCTTCCTCCCGCCCGGGGAACCCTTCAAAACCCTGGGAC
>JAVHPG010000278.1:0-1395 GCA_036170455.1 Elusimicrobiales bacterium
CCCGGCCGTTTCAAAAAACTTTACTCCGATCCCCTGGAGGGAACGGAAATTTACGGCGTCGCGTTGCCGGAGCGCTGGGATAAAGCTGTCGATCTATATATGGAAGCGGAGAAAGATATGAGGAATTCCGACTGGCCCGCCGCGACGGCGAAGCTGCGCCTCACGCTCGCCGAAGTTCCCGATTTCACTTCTGCTCTCAGCGCGCTCGCTTCCGTCAGGCTGATGCACGGGAACGACGCCGCGGAGGGAGAGCGGCTGCTCCGCCGCGCCCTGGCCCTGGAGCCCAATTACGCGCGGTGCAGAAAAATGCTGGTCGAGCTCCTTGAGCGCCAGGGACGCCGGAGCGAAGCCGCCCAGGCCCTGGCTGCCGGCCGGGCCGCACTTTCAACGCCGCCTTTTGAAGCTGTCCCTTAACCCCGCCCGACCCGGATCATAAATGGCGCAAAGTTTATCCGCTCGTCCTTGCGCGCCCGGAGTTTACTTTTCAGTCAGCGCCGCCTTTATTTTAACTCGCAGGAAATAAGCCATTATTATAACCTGGACAAAGGGCCCTGCCAGGTTCGCCGCGAGACCGAGGCTTTCGTTAGCGTAAGGGATAAAGAGCGGGAGGAAGTCCGTCATTTTTGTGGGACCGAGTATTATCACCGGCAGCGCGTAGACCAGCGCAAGGTAAGCCAGCGCCATCATCTCCGGCCTGCGGCTCGCCGAAAAGCGGCACCACTGCAGGAACATCAGGTCCCTCAGCAGGAAAAGCGGGAGGATAAGAAAGATGCGGCTGGTGAGCTTCCCCTCTTCGGGCGACGAGGGCGCGTACAGAAAGTAGAGGCAAACGGCGATGACCAGCACCGGGACGGCGCCTTTCAGCCAGGCCGGGCTGTCGTCCAGCCGGCGCGCATTGCTCCCTGAGGCCAGCCAGCGCCGCCAGTATTCGCCCCGCTCGCAGGAGAGGAAGGAGGCGATATAAACGGAGAGGCCCGGCAGGACCAGCGCCGTAAGAGGCACCAAGCCGTTCCGCGCGCCGGAGTATTCAAAGCCCGTTATATACCAGGCCAGGAAGAACAGGAAAGCCGGCAGCCGCCAGGCGCGGCGGCGCTCGAGCAGGTCGCGGCCGATGCGGTACCTGGCGCCCAGAAAGGCCCAGGCCCCGAAAACCAGGAAAGTCGCCGTGAGGAAAAGCACTCCGGAAACAGGCCCCAGCCGGAAGCCGTAGAAAGTGATCAGCATGGGGAAAGGCCGGCCCAGCGAATCCGCGTACCTGAAAGCGGAGTTCAGCGTGCTGACTCCGGCGATGCCTATTATAGGCCCGGAAAGATGCCCCATGCCGCTGCCGCCGGTCTCGTCGTAAGCGGAGGCCAGCAGCCCGACGGCCATCGACAGCAGCGCGACCGACAGGCC
>JAVHPG010000279.1:0-28145 GCA_036170455.1 Elusimicrobiales bacterium
TATAAAGTTGACTGCCCGCATCGAACTTCCATCGAAGTCTATGATGGGCTCTTCCGCCCTGGCGGCGGAGGCCGCCGAGATCAGCACCGCGACCGTTATTATTATCTTTTTCATCTGTATTCTCCGTTCTTCTTCTTAAGATACCGCCGGAACTTGCCCCCGCCGGTTTTTTGCCTACACCCTTGTATAGAGCAATATTTATGCCAAAATGCAAAAAGGGGTAGAAATACTGGTCGTTCTCCGGATTTTATCGTCGAGCGGAGGGGAATATCTTTAGCGGATTACAGAATCTCGCCGGGCCGTGAAAGCTGCCCATTATGGGCCTATTTATGCCCAGAATGAAACTGTATCGTCCCGTTCCGGGACTTGGCTCGGGTATTTTGGTATGATTTCCGGGAAGCGGAATTAGGGGGCTTTCATGGAACAATTGAAGATTCTGGTTATTGAGGACGACAGCCTGGCGCGTGAGGTTATGGCCGACAACCTGGCCGGCCAGGCGGTGGACTTCGCCGCGGACAGGGCTTCGGCCGAGCGCAAGTTGAAGGCCGGGCATTACGATATTTGCTTTGTGGATTTGCTACTGGGCGATAAAGATGATTACTCGGGGCTAAAGCTTATCCCGCTGGCCGTAGGGAAAGGGATGTACACGGTGGTAATGTCGAGCTGCGACACGGAAGAGACCATAGGCCGGGCTTACGCGCTTGGGTGCAAAGAGTTCTATGTGAAGGGTAACGAAGAGGCCAATGTCTCGGCGATCATAGCCCGGTACCTGCAGGGCGACGGGGGCAAAAAGGCGCAGGCTGTTTTCGTCAGCGGCTTTATCACTAACGATCCCGCCACGCGGGCGCTGGTGACGGAGGCGCTGAAATACGCATCTACGAACCTGCCGATGCTGATACTGGGGCCCTCCGGGACAGGCAAGACCACGCTGGCGCAGCTGCTCCACGAACATTCCGGCCGGGATGGGGATTTTGTGGCGATGAACTGCTCGGCCTATACCGAGGATCTACTGGAGTCCGAGCTGTTTGGTTATAAAAGGGGCGCCTTCACCGGCGCGCACGAGAATCGTAAAGGCAAGCTGGCGCAGGCCGACAAGGGGACCCTGTTCCTTGACGAGATAGGGGCCATGAGCCAGAATATGCAGGTGAAGCTGCTTAAGGCCATAGAGGAAAAATCCTTCTATCCGCTTGGGGCGGACAAGCCCGAATATTCCGATTTCCGCGTTATGAGCGCTACGCTGGAGGACGTGCAGAAACTGCTGGCCGAGGGAAAACTGCGCTTTGACTTCTTTCAACGCATACATGGAATGCCTGTGACGCTTAAGCCGCTGGCACAGCGGAAATGCGATATCTTTCCGCTGATAGAGGCTTTCACGAAAGGCGGTAAACGCCTGGCCTTCGAGCTGGGGGCGAAGGACCAGGTGTTGGAGCATACCTGGCCCGGCAATACGCGCGAACTAAAACGCTTTGTGGAGCTGGTGGCCGCCGGCGCGCCTGGCGTTGTAACGCTGGAGACCGTTCGAAAACACATTACGCCTGCGGCCGTGCCGTCCATAGCAGCCCTGGAGACCGTGGCGCCGGCGGATTATGAATACGCGCTTGAACACGGCCTGGCGGCCACTGTAGACCGCTTCATTGCCGGGCTGATAAGCCGCAGTCTGGACGAGAACCACGGAAAAAGAGCCGCGACGCTGGCGCAGCTTAAGATCTCGAAAAGGCTTTTGTATTCGACGCTGGCGAAGACGCGGCCGATGGGGGAGAAATAACAATGGCCGACCTGGAAAAGATATACCACAACATAAAATCGCGGGCGGTCAACCTTAAGGCGGCGGCGGAGCAACTACCGAAATATACGCCCGAGCGGCGCGACAAAATGATCCCGCTGATGCGTGAGGCGGCGCAGGATATTATAAGGCTGCTTGGGGAAGTGGAAGCGGCGCTGCGGCCCTGATTACTGCGGGCGCTATTCTTCGGTCTTTTCGCCCCAGGGCGCTTCTTTGGTGACCACCCGCAACCAGGGAAGATGCGCGAACCTCTCCGGCGGGTGGCCTGTAGTGAGGTAGATGTTGGTAAAACCTTTCTCTTTAAGGTCCGCGGCGATGTTCTCGCCTTTTATGTTCTCGCCGAGTTCGGAATCTATATAGAGCGGGATGTCCTTCGGGAATTCACCGAGGCGCGCAAAGAACTCGGCTGGGTTTGTGAAAGCCTTGAGGTCTACGCCGAGCCCCTGTGCGGCGTCTTCCCAATTCATATGCGTTAGGGCGTCGTCGTCCAATAGGACCGCGAGTGTCGGCGCCGCAGAAGCAGCAATCGTAATTGGGACGAAATCCGAGAGGCCTTTTGGAATACGCCGCACTTTAAGGCGGGCACAATCCTCTATTATACGCTTCTCTTCGCAGCGGCTGGAGACCAGAATGGTCTGGGCGCAGAGGCCCAGCTCTTCGGCCACACTCAGGCCGGTTTCCTTAAATCCCGACAATTCATAATCGAAAAGACAGACGGCGGTCTTTGCCTTTGCCGGCTCGGCTTTTACCCAGGCGCGCAGACCTGCCGGTTCGCTGAAGTGGAGCACGTCGATATTATGCTCTTTGAGCCGGGAGGATTCGAACCGGCCCTGCCATACCTGATGTATGCCGGGGTCGTCGTCGAACACGACCACACAACGGCCGGGGGTGAGTTCCAACACCGCGACAAACCCTGCCGGGGTTTGCGCCTGCGGCAGCTTTATCGTAACAGCGGTCCCCTTCCCCTGCGTTGAGGCGATAGTCAGGCTGCCGCCCCAGCTCTCGGCCGTGGACCGGGCGTGGAACAGACCGAGCCCGGAGCCCTCGGCTTTGCCGTGCGTCTCGCCCTTCCGTCCGAGCTTTACCAAGATCTCGGACGGGATGCCTTTGCCGTCGTCGGTTATCGTTAAGAGAATCATTCTGTCCTCACTAGAGAGGCGTACGTCCACCGCGCCTTTGTCACCCAGGGCTTCGACGGCGTTGTTTACCAGGTTGGAAATCATGCGGCCGAATTCTATAGGCTGGATACTGGCGAATAGACCATAGGCTTTGCGGGTCAGATCGAAGTTTATGCTGACTCCGGGCTTTGATTCAAACTGTAGGCGCTTTTCGGTGATGACCGGGTCTATAAGGCTTGATAGCAGGCGGGCCGCCATGGGCTCGCCAGCGGATTGCTTGCCGGCGTCCGAGGTGGACGTAACCCCTGGCTGCCGGCGGTTCTTTTCGAGGAGGTTGTTGGCTATATCACGGATGCGGTTGACGGCGTGGCGCACCATGACGCGCTGTTTCTCGGGGAGCTGTTCCGTGTGTTTGAGCGCGGCGTCCAGGGCGACGAGCGGGGAGCGGATGTCATGGGCTACTTGAGCAGCCATTGAGGAAATAGCTGACTGTCGTTCAAGTTCACTCCTGCTGTCGGTTAACTGTCGCTCCGCTTCAAAGGCTTGCAGTTCAGACCGCAGTTTTTCATCTTTTAGTAGACGTATGCGCGCCGCCAGGCCCAGCGAAAGGAGAAGCATTTCTGCCGCCGAACCGAAGTATGCGCCGTAATCGGTAAAAAGGCTCTGGGGTATCCAGGCAAGATCCCTGGCCGCCCGTAAAGCTGCACCTATAAAAAAGAAGCTGAAAGCTAGTGAGTAATAACCGGCCACCTTTGAGCCCTTCCTCAGACACCAGAGTGATATCGGCAGCACCACAAGCGGCGCGGCAGAAATGAAAAAGCTGGTGAATTTATTCACCAGCAGGCCGTAATGAAGCAATCCGCCAAATATCAGGAACAACGCCCCGGCGAGTATAATGGTGAGCCCCCGTTCCAGGCGGGGCGCATACCGTTTAGTTTCCAGAAAGGACCGGGTGAAGAGAACAAGAAATAGGTAGCAGACGCCTGCCAGTATCGGAACGCTAACCCGGTTCCATGCGACCATGTTCGGCCATAGGTACTGGTAGGTCATCCCATTGAGGGTGTTCATTAATAAGCAGAAAGTGAATGCGTAGCAGATATAGTAGAGATAGTTCCTGTCCCTGGAGGTAAGCAGGAGGAAGAAGTTGAACAACACCATTGCCAGTATTACACCGCAATAAAGCCCTATGCCGGCCGTGCTCCCTACGCTGCGGCCCAGGAATTCCCGCTGTGAATACACCGTCATAGGAGCCAACAAGGTCCCCGAGCTTTCCAACATCAAGTAGAAAACGGTACGGCCTCCCTTGGCGGAAGAAAAGTTGAATAGGAAATTGCGATGAGCTATCGGGCGGCTGCTGAAAGGAGCCAGCCGTCCAGTCAGCCAGGAAACTGGATCTTTAGCGTCATCAAAGCGGTATACATGAAGAATTTGTATCAGAGGATAGCTGAACTCCAGTATCCAGTTCTGCTCAATGGAGGAGATATTAGTGATTTCAACCTTGAGCCAGTACCGCGCTTTGGAATAGCCGAAATTCAGTTTCTCAGTTGTAATCCACGTGGCCTTGCCCAAGGCTTCCAGGCGGCGTATTTCTTCAAGAGAGAGAACCTTTTCTTTGTCAACTATGACTTGCGCGCTTCGTATTGGGTAAAGATTGCGGCCATTCTCAAGTGTCAGCGCTTCTGGGGGGTGGGGAGCTGCGGCAAGTTGCGCGCACATGGCCGGCAGGCACAACAAGGTGCCGCAGGCTAATACTGTGAACGCACGGAATAGTCTCATTTCTTTACGGCTATCAGCCCCACGCTTTCTCTGCCATCCAGACGTATATCAGTGGGATAGTCAGGCCGAGCGAACAGTTCCAGCCGCTCTATATCAAAGCCCGCGGCGGTGAAGACCCGCCGCAGAACACGGTCGTCAAGCAGATGAAAAATGCTGGGGAGACTGCCTGCTCTTTTAGGGTCATGAGCCGCCACATTTTCCACTAGACCTGGCCATGGGTTGCCGACTTTTTGCCGGGATTCATATGTAGAAAAAAAGGCCTTGGCTGTGCCGATGAACGGGGTCTCTCCGACCACAAAGACTTTCCCGCCAGGGGCAAGCCATTTCATAACTTTTTCTGCGGCACGCTCTATGCGTGGGCCATCAAAGAAATGCATCACCCTACAGAGAAGGATCGCGCCCAGGCTGCCGGGAGGGAAGTCCAGTTTGTCCGGGAATTCTCCCGCTACCAGTTCAAGGCGCGGTCGGAGCTCCAAAGGTACACGTTTGTAAAGTATTTTAAGATGCCTGTCGTCTATATCGTTTGCTATGACCGAGGCGCCGTTGTTCAACGCGGGTAAAGTGGACACGCCATAGGCGGCGCCAATGTCAAGGCTGCGCCCAGGGGCCTTAGGAGCAAATTCTATAAAGGCGCGGGAAAAAATATCCGGTGAAGGGGTCATGGTTCCCATGCTGTTTAACGTCTTTATTAAGCCGCTTTCATCTGGTTCCGGCATTGCCAGAGAATCTTTAGATGATCCCGTCATTTCTTGCCTCCATATGACCTATGTTAGAACCAATTATATATTATGGCTGTAATCTCCGGGTAATACAAATAAGAATCAGATTAGCGGTTCTGCTTCGTGGTATTTTAATCTGCATCTTCTGGTGTCCACCTGGGTGTCCATCGGGCGCTAAAAACAGGTAATGCCGGATAAAGTGGCGGAGGGGATAAAAATGGATTTTACGACGAGGGATAAGACCTGATAAGATTGGATAAAGTCGTCTGTGACCTGTGTAAGAGAGGCGCTCTACCGCTGAGCTAACCGCGCGGTAATTCAGAATATTCTACCAAATGCGGAGGGGGAGAAATCTCGTCTCAGCGCGGGTTACGGCGCTTTATGGAAATTTTGCTGCCGGCAAGTTCGCGGGCTTTCTCAAGGACTTTCTCGGTCATCCAGGTGGGGGTGGAAGCCCCGGCCGTTATGAAGATCTTGTAGGCGCCTTCGAAAAAATTTTTCTTCAGCTCGTCTTCCCGCTCGATGTGGACGGCCTTTTTCGCCAGCCTCTCGCAGATCTGGAAAAGGCGCGCGGTGTTGGCCGAGTTCTTGCCGCCCACCACTATCACCAGGTCGGAACCCTTTGCGAATTCAACTGTCTCTTTCTGCCGCTGCCGGGTGGGATTGCAGATGGTATTGGAGACAGCCAGTTCGCCAGTTATCTTCCTGGCTTCTTCCGCCGCGGCCAGGAAAATATCTCCTTCCTGCGTGGTCTGGGCTACGATATTTGCCTTTTCAAGGCGGGGGAGCCTCTTAACCTCTTCGGGACCGCTTACCACGAAGCCGCGGCCCTCAGTATAGCCCATCAGACCCAGCACTTCGGCGTGGTCCCTGTCTCCCACGATTATAGTGGAGTAGCCTTTCTTCGCGTGGGCGCGGATATTCTCCTGCACATGCTTTACCAGCGGGCAGGTGGCGTCCACCACTTCCAGGTCCAGCGAGCGGATAGCGGCTTCTTCTTCAGGGGGGATCCCGTGCGCGCGGAGCACGAGGATGGCGTTCTTTTCTTTTATTTCCGAAACGGAATTTACGGCGTGGATGTTCTGCTCTTTGAGGGTTTCTATGACCTGCTTATTGTGTATGAGCGGGCCGAGAGTATAGATAGCTTTCTTCCTGCTCTTGGCCAGCTCCAATACCTTGTCTATGGCGTTCTTCACCCCGGGGCAGAACCCCGCGCTCTTAGCCACCGTGATCTGTACGCGCTCAGCCATAGGGGAATTTTATCATTTATGGGGATGTTGGTAGGCCGGCTTATTATTTGTAAGATTGTCCCATGGCCGGCAAATTCAAACTTGTGGCTCCTTTTAAGCCCTCCGGGTCGCAGCCGGCGGCGCTCGACGCCCTTAGCGCCGGGATAAAGGCCGGCAAGGCCAACCAGACGCTCCTGGGCGTTACAGGCTCCGGCAAAACCTTCACGCTGGCCGCGCTCGTGGAGCGGCTGCAGCGCCCGGCGCTTATCATCTCCCCGAACAAGGTCCTGGCCGCCCAGCTTTATTCGGAATTCAAGACTTTCTTCCCGGAAAACGCGGTCGAATATTTCGTTTCTTATTACGATTATTATCAGCCGGAGGCCTATATCCCGGCCAGCGATACCTACATCGAAAAAGACGCCTCGATAAACGACCATATAGATAAGCTGCGTCTGAAGGCCACCACGTCGATACTGACCCGCCCGGATACGCTGGTGGTGGCTTCGGTTTCCTGCATCTACAACATCGGCTCGCCCAAGAATTTCGCGGAGAAGTGCGTCTACATTAAAAAAGGCCAGAAAGCGGACAGGAAAGAGCTGACGACTTCCCTCGTTCATATTCACTACAACCGCAACGAGACCGAGTTCGCGCGCGGCGCTTTCCGGATGCGCGGGGCGAACCTGGATATTTTCCCCGGCGACGGGGAAACGGCCTGGCGGGTGGAGCTCGGGGACGTCGTGGAGTCCATAAAGGAGATCGATCCGCTGACGGGAGATACGATAAAAGAGGTTCCGGAAGTCTGGGTGTTCCCGGCCAAACATTTTGTATCCACCGCCGGGGAGATAGAGACGGCGGCCAAAGCCATTGAGGCCGAGCTGGCCGGGAGGCTGGCCGAACTTAAGGGGCGGGGGAAACTTCTTGAAGCGGAGCGCCTGGGCCAGCGCGTTCGTTATGATCTGGAGATGATACGCCAGACCGGCTACTGCAACGGCGTTGAAAATTATTCGCGCCACCTGGCTAACCGGGCGCCGGGAAGCCGGCCGGACTGCCTGTTCGATTATTTCGGGAAGGATTTCCTGCTTTTCGTGGACGAGTCGCATGTGACGGTGCCGCAGATCCGCGGGATGTACGCGGGCGACCGTGCGCGGAAGCAGACGCTGGTGGATTTCGGTTTCCGGCTGCCGTCGGCGCTGGACAACAGGCCGCTTAAATTCGACGAGTTCGAGGCGCTGCGGCCTTCCACTATTTTTGTTTCCGCTACGCCCGGACCTTACGAGTTGGCCACCTGCCGGAAAGAGGATGTTGTGGAGCAGATCATCCGTCCGACGGGGCTGGTGGACCCGGAAATTACCATCCTGCCCGTCACAGGCCAGATAAAGGCGCTGACGGCGGAGATAGAGAAGCGCGCGGCGAAGAAAGAGCGCACTCTGGTGCTGACGCTGACGAAGAAGACGGCGGAGGACCTGAGCGCCTATCTCGGAGAGAAAGGGCTGAAGGCGCGGTATATGCATTCGGATATGGATACGCTGGAGCGGCTGGATATTCTTTCGGCTTTCAGGAAAGGGGAGTTCGACGCCCTGGTGGGCATTAATCTTCTGAGGGAAGGGCTCGATATCCCCGAGGTGACGCTTGTGGCTATCCTGAACGCGGACAACGAGGGATTCCTCCGGAGTGAAACCACTCTTATCCAGATCTCCGGGCGCGCGGCGCGCAATTTGTGCGGCGAAGTGATCCTTTTCGCGGACCGGATCACGGGGAGCATGGCGCGCGCCATGGCCGAGATGAAACGCCGCCGCGTGCAGCAGGTGGCCTACAACAAGGAACACGGCATCGAGCCGAAGACCATCATCAAGAAATTCATAGAGTTCGAGGAACTGCGCACGCAGGCGAAGCGCCAGGGTCTCTCCGTCGCAGAGCCGCTCCCCCGATGGGACGCGCCGAAGTCCTCGATTAAAGCTATGGCGGTAGAGATAGAACAGCGCATGAAAAGCGCCGCCGACAACCTTAATTTCGAGCTCGCCGTAGAACTGCGCGACCGTCTCTTCGAGATCCGCGAAATGGCCGGCATAAAAGTAAAAGCCGGCCGCTCCAAAAAGAAATAATTATAATTCAGAGCCGCGGGTGGAGCGAAGCGACACAATTCAACTGTATCTAACAGGATGTGAAGTCGGGGCGGCAAGGGTATGGGCCCGTCGCTCACGGCGTCGGCCACACCGTGGCCGCGCCTCCTCTCTCGGCCCTCGCGCTTATGCAAGCTCGGGCCTCCGAGAGGTCGCTCCGAACCCATACACTTGCCGCCCCTCCGCACAATCATATAGGTATTGACTTTTAGCTATGGCCTGCTATACTATAAATGTGGCTACTATAGTAGCTACAAAAAGAGGGAATATGACTATATCTGAAATGCTGCACGCTACGCATATGGGGGTCAGGGAGCTTAAGAATAATCTGCCGAGCGTTCTGCACTCCAAGAAGCCGGTGGTGGCTACGGAGCACGGGAAGCCGACTTATTTTCTTCTTCCTTACAATGAGATGGTGGAGATAGTGGAGATGCTAGAGGAGGCCCGCGACGCGGAGCTTGTTTCGCTGGTACGCGAGGGCCGTGCGGCCTACGCCAAGGGCGGCTGGAAGCCGGCTTCGAAACTTTGGAAGAAGCTTAAGATCTGATATGCCCGCGTACGAGGTGGGCTTTCCGAGCGCTGCCGTTGAGAAGAGTTTTGAGAAGGAACTCTCCAGACTCGACCGCGGTGCGCTTTTAAGGATAAAAGAGGCGGTGGACTCTCTGGGTGACGATCCGCGTCCCCAGGGAAAGAAAATAAAAGCCCTCCGCCCGCCCCTTCGTGTTTCCCTGTTCCTCGCCCAGTACCGCATCCGCGTCGGGGATTATCGTATCCTCTACGACATAGACGACGCCGCCCATAAAGTGATCCTCCTGGCCCTCCGCCGCCGCTCCGAAAAAACCTACCGCTAAAAAGTGGAAAGGTGAATTCTCCGCATTCTGCTAAAATATCAAAGTATTCGGGATCCCGCATCGAGTAATAAGCTCCCCCGCGGCTAAGTTTTATATGAAAAGAGCCAAAATATTCTCCCGACTCATTATATGTTGCTCTGTAGTTATTTTTACATCCCCGCTGAATGCCGCGGATGATGCGAAGGGTTTAGTCGAGCAGCTGAACAACTGTCAGCCTTCCCGGTGTGTAGAGATCCGTAAAGAACTTGTTCGCATAGGGCAACCTTCAGTTGAGCCTCTGATCGATAAGTTAAAGGAGCCGTTGTTAGACTCAGTCAAGCGCGAGCTGATATATGTAGCTTTGGGGGAGATACGCGACCCGCGCGCTGTAGAGACTCTGATAGATGAGCTAAAGAAAAAAAGTGTACGTTCCGTATGGGAAATCGCCATAGCTCTTGGGAAAATTAATGATCAGAGGGCATTACCGGTTTTGAAAAATAAATCTTATTGGAGAAATTCCCCGGGAGCGTTACAGGCCGCTAAAGCGGTGTTTACCATTGAAGAATCAGGCAAGGGGAATAAACTGGATTATGCCGAAGTGGAAGGGGCTGGTATTGATGACGGTGCCTATGTTTTTACTTCCCATGGTAAACGCAGATACCTGATAGAGCGAGAGGGGATCGTGGATGAAAAATGGAGCCCTCTCGAATTGTCATTAATGCCCTGGTATAAAATCCCATCTGGAAGGATGAATAGGGTCACGGGATTAAGTCTCGGGATAAAGAATTTGACGGCGTCAGTGTATGGCGCACAACTGGGCGTCAGTAACGTGGTTTATGGAAAAGTGTCCCCTGTCCAGGCCGGTGTGATAAATAAAATAGAAGGAAATCTTTACGGCCTTCAGTTAGGAGTGTTCGGCAACCACGTCGAGGAAAAGTTATATGGGGTGCAGCTCTGCGGCTTATATAATATGAACAACGGTGCTGGCGGACACGGTTTTCAAGTAGGGTTGGTTAACCTGGTGGAGCCAGAGCTGCATGGTGTCCAGTTTGGCTTGGTTAATGTCACTGCAGGTAAAGTATCTGGGATACAGGCAGGCCTGGGGAATTGGACGGCTCATCTTGTCGGTATACAGGTCGGGGTACTGAATCTTGTAGGGTATGATACCGTCATGGGGTCATGCTACGGCCTACAGGTAGGTCTGATAAATTGGTGTGGCGGCACTCTTAAAGGAGTGCAGCTAGGATTATTAAATACAGCCCATTCCGCTGTCCTTCCATGGAGTATAGGAATAAACGCAGGATTCTAACTTGGTGCTTTTGCCAACCCGGTTCTGCAGTCTCCCTTCCGTAAAACCTCATACATAGTTCTGTCCACGACACGCCCTTGTCGGGTTGGTGTGCTATGCTATTCTGAGTTAGTAAGAGGCATGGCCTTCTTAAATTGTAAAATATGTGTGTGAAAGTTTATTTTAAGACCGTGGGGTGCAGGGTGAACCAGGTGGAGACGGAGAGTCTCCGCGAGAAGTTCATGGCTTTGGGGCATACCGCGGCGGCGGAGCCGGAAGAGGCTGATCTTGTGGTGGTTAATACTTGTTCGGTGACCGAGAAGGCTGACAGGGACTGCGTCGCATTTTTAAGGAAAACGGCGGCTGCTAATCCGAAGGCTTCTATTGCGGTGACCGGGTGTTTGGCTACATTGGAACCTAAGAAAATTTTGGCTGCGGCGCCTGGCGCTACGCTATTCACCAATAAAGAAAAAGGGAATATCCCGGCGCAGTTATGCGGCTCTTCGCCGTCGGGCGACTTCTTTTCTGTTACTAAATTCCATGGGAAGACGCGGGCTTTCGTGATAGTGCAGGACGGGTGCAACCTTAAGTGCGCTTACTGCCTTGTGAACCTGGCGCGCAATGAGCTTAAATCCAAGCCGATAGAAGCGGTAGTGGATGAAATAAAAAAGCTAATAGATTCCGGTTTTTCCGAGATAGTCCTCTGCGGAACGCGGCTCGGGATATACCGCTGCAAGTCCGGCGCTACGCTTGCGGACCTTGTAAAGAGACTGTTCGCCCTCGACGGCGATTTCCGGATCCGTTTTTCTTCTATAGAATCAGAAGAGCTCACGCCCGAACTTTTGAAAATCCTAAAAGCCGCCGGACCTAAATTCTGCGACTATTTCCACCTGCCGCTGCAGGCTGGTTCCGACCCGGTACTTAAAGCAATGGGCCGGCTTTACGATACCGCAAAATATAAGGCTAAACTCGATGAGCTACGCGCCATTTTCCCCGGCGTGGGGATCTACGCGGATATTATCGCCGGCTATCCCACCGAAACGGAAGAAGATTTCTCGGCCGCGATCAAATTCGTGCGGGACTGCGCGCTTTCCGGGCTGCACGTTTTCAGCTTCTCCGGCAGGCCCGGCACAAAGGCGGCGGCGCTTAAAGCTCTGCCGCAAAAGACGGTGGCCGCCCGCTCCGCGGCGCTGCGCGCTCTCGACGGAGAATTACGCGCGGCTTGCGCCGCCTCCATGCTGGGGAAAAAATACACGGTGCTGGTCCTGAAGAATAAAGACGGCCGCGCGCTGGCCCTGGCCTCCAATTTCGTGAATATCGAGCTGCCAGGCCCGCTGAAAGCAGGGCGCCTGGTGCGCTGCCGCGTTACGGCGGCGCGCGACGGCGTCTGCCTGGCGGAAGCCGTATGAAAAAGTGTCCCTCCTGCGGTTACGGGAATCCTGATACGGGCGCTAAATGCGGCATCTGCGCCAAAGATATTACCGCCGTCCCGATAAAGTCCGACCCGGTCCAGGAAAAAGAATCCGCCCGCCCGAGCCTGATGCTTCTCTCCGGCCTGCTGCTCCTGCTCTGCGGCGCCGCGGTCTTTTTTATGGAAAATTCGCCCTGGAAAAAAGAGGCGCCGCTACAAAGCGGCGAGGACGCTTTTACGGACGAAAACTCCTTTACTTACGAAGGCGTGCTTTACGGCCTGGATAAAATGGCCGCGATGCGCTTCCTGCCCGAGGCCGATAAACGACGCGTGCTTCCGCTGCTTTCAAGCCCGGAGGATAAAGTGGCCTACGCCGCCGCCAAATTACTGGGCGAGTGGTCCCGCTCCGACACCGACGCGGCGCTCAGGCGGCTCTGGTTCGAAGCGCTTCTCGGCGCCGCTTCCGCCGGCCGCCCCGTGGTCCGCCGGCAAGCCGCGCTGGAGGCGGGTTTTGCGGCAGGCTTCGGCTTTCCTGTCCAGCCTTACTTGGAGCTGGTGAGGAAGACGGCGGCCGGGCTTGCGGCGGAGAATGAAACGGATCTTAAAGCCGCGGGTTTTTTTCTTTCATCCATGGCCGGCCTGGAAGACCTTTCAGGCCTGATGTCCGAAACCTTGTTGTCCGACCCTTCCACAAGCGCCAGGCTTTACGCCGCCTGTTCCCTCTCCCGCCTGGGCCGTGCCGAGGGCCACGCGTATATTCTCCAGTCCGCCGCGGGAAAAGATCCGGACCTCAGGAGCGAGGCGCTCTTTTGCCTGTCTTATTCCGCCTCGCCGGAGGCCGGCCGCCTGCTTCTTTCCGCCTCGAAGGACAGTTTTGACGCGGCCTCGGCCGAGGCCGCAAAAAGAGGAATAAAATTACGCGAACAACTTGCTATAATTAAAAAGTAATCCGCGAATATAGTTATATTTGGCCCGGGGGGCGGTTTTATATGGACAATAAACACGACAGAAAGAAAGAGTCTATAGACGAAATACTTTCAGACCTTAACGGGCTGCTCAATAAAATGCCGTCCATCCTTGACGGCATCAAGATGCCCGAGATGCAGCCGGCGGAATACGTGAAGCCGGCCGAGGTTCCGGAGCCGCAAGCCCCCAAGCCGGAGCCCAAAAACGATGTCCCCGCGGAACCCTTTGACGCCGAGAAAACAGTGGTTCTTGAATCTTTCTCCGGCCTTTCCGAAGGCGCGCAGGCCCCTGAAGAGCTCCCTTCTTTCCAGGCGGCTGATGCCGACTCCCCGGCCGAAGAAGAGAAACCTCCGGTTATAGAATCTTTTCCCGGGCCGCAGGAAGCCGCCCCCGCCCGGGAGCAGGAAAAGCTGGCGGTGCAGAGCCTCGGGGATTTCATGTTCGGCGAGGAGGCACAGGCTGAAAAGCCGGCGGCCGCCGGGCCCGTGAAGCTTTCAGGCGCCCCGCTCGAACCTCCTTCGGAAGAGCCCGTCAGAAATGTCGCGAGCGGGCCTTCTCTTTCAATTTCCGAATTTACGCCGCCCGTTCCGGACGACAACGCTCCCGCCGCCGCGGTTTCCGGAGCCGAAGCGCCCGTCTCCGCTTTCCCGGAGGCCGGCCTTCCCGGGATCCCGGAACCAGCTCCCGACGAAATGACTTTCAGCCGGGAGAACGAAGAGACGCAAGCCGGAGCCGGCGATCATTCCGAGCCCTCCGGCCAGTTAAATGAGCAGGCGCCCGCCGCGTTTAACGCCGAAGAAACCGAGCCGGAAAAGCAGCCCGCGCCCGCTTCTTTTGAGACCTCGCGGGACTTCGGCGTTCCGGACATAGACGTTCTCATGCAGATGTCGGAGGCGGAGAAGCCCGCGGCTGAGCCGTCCGGCCAGCCACTGCCAGAGGCGGGGCTCAATCCGGGAGCGGCCCCTGAAACGGACGGCCCGGCCCTTGCCGGCGGCTTCCCGGAAGCCTTTGACGCCGCTTCCACCCAGGCAGAGCCGGAATTCCCTGCCGCCGGGGAGGAGGTCCCGGCCGCGGCCGGGCCTGAAATGGAAA
Source organism: Elusimicrobiales bacterium (assembly GCA_036170455.1). GTDB lineage: Bacteria > Elusimicrobiota > Elusimicrobia > Elusimicrobiales > UBA9959 > UBA9959. The sequence goes on from JAVHPG010000279.1 coordinate 14,333, forward strand.
AAAGCGGGATGGAGGAGCCTGGAGCGGCTTCTGCCGCTATGGAGCCCGGTGACTTTGTGATCGAGCCTGAAGCGAAGCCCGAAGAGAAGTCTGAAAATTCCTTTGAAGCCTTTACCTTTGACCCCGCTTCATCCGAGCCGGCGCCCGCCCAGGACGGGGGGGAGACCTTGAGGCTCGAGCCCGCGCCGCAGTCTCCGGAGACGCCTGCCGCGGAGCCGCAGCCCGCGGAAGCCCAGCCCGTCGAGCCGGAATTCGCGGCTTTCGCTGAACCGGCCGCGGAGCCTAAACTTGAAGCGGGGCCGGAGGTCCAATTCGGCGCGTCCGCCGAACCCGCGCCTGAACCCGCGCCCGAGGCTGAACCCAAGCTCGAGGTGGGAGAAGGTCTACAATTCGGGTCGGTCGCGGAACCGGCGGCCGGTTCGGGTATCGAACTGGCGCCCGGTATAGAGCTTGGCGGGGGCAGCCCGGTATCTTTCGGCAGTCCTGACGAAACCCTGCCGGGCATCGCCCCGGTGGAGCAAACTCCCTCGGGAGACGAGACTCTGGTCATAGCCCCCGGGGCGGGCTCCTCGGGCGAAGAGGAAAAAACCGTTATTTTCCAGGCCGGCCCGTCGTCAACCGCCAGGGCGCAGGCCGGCGACCTCGCCTCGCTTTCCGGCAGGCAGCAGCCTGAAGGAATTCCGCCCGAGCGAGTGCGCTCCATAGCGTTCCTCTATTCCCAGGGAGACGAGACCCTCTGCGCAAGCGTGCTGGCGGAGATGGATGCGATCTGCCTCAAGTCGGCCGCCAAGCCGATGTATATCAAGCGCGCTTACGTCAAGGTGTGCGAGGCCGACGCCAACGCCAACTTCGTCAGCCAGTCGGTAACCGACTCCGGAGCGATCGGGCTCGTCTGCGTGGGGGCCATACCGCAGGAGAAGGTTTATGAGATCGAAAACGCGCTGTCTTCGGCTGGCGGCTTCTTCAGGTATTTTGACTCCTCCTCCTTCAGTCATTCGTCGGCGCTCGACCTGGTGGCGGACCTTATAATCCGGTAAAACTATGCTGAAAAAGTGGGACGTCGCCCCGGCGCCTAACGAGAAAAATCCGGGCCGCCATAAGCTCCTGATAAAAGGGGAGATGAAAGACATCTTCCTGATCGTCAAGAAGCTCGGCGGCCTGTGTTCCCGGCCGGAAAAAACTTCAGGCGAATTCAACTTTATCATCTACTTGTCCAAGCTGGAAATGGACACGATGAAGAAGCTGAAGGCTATCACCTCTGAACTAAGCGCCCCTGCGCCGGCGGCCGAGGCAGCTGACGCTTTCGGCGGAGAACCCGCGCCGTTCGATTCTCCCAAACCCAAGCTTAAAACCAGCCCCGCCCCGGCGGAGCCTCCTCCCGCGGCCCGGCCTGCGCCGGCCCCCAGGCCCGCCGAGCAGCCCAGGCCGAAACCTGCGCCCCAGCCCGCTCCGAGGCCCGCGCCAGAGCTCCCGGCCGTTGCCGCCAAGGCGCCGCCGCCGGTGCAGCCGCACGTCACCGGCAGGCCCACCGGGAACTTCGTCCCTTCCGCCGCCTCGCGCCAGAAAAAAGAAGAGGTCCCTGCGGCGGCCGCCCCGGCTCCCGCCCCGGCCGCCTTCGCGCCGTCCATTTCCTCGAGGATAAAAGCGCGGTGGTCTATGGAACTGCCGCTTATCCCGACCTACAGCTTCCAAACCCTTCTGGCCGGCTCGCATAACCGCTTCGCGCACGCGGCCGCCATGGCCGTGGTTGAAAACCCCGGTGTGATCTACAACCCGCTGCTTATTTTCGGCGTGCCTGGCACCGGGAAGACCCATTTTATAAATTCTATTTCCTACGGCCTTTCCGCCTCCATCGGGCAGAGCAATATCTTCGTCACCGACGGGATAAAGTTCTCCAAGGGAGTGGAGCTGGCCATAAAAGAGGGCGGCGTGGCCCGCCTGGAGGAGCTCCTGGCCAAGGTAAAGGTGCTGATAATCGACGACGTGCATCTGCTGATGGTCTCGGAGTCCAATAAGAAATATATTTCAAAGTGGCTCAACGATTTCGTGGCGCAGAGCAAGCAAGTCGTCGTGAGCTCGGTCTTCCCTCCGAAGTCCCTGGCCGGCCTCGAAGACGCCGTCGGCTTCCAGTTCACTCAGGGCTGGATGGTCGACCTGAAGATGCCGCAGGCCCAGGCTTATAAAGCCATCCTCAACCAGCTGATGCAGGGGCTGGATATCAAGCTGTCGGATGAGGAAGCAAATAATATTTTCGCCAGCACGCCCGTCCCGTTCAGCGAGGTCGGAAAGACCCTTGAGAACATGAAGAAGCTGGAAAAGTTCGTGATAAGCTCCATGCCCGGCGTAACGCATGCCCAACTGCTGGACATGCTCCTCGGGTTCGGGGAAACTCCGGTGCCCGCGGCCATAACCGAGGAGGATACGCACCATGTCTCGGTCTGGCAGCCCTCCCTGCAGGACTCGGCTTTTTTTAAGTGGGGGATCTTCCATCCCAAGGCTATGCGCAGGGAGGCGGACTTCGCGCTTTTCACCCTGCACGAGAGGGCCAAAGAGCTGGGGCTTAACCCGGAATGGAGCCAGATCTTTATCGAGGAGTACGATTCCGACGAGCTTTACGGTATCCCTTTCAAGATAGGCAATTACGCAAGCGAGAAAAATGTGAACGGCGTGATAATACTCGGTCCGCAGCCTACTTCGGCGCTGGGCGCCCAGGAGTCTGAATTCCGGCATATCACTTTCAAGATACTGGACAGCTACCTGGTGAAGGGCGCCTGGCTGGCCGGCGAAAAGCTTAAATCCAAGGCGGCCTACACTAAAATTCTTATGGACCTGGTCTAAATATCATGATAGGAGAACTCATAGGGGCCGGGGTCCTGGGCGCCGCAGGCGCTTTCGGGGCCTATTGGTATCTTAAATTCCGCGACGTCCTGCCGATGGAAACCTCGCTGCACGCCTCCAGGAAAGCACTGTCCGATTTTACGATCTTCGTCCGGGAAACCATGGAGCGGGCTTTCGCACCCGAGCAGCCGGAGCATTACGGGGATATCACCAGCTACTACCTGATGAAGCTCCATAAGTCCTTCCCCGACAGCTCCATCCTGCTTTTCGAGAAGGGGTCCGGCCAGTGGCTCCTGGTAAATTACCTGAAGTATTTCAAGGCCGAGCCGAAGCTGCTTACCTCCTACAAGTGGAGCGCCTTCGACCGCAGCTCCATCGAGGGGGAGCTGCTGCGCTTCGACGACGTCCGCGCCGGCGACTACCAGGGAGTGGCGGAATTGTTCTCCGCCTTCGGCATAAAGTCCGCGCTGATGTGCCCTTTCAGGGCCGCGGCCGGCGCCCCGGAGCGCCTTATCTTTTTCGGGGCCGCGGGCCCCGACTTTTTCGACGCCGCCCTGCCCTACCTGCGCTTCGTCGCCTCGCAGCTCTCCTCCATCTCCAAGGTTTCGGACAAGGTTTTTTCCCTGAAGAAGGAGACGGGCCAGCTGAAGAACGAAGTGAACGCCGTGGTCAAAGAGCTCGACGTGGCGGGCTCGCGCCTGATCCAGCGGGCGCGCGAGCGCAAGGCGCTTTACGAGGTAGTCACGAAAGTCACCGGCCCGGGCGGCGACGCCCAGAACGGCTGCTCGGCCATTCTTAATATCGTGGCCAAGATGGTGGAGGGCGACGTGGTGGCCTGCCTGCTCTTCGACGAGGCGAAAGGGGAGCTGGTGGTGAGCCCCGGCGCCTACGGCATCCCGGACGAGGACCGCATGTCCTACAGCATACCGGTCAGCAACCACTCCAGCGCGTCCGTGCGCACTTTCCTAAGCCGCAAGCCTTTCCTCAGCGAGGACGCGCAGAACGATCCCGACGTGATCTCCCGCTATGCCAAGCTCTGGGAGATCCACTCCCTGATGATCGTGCCGATCTCGCTGCACGACCGGATAATCGGCGTCATGCGCGTGGGCAGCCGCCGCAAGGATTTCTTCACCCCCGACCAGCTCGAATTCCTGACCATCATAGCCGACGAGCTGGCGATCATCATAGAAATGGTCACTCTCTACGAGAACCTCTCGAAGACCGCCGAGGAGCTGGCCCAGCTCAATAAGCTGAAGGACGAATTCCTGGCCACGGTCAGCCACGAGCTGAAGACCCCGCTGACCACGATAAAAGGCTTCGTCTCGGTAATCCTGAGCGGCGAAGTGGGGCCGCTGAACGAGCAGCAGATAAATTTCCTGACGGTCACGGACCAGTCGGTGAACCGCCTGACGCACCTTATCTCGGACCTCCTGGATATCTCCAGGCTGAACGGCAAGGTCGAGATGGAGTTCCAGAGCATAAACCTCGTGGAGCTGGTGCGCAACTCTATTTCCTCGATGCAGCTAAAGGCCACGGAAAAGAACGTTTCCATTTCGAACGAGACCGTAAAGGACCTGCCGCCCGTGCACGCCGATACCAGGTGGATAGGCCAGGTCGTGGATAACCTCCTGATAAACGCGATAAAGTACGCCGGGGCCGGCGCCAGCGTTAAGGTCACCGGCAGCGACAAGGGCGAGGCCGTGGTCATCTGCGTGGAGGATAACGGGCCGGGGATACCCCTGGAAGAGCAGAAGATGATCTTCGACAAGTTCTACCGCGGCAAGGCCAGCGCCAGCACCGTGCCGGGCACCGGCCTGGGCCTCGCGATCTCTAAATCGGTGGTGGAAAAGCACGGCGGCAAGATCTGGCTGGAATCGAAGCCCGGGAAGGGCTCTAAGTTCTGCTTCGCCCTGCCGATCGCCAAGCTGCAGGGGAATACGGACGGGCGCTGAAGGCTGTCCGGTTTGTAGAGGGGATAAACAATGAAGACTTTTGAAAAAATTATATTCACGGCTTCGCTGGCCGCGGCGGCCGCCTGCGCCCATGCCCCGGCGCCGGGCTCTTTCAAGGCCGCGCCGGAGCCGCTGACGGTCGAGGGCTCCGCCGCCTTTGACGCGCGCAACCCCGGGGCTTCCAGCGAGCTGGCCGTCCTCGACGCCGAGAAGAACGCGGTGCGCCGCGCCGCAGAGCTTTTTATAGACGGGGACGCCCGGGCCGATAATTTCGGAGCGCTCGAGATAGGCCTCCTCAGGACTACCCAGCTTTATACTGCGAAGCGCAAAATACTTTCCGAGGGACAGGACGGAACCTCCTACCGCGCGCGGGTAAGGGTCTGGGTCTACCATGACAAGATAGCTTCCGCGCTGCGCGGCATGAACCTCTCCGGTTCCGGCACGCCCGGGACGGTGGCCGTTTTCGTGCAGCGCGGCGCCGCGGACAAAGCTTTCGCCGCCGCTTTCCGGGAGGCTTTTTCCAGGCGCTCTCCTATCGCCATAAAGGATTTTCCCTTCGTTTCCGACGAAGCCCTGCTTTCCGGGCCGGAGCCGCGCCTGCTCGAGGCGGCCGCTTCGGCGGGAGCTGACCTGCTCTTTTCCGCCACGGCCGCGGCGGCTTCCTCCGGGGCGGGGCTCAGCACCGGCTTTTATCCCTCGCGGGCCGAAGCCTCCCTGAAAATTTACGACGTTAAGACCGGCGCGGAGCTCCTGGCTCTTTCCAGCCAGTCCAACGCCATAGATTCTTCCATAACCGCCTCCTTCGGCAAGTCCCTCGCCTCCGCGGGGGAGCTCCTGGCGCAGGCCGCCGTCGGCAAGACCGACCGCTTTGTGAAGCAGGAAACCCCGATAAAAGTAAAGATCCTGGGCCTGGGCGGTCTCGAGGTGCTTGAAAAACTTAAGGCGCAGTTCCTGCGCCTGGACCTTAAGGGGCTGCGCCTGGAGAGCTATTCCGAAGGCACGGCGGTCTTCGTCGCGGTGCCGCGCCGGTCCGATCCCCAGGAATTCGCCAGCACCGTGTTGCGCGGCGACACGCTGGGGCTCGAGCTGGACGGAACGGGGGCGCAGGAAGTTGTCTTCTCCCTGCCCAGGTAGCCGGATGACTTTTCGCCGGCGCCTCGGGGCTTGCGCGTTCCTGCTCGCTTTCGCCGGCGCCTGCGCCGGCGGGGGGGCGTACCTGGTTTCGCCGTCACTGCGGGACGCGGCCGATCTCCGCGTGGCCGTGCTGCCTTTCGACAACCAGAGCACGGACGTCGGCGCGGCCGACATAATGCGCGGACTGGCCGCGGAAGGTTTTGCAAAGAGGGGCTACCAGTACCTGCCTCTCGCCGAAGTGGACGGGAAGCTGTCGGGAATGGGCGTTTCCGAGGGCGGGCAGCTGCCGGGGCTCAAGCCCGCCGACATAGGCCGGGCCCTCGGCGCGGACCTGCTTTGCTACGGGGATGTGGAGGATTTTACCTTCCAGAACCTCGGCTTCGTGGTGCGCAAATCGGTGGTGCTGCGGGTCAGGGTAGTTTCGGCCTCGACCGGGGAAACTCTTTACGAGGGCACGGGTTCCGGCAAGGATATAAAGGTCTATTTCAACAAGGACGAGGCGAAGGCGGCCTTCGTGGAGCAGCTGGCGGTGAAGCTGGTGCAGAACCTGCTGAAGATCCCGCTTAAGCGGGAGGCTGAAGCCGCGGCCTGGAAGGCACTGGACCGGCTGCCGCGCAGGTAAGGGCGTAAAGCGGGGATAGCTCAGGATCGAAAAGAAACCGGAGGATTATTATGAAAAAAAGCAAATTGATGATAGCAGCTGCGGCGGCTTTGCTGGCTTCGGCCTGCGCGCCGTCAAAAACGGTAAAGCAGCAGCAGGCCGCCAGCGTGAACGAGACAGAGCTGGTCGCCTCAAAATATACCGGCCCGAAGCGCAGGATAGGCGTGGTTGAATTCGAGAACAAATCCGCTTACGGCCAGGGCCGCCTGGGCGGCGCCGCCTCCGACATCCTGGTGACCGAGCTCGTTAAATCCGGGAAATTTATCGTAGTGGAAAGGGACCGGATGAGCAAGCTCATGGAGGAGCAGAAGTTCCAGGCCCAGGGCATGACCGACCCTCAGACCGTAGCCAGGATGGGACAGATACTTGGCCTCGAAGCCATAGTCGTCGGCTCCGTCTCCCAGTTCGGCGTGAAGAAAGAGGGCTCCGACTACCTCCTGACCCAGTCCAAGCGCCAGGTGGCCGACGTGACGGTGGACATAAGGCTGATCGACGTGCAGAGCGGCCAGGTGACGCTCGCCGATTCCGGCAAGGGGATGGCCAAGTCCACCAAGGCGTCTTTCCTCGGCATGGGGACCAAGGGCGGCTACGACGAGACGCTGGAGGGGGAGGCGCTGCGCGCCGCGCTGGTCCAGTTCGTGACGAATATCGCGAGCCAGCTTAACAAGAAGCCCTGGTCCTGCATGATAGCGACCGCGGCAGGCGACCAGCTTTATCTCAATGCGGGCCAGGATTCCGGGGTAACCCAGGGGATGAAGCTCGATTGCTACAGGCTGGGGGCGGAGATCCGCGATCCCCGCTCGAACCTGGTCATAGGCCACGTCGAGGAACCGCTCGGGCGGGCCGAGGTCACCGGAGAATGCGGCGACTCGGGAGACTGCTCCAAGGCGCAGTTCACCAAGGCGTCCGGCGGAGCCCCCAAGGCCGGGGATATCTGCAGGCTGGCGAAGTAAAGTCCGCCCGGCAGGTTTTGCGCCGGGCGGCAGCGGCGAATTTATGTTATCCAAGCTGAACACATTATGCCTTAAAGGCATAGACGGGCGGGAGGTCCTGGCCGAGGTTTATATCGCCTCGGGCCTGCCCGCCTATTCCGTCGTCGGCCTGCCCGACGCGGCAGTGAAAGAGGCGAAGGACCGCGTCGTGGCCGCTGTGCGCAATTCCGGCTACGACTTTCCCGCGAAGCGCATCACCGTCAACCTCGCCCCGGCGGAAATTAAAAAGGCCGGGACGCACTTCGACCTGCCCATCGCCCTGGGCGTGATAGCGGCTTCGGGCAGGCTCGGCAAAAAGCCTCCCGCCCGTTTCGCCGACACTTATTTCATCGGCGAGCTGGCCCTGGACGGCGGGCTGCGCCCGGTGGCCGGGGTCCTGGCCATGCTGCTCGCCCTTAAAGGCCGCGGCGTTACTGCCGTGGTGCCCGCCGGAAATTCAGCCGAAGCCGCTATCTCCGGAGTGAACTGCCTGGCGGCCTCGAGCCTTAAGGAGGTGGCCTCCTGGCTCTCCGGTGAAAATGAACTTAATCCCTGTTCGGCCACGGCTACCGTGCAGACGGCCTCCGGCTCCGGCAATGATTTTTCCGAGGTAAAGGGGCAGCCCTTCGCCAAGCGCGCCCTGGAAATAGCCGCGGCGGGCTTCCATAATGTGCTGCTGGTCGGGCCTCCGGGAGCCGGCAAGAGCATGCTCGCCCGCCGCTTCGGGGCGCTCCTGCCTCCGATGACTTTCGACGAGTCCCTTGAGACCACGAAGCTTTACTCCGTCAGCGGGCTGGGCGTCACGGGCCGCCTTATAGGCGAGCGCCCGTTCAGGGAGCCCCACCATACGATCTCGGACGCCGCCCTTATCGGCGGGGGCTCGAGCCCCAGGCCGGGTGAAGTTTCCCTGGCGCATAACGGCGTCCTTTTTCTTGACGAGTTCCCGGAATTTTCCCGGCCCGCCATAGAAGCCCTGCGCGAGCCGCTCGAAGCCTGGAAGGTAACGGTCTCGCGGGTCAGGGAAAGCGTGGCTTATCCGGCCCGGTTCCTGCTGGTGGCCGCTATGAATCCCTGTCCCTGCGGCTACCTGGGCCATCCTACGCGGGAGTGCGCCTGCACTCCGCTGCAGGTGCATAAGTACCGTGCCAAGGTCTCCGGTCCCATTCTAGACCGCATCGACCTGCAGGTGCAGCTCTCGGCCGTTAAATACGCGGACTGGGAGGCGCTTCCCAGGGGTGAATCCTCGGCAGAGATAGCCTGGCGCGTCCTGAAGGCGATAGAGATACAGAGAAATCGCTTCAAGGGAGGGGCGAAAGCCAACGCCTTTATGTCCGGCGCCGAACTGCGGCGGCACTGCGCGCTGCCGGAGGGAGCTTCGGCCGTGCTGGAGACGGCCATGAACAAACTGGGCTTCTCGGCCCGGTCGCTCGACAAGATCCTGAAGATCTCCCGCACTATCGCCGACCTGGACGGGGCACCCGGTATAAAGCGGGAGCATATTATCGAAGCCGTGCAGTACAGAATGCTTGATAAAGCCGCCGCGCTTGCTGCCGGCTTTTAATTGTCGGAGGAGCATAATGAAAAAAATATCTTCGCTTATTCTCTCTTTAATCGTCCCGGCGCTGCTTTGCGCGCAGGAAGCTAAAACGGTAGACCCCGAATTTCCCGAGGAATACGTAGGGGCCGTCAAAGCGGCGGCGCCGGCGAAGGCCGAAAAAACAGCGGAGGTCAAAGTAGCCGCTACCCTTGAACCGGCCGCGGCTAAAACGCCCGCAAAGGCAAAAGCAAAGACCGTGAAAACCGCCGCCGTTAAAAAAGCTCCCGCTCCCAAGCCGGCGGCCCCGGCCGGACCGGGGAATCCCGCCAAGCCGGGGGACAGGCTGGTCCTGCCCAAGCAGGACCCCGCCTCCCAGCTCGTTTCAAAAGAGTTTGCCGCAATCTCGGGGATCCCCCGTGAAGCCCTGGAGTCGGGAGGCTTCGTGGTCGGCAAGATGTACTCGGTCGTCAGGGGGGATACTCTCTGGGACCTTTCCGGCAGATATTATAATAATCCTTTCCTCTGGGGGAAGATCTATAACGCCAATTTTAAGACCGTGGCGAACCCCGACCTTATAAACCCCGCGCAGGAGCTGATCATTCCGGATATTAACGATATCGTGATCCCTTACCGCCGCGCGGAGACGGCGGCGCCTGAAACACTAACGGCGGCCGAGGATTCCGAGTTCGGCGAGACCCCGGCCGCGTCCGGCAGGCAGACCGCCGCAGCGCAGGCGGGCCGCGCGGAGTCGGCCGCCCCCGGAGAGATCCTCAAAGATTTTGACCAGGCTTTCTTTTCCGAGGAGATGCCCGAGGACCAGAAAGAATGGTCGGACGGGCTGAAGATAGTCCCCGACAGCTGGAGCGAAGACGGCGAGATCACTGCAAAGCTGAAAGGCGCCACTGACAGCATGGACGACAGTTTCTCGCTCAGCGGCGAGGAGATAGAAATTTCGATGTCCGGTTCCGGGACGGTGAAACCCGGCGACTACCTGGCCATTTATCTTAGGGGCGGAGACGCTTATTCCAAGTCGGGTCAAAGGCTGGGCCGCGAGCTGCAGCCGGCCGGGCTGGCCGAGGTCGTGAGCGTCCGCGGTTCCGACGTAAAGGCCCGCGTGATAGACGCTGTCACGGCCATCGCGAAAGGCTATATAGTCAAGAAGAAGTAGCGCGCTAACGGGGGGAAAGTTATGGGGGCTGGGAACGAAGCTGAAAAGCTGGCTCGGGTGCGGCTTAATTTTTTTGCCTGCCACAAAAGCGACTGGCTGCTGCGCCTGATGGACCTTTACGGCGGTGCGGCGGAGCTTTTAAAGCGGCCCGCCGCGGAGCTGGCGGCCGAGGGCGGCGTGATGCTGGAAACGGCCGAGAGGCTGTCCGCGCAGACCAAAGAGGCCGACCCGGAGAAAGAGCTGCTTGCCGCGGAGAAAGCCGGGGCAGCCGTCCTCACCGTCCTGGATGAGGATTATCCCGAACTGCTTAAGAAAATTTACGATCCGCCGCTGGTGCTCTACGTGCGGGGGGCCTTGAAACCCGTTCCGGCCGCGGCCATAGTGGGCACGCGGAAAGCTACGCCCTACGGCCTGCGCACCGCGGCCCGCCTGGCCGGGGAGCTCGCGGCTTCCGGGGTTGCGGTGACGAGCGGTCTCGCCCGCGGGATAGATACCGCCGCGCACCAGGCCGCGGTCGAGGCTGGCGGCGCCACCTGGGCGGCGCTCGGGACCGGGCTTAACCATATTTATCCCTGGGAAAATAAGAAGCTGGCGGGCAGGATCGTGGATGCGGGTGGGGCGCTTATCTCGGAGTTCCCGATGGACAGGGGGCCGCTCCCGGCTAATTTCCCGAGGCGCAACCGGATAATTTCCGGGCTTTCCCTGGCCACGGTAGTGGTGGAAGGCGGCTTTGAATCCGGGGCGCTGATCACGGCGAAGTTCGCGCTCGACCAGGGCCGGGAGGTTCTGGCTGTGCCCGGTCCGCTGGATTCCGCAATGAGCCGCGGGCCGAACCACTTTATAAAGAACGGCGCTTATCTCGCGGAGAACGCGGCGGATATCGTGGCCTGCTTCCCCCCGGAGTACCTGTTCGGGCTGAAACCTTTCGGCGCTGAAGCTGTTAAGAGTCCCGCCGAATCGGTTCTTAGAGGGCTTTCTCCTGACGCTCTGGAGGCCTATAATGTTATTGCGGCTGAGGAGGGGGGGCTTAACGCCGATGAAGTTACGGCGAAGCTGTCCTGGCAGGTGCAGAGGGCCGCGGCGGCGCTGTTCGAACTTGAAATTTCCTCCCTGCTGGTCTCCCGCGGCGGCCGCTACTGCCGGGCGAATTAAAAGTAAATCGTAGTCCTGCCGTCCGCCAATCTTCCTAGACTTTTGCCTTATAAGGATAAAATATAATATTATAGATATCTATTATGGCTAAAAAACCTACTAAAGCTGTCGCAGCGGAAGCGCCCAAGATCGCGGCTGAGGAAGCTCCAAAGCCCGCGGCCGAGAAAAAAACTAAAGTCTCCAAAGCCGGGACGAAGCACCTTGTTATTGTCGAGTCTCCGACCAAGGAGAAGACGATAAGCCGCTTCCTGGATTCCGATTATATAGTGCGCAGCTCTTTCGGGCATGTGCGCGACCTTCCGAAAGAAGAGCTTGGCGTGGATGTGAAAAACAAGTTCGCGGCCAAGTATGTTCCTGTTGAACGCGCGAAGAAAATTATCGCGGACCTCAATATGATCGCGAAGAACGCGGACGTGGTTTACCTGGCGACCGACCCTGACCGCGAGGGCGAGGCCATAAGCTGGCATCTGAGGGAAGTGATAAAGACCGACGCGCCGTTCAAGCGCATCAGCTTCCACGAGATCACGAAGACCGCCATCGAGGAATCCCTGAAGAGCCCGCGGGACCTGGATATGGCGCTGGTGAACGCGCAGCAGTCCCGCCGCATCATCGACCGGATCGTGGGTTACAAGCTTTCCCCGCTGCTCTGGAACAAGATCAAGAGCGGGCTTTCCGCAGGGCGCGTGCAGTCCGTCACCGTGCGCCTGATAGCGGAGCGCGCCAAGGAAATAGCCGCTTTCAAGGAAGAGGACTACTATACAGTGGACACGAAGCTGGCCAAGGGCGATTTTAAGGATTTTGACTCGAAGCTGGTGCGCTGGGAAGCCGCGCCCGTGGAGCAGACGGTCACGCTGAAGCTTTTCGCCGAGGACTACCGCTACAAGACCTCCGTCTTCAAGAAGACAGAGGATACAGTGGAAGCCGCTACGTACCTGCGCAATTCCACGCTGAAGGTCTCGAAAGTGGACGCAAAGGCGGTCCGCCAGAAGCCGAAGCCGCCTTTCATCACCAGCACGCTCCAGCAGGACGCCTATAATAAACTGGGTTTCTCGTCGGACCGCACGATGAAGGTCGCCCAGAGCCTCTACGAAGGCGTTGACATGGGCGGCGAGCGCTCGGGCCTGATCACCTACATGCGTACCGACTCTTTCAATGTGAGCGCGGATATGCAGAAAGAGGCCGCCAAGTTCATCGCCGAGATCTACGGCGCGGATTTCTGCCCGGCCAAGCCGCCCACCTACCTCAAGAAGGTCAAGGGCGCGCAGGAAGCCCACGAGGCGATCCACCCGACCTCCGCCTATAAGCGCCCCGAGGAAACGGGTAAGTTCCTGAGCGCCGACCAGGCCAAGCTCTACGACCTGATCTGGCGCCGCTTCATGGCCAGCCAGATGGAAGAGGCGATCTTTGATTCGCTCTCCGTCGAGTTCTCCGACGAAAAGGGCCGCTCGGTCCTGCGCACCAGCGGGCGCACCGTGAAGTTCGAAGGCTATCTGAAGATCTACATGGAGGAGAAGGAAGAGGAAGTGTCCGGCGAGGACGAGGAAGGCTCCGCCGCCCTGCCCCCGCTCAAGGAGGGGGACATCGTAACCCTCAAGGACGTTTCCACCAAGCCGCACCGGACCAGCCCGCCGCCGAATTACAACGAAGCCAGCATCATCAAGACGCTGGAAAAGCACGGCATCGGCCGCCCCTCCACTTACGCCGTCATCATCAAGAACGTCGTGGACCGCGGCTATATCAACCGCGAGAAGGACCGGAAGCTCCTGATCACCGAGCTGGGCGCCCTGGTCACGGAGAAGCTCAAGGATTTCTTCAAGGAGATCATGGAGATCTCCTACACGGCCTCCATCGAGGACAAGCTCGACGATATAGCCGATGGGAACATGGACTGGGTAAAGTTCATGCAGGATTTTTACGGCCCTTTCGCGGAGGCCCTGGCCACTGCGGAAAAGGACATGACCAAGTCCCGCCCGAACGTGATAAAAACCGACGAGAAATGCCCGCTCTGCCTCAGCCCTATGGTGCAGCGCGAGAGCCGCTTCGGCAAGTACCTGTCCTGTTCGCGCTTCCCGAAGTGCAAGGGCAAGGTTCCGCTGGACAAGGAAGGGAAAAAGCAGGAATATTTCTCTCCGATAAAGACCGAGAAGACCTGTACCAAGTGCAATAAGAACGCCATGCTTCTGCGCAAGAGCGCGCGCGGCTACTTCCTGGCCTGCTCCGGCTTCCCGAAGTGCCGGAACATCGAGCAGCCCACCCCGGAAGAGGTGGAGCGCCTGACCGGCCAGAAGAACAAACCGGCCTGAGCGGCCGGAGAGGCAAAAGCCCGGGCAATGCCCGGGCTTTTTGCTTTGTGCGCGCGGCATGCGCGCACGCTTGGGGATGAAAGTTCCCTACGGAGGC
>JAVHPG010000280.1:0-6496 GCA_036170455.1 Elusimicrobiales bacterium
CGCGCCGGGACCCCGAGTTCCCGGCGCAGGGCGCCAAGGCGCTCAAGCAGCCCCGCGCAGGCGTCCAGGGCCGGCCGGTTATCCGCCGGGGCCGACGGGGCCGTATCCGGGCCGGGCGCTGAAGCAGTAAGTTCCAGCGCCCCGGACGCGCCAAGTCCGCGCAGCGCCGCCCGCGCGTCCTTTTTTAGGAGTACGGCTTCGAGCCGTGACATTTTTACCTGGCTAAACATTCTCCGGCCCCCGGCCGCGCGGAAGCATCCGGCGGCCCAGCTCGCCGGCGGTAACTCCCAGCCGCAGGCCTTCCGATACGGTAGTAAGGTTCGAGATCTCGAGGCGGCGCAGGGCCAGATAGCCGGCTGCTACCCCGAAGCCGGTACCGGCGCTCCTGAAAGCGCGCAGGGCCAGGCGCGCGTAGCGACTCCAGGCAAGGGCCTCCAGCACCGAGGGGTCCGGCTCCGGCGGCCCGGCCTCTACGGCCAGCCCGGAGGCCAGGGCGCGCAGCGCTGCCACCCCGCCTGCGTCCAGCATTTTCGAGAATCTGCGTACGTCTATACCGGACCCGGCGGCGAACAGGCCGGCCAATGTTTCTTTTTCAATTCCGTAAAAATACCTGCCCCGCGCCGCAAGCATCAGGTCGAAGAGGGCCGTTTCCTGGAATACCAGCGCTGCTGTGTACTCCCGGTCTCCGCGCTGCAAGCCGGCCAGCCGTGTCCTGAGCTCCGCGAGATAATCCCTGTCCAGCGCTGCTTCGTAAAAAAATGACCGGCTCCTGTCCGGGTAAAAGGCGTAGGCCCGCTCAAGGCTGTCGCGCAGCGCGCCTTCCGGCAGAGCCGCCACGAGACCCTCCGGTGTCCCGGCTTCTACGGCGGCCGGCCCGCAGACCTCCGGCCAGGCGGGCGGCGGGATAAGCAGCGGCCGCGCGGCCGCCGGAGGGAAACCGGCCGCCAGGGCCCGGACCAAAACCTTCAGATTTTCCAGCTGCAGCCGCGCCGCGGCCCACTCTATGAACCTGGCCCGCGCCCCGCCCAGGACAGAGGCAAGCTCGCGCGCTTCATAAATAAAATTTTCCGCAAGCTTGTTCTGCACCTGCTTAGGCGTGGCAGGGCCCGAAACATTGAACAGGTCGGCCGCGAGAGCCTCAGTAGACGCCAGGGCGCAAAGAGAGCGCAGCCGCTCGCCGGCGGCCAGCCGTCCGAAACGGCCGTGCAGCCGGGCGTACAGGTTATCGAGATCCCCCGCTACCAGCATAATCCCCCTTTTACAGCCCCAAAACGCGCCGCGCCGCTTCCGCTGCCGCGCGGAAGCGGGCGGCCTCGTCCAGCCCCGAAGTCCTCTTTATTTCAGCCGAGGCGGCCTCAAGGAGCGCGGACTTTTCTGCCGAGGCCGCCTCAAGAGCCGCGGCCGAAAGCCGCTCCGCTTCCGCCCCGGCTTCTTCCAGGGCGGCGGCGCCCAGCTCAGCGGCCCGCTTTTTAGCCGCCGAAACTATTTCCGGGGCGCGCGCGCGCGCGGCCGCCGTTAAACGGCTGCCCTCCTCCTCGGCGGCAAGTATTTCGGCTATTACAGCGCGCATAGATAAAAGTCCGGCAAGGTCCAGACCTTGCTGAGATTAAATTGTGATGATGCTCCCCCAAGGTCAGATTAGCAAAACAAAAGCGAAAAAAGCAATAAAAAATACCCCGCGGGGGCGGGGTATTTTTAAGGGCCGGGGCCGGTCTTACTGCGGCTTGTGCTTGCGCCTGAACTCGGCCACTTTCATGCGGACGGCGGCGCGCCGCAGGGCCGCGCCGGCCTCGTCCAGGTCCAGGTCGGCGGGGCGCAGGACAAGGATCTCCTTGGCCTTCTGGTAAGCCTGCCGCGCGCGCTCCTCGTCGACTTCCTTGGAGAGCTCGGCCGATTCCGCCAGCACCATCACCTTGTCCTTGTGGATCTCGGCGAAGCCGTTCAGCACGGCGAAGAACTCTTTATGCTGGCCCTCTTTGTAATGCAGGACGCCTTCTACCAGCTGCACCACGAAGGAAGCGTGGCCGGGCAGCACTCCCATCTCGCCCCCGAAAGCCGGGATCGTGACGGACTCTACCGGCTTGTCCGAGACGACGGTCTTCTCGGGGGTTACGATGGTGAGCAGGAGTTGTTTTTTATCCATATGCCCGGGTATGCCGGCCTAGACGGCCTGCTGCTCCTTGGAGCGCTCTATAACTTCTTCTATGCCGCCGGCCATCCAGAAAGCCTGCTCCGGGATCTCGTCGAGCCTGCCGCTCAGGATCTCCTGGAAGCTGCGGATGGTCTCTTTCAGCGGCACGTACTTGCCGGCGCGGCCCGTGAACTTCTCGGCCACCGAGAAAGGCTGCGACATGAACTTCTGGATCTTGCGCGCGCGGTTGACGGTCCGCTTGTCCTCGTCCGACAGCTCGTCGATGCCGAGGATGGCGATGATGTCCTGCAGCTCTTTGTAGCGCTGCAGGATCTTCTGGATGCCGCGGGCGGTATTGTAATGCTCGTTGCCGATCACGCGGGGGTCGAGGATGCGGGACGTCGAGTCCAGCGGGTCCACGGCCGGGTAGATGCCCAGCTCGGCGATCGAGCGGGACAGAACCACGGTGGCGTCCAGGTGCGTGAACACGGCGGCCACGCCGGGGTCGGTCAGGTCGTCGGCGGGCACGTAGACGGCCTGGATCGAGGTGATGGAGCCCTTCTTGGTGGAGGTGATGCGCTCTTCGAGCATGCCGATCTCCGTGGTCAGCGTGGGCTGGTAGCCTACGGCCGACGGCATGCGGCCGAGCAGCGCCGAGACTTCGGCGTTGGCGAGCACGTAGCGGAACACGTTGTCGAGGAACAGCAGCACGTCGCGGCCTTTCTGGTCGCGGAAATACTCGGCCTGCGTCAGGGCGGTGAGGCCCACGCGGGCGCGGGCGCCGGGGGGCTCGTTCATCTGGCCGTAGACCAGCGCGGTCTTGGACAGCACGGTGGAGCCGTCGGAAAGCTTGGACTCCTGCATTTCGAGCCAGAGGTCGTTGCCCTCGCGGGAGCGCTCGCCGATGCCGCCGAACACGGAGCAGCCGGCGTGCTGGCGGGCCACGTTATTGATCAGCTCCATGATGACGACGGTCTTGCCGACGCCGGCGCCGCCGAACAGGCCTACCTTGCCGCCCTTCATGAAAGGGGCGAGGAGGTCGATGACCTTGATGCCGGTCTCGAAAATTTCGGGGGAGGTCTTCTGCTCGGTCAGCGGGGGCGGGTCGCGGTGGATCGGCAGGAACTCCTTGGTGTCGATGGGGCCGCGGTAATCCTGCGGCTCGCCCAGCACGTCGATCAGGCGGCCGAGGCAGGCTTCGCCGACGGGGACCATGAGCGGCGAGCCGGTGTCTTTGACCTCGATGCCCTTGCCGAGGCCGGTAGTCGGGCCGAGCGTGATGGCGCGCACGGTATTGTCGCCCAGGTGGGAGGCCACTTCGGCCACCAGCGTCTTTTCCTTCCCGTCCTCTTTGTACTTTATCCTGAGGGCGTTCAGTATCCTGGGAAGCTGGCCCTGCTGGAACTCAACGTCCAGCACGGGCCCGATTATCTGCACGATTTTTCCAATATTCATTTTATTTCCTTACGCAGAATATAATGCAAACCAAATCAGTGGCTGAGCGCTTCCGAGCCGCTGACGATCTCGTTCAGCTCGGTGGTGATCATCGCCTGGCGCGTCTTGTTCATCTTCAAAGTGAGGCCCTCTATCAGCTCCGTCGCGTTCTTGGAGGCCGACTCCATCGCGTTCATGCGCGCGGCCAGCTCGGCCGCCTGCGACTCGAGCAGCGTCCTGTAAAGCTGGGCGCCTAAATTGCGGGGGATCAGTTCGCCGAGCAGGGCGGCCTTGCCGGGCTCGAAGGAGAACAATCCGCTGGTGCTCTGCGGCGCCTGCTTGTCAGCCTGTATGCTGCGCTTGAGCGGCAGCAACTGACCTCTGACGATATTCTGCGTCATCATCGACTTGAACTCATTGTAGATGAAAGTCACGCTCTCGATAGGGCGCTCCCGGTAAAGCTTCAGGATGGCGTCCGACAAAAGCTGGGCGTGGACATAGCCGGCCTTGGGGAAGATCCCGACCATCTCGTGGGCGATCTCCAGGTCCAGGCCTTTCAGGCGGTGAAGAAAATCCCTGCCTTTGCGCCCGACCGCCACCACGCAGATCTTCCGGCCGCGGTTCTCTTTCAGCCAGGCGGCCGCCGCCTTGAGCAGATTGGTATTGAAGGAGCCGCAGAGCCCCTTGTCGGCGGTGACGAGCAGCAGGCAGAGGGTCCCGCCGGCGGGGCGCTCCTCGAAAAGCCGGCCGACCACGGTGCCGGAAAGATCCTCTTCGCCCAACTCGTGGTAAAGGTCGTCGATCAGGCGCTCCATCTGCAGCGCGAAAGGCCTGGCGGACAGGATGGAGTTCTGGGCGCGCTTGATGCGCGCCGCCGCCACCATCTTCATGGCATAGGTGATCTGCTTGATGCTCTTGACCGAAGAGATGTTCTTTTTAATGTCCCGTAATGAGGCCATAGATTAAAATTTCCCGGCTTTTTCCAGAATTTTCACGTAGTCCGCTATCCCGTCCTCCAGGCTCCATTCCGGACTGTAGTTCAGGTGGGCCTTGGCCAGGCGCAGGTCGGCCTGCGTCTTGTTCTGATAAAAGGAGTACGGGTTGTCGAAATAGTCCGGGGCCAGGTCCAGCTTCATCGCCTTGTTAAGGGCCTCGATGACCTCGTTGAAATTCCCGGGCTTGCCGCTGGCCAGATTGCAGACGCAGGACTTCTCCGCGTCCAGGGCGTTCAGGTTCCCGCGCACGATGTCCTTGACGTAGACGAAATCGCGCATCTGCTCGCCGTACTTGAAGACGCGCGGCCGCTTGCCCGCCTTCATCTGGTTGTAAAGCTGGAACATCATGCTGGCCATCTTGCCCTTGTAATATTCGCGGGGCCCGTAGACGTTGAAATAGCGCAGCCCCACAAGCGTCATATCTTTGTGCCCGGCCGCGAAGTCGCGCGCGACATTATCCATGATGGCTTTGGAGAAGCCGTAGACGTTCTCGGGCGTGGTCTCCTGCCCCTCGTGCATCGGGCACTTTGAATTGCCGTAGACGGCGGCGGAAGAAGCGTAGACGACCCGCTTTACGCCGAATTCTAGCGCGTAGTCCAGGATATTGCGGAAAGCGTCCACGTTCGTTTGCATCATCCGGCGCTGGTCGGCCTCGGTAGTGTCCGCGATCGCGGCCTGGTGGAAGACGGCGTCGGCCTTGCCGGCTTTTTCGAACCAGTTCCGGGACTGGATATCGTCCGCGATGACGTCCCCGGCGAACCCGATCAGGTTCTTATAATTGCCGGAGGAAAAATTATCAAGCACCGTGACCTTGGCCTTCCGCTCTTTCTCGAGCGCGAAAGCCAGGTTGGAGCCTATAAAGCCCGCTCCGCCGGTGACAAGATATCTTTTCATTTAGTCTCAGGCGAATTTCGTCTTAAAGTCCGTGATAGCTTCGCCGAGGCGCTTCTCCATGTCCGCGTCCAGCTGCTTCTTCTCGATAATGTCCTCGAGCAAATTGGCGTAGGAGGCGCGCATGAATTTCACCAGGCCGCTCTCGAAAGTCTTCACTTTTTCCAGCTCGACGCTGTCGAGGTAGCCGCGGGTCCCGGCGAACAGCACTACGACCTGTTCCTGCACGGGCATCGGGCTGTACTGGTCCTGCTTGAGCAGTTCCACCATGCGCTGGCCGCGCTTTAACATGTCCATGCTGGCCTTATCCAGGTCCGAGCCGAACTGGGCGAAAGCGGCGAGCTCGTTATACTGGGCCAGGTCCAGGCGCAGCTTGCCGGCCACCTGGCGCATCGCCTTGATCTGGGCCGAGCCGCCTACGCGCGATACCGAGATGCCGACGTTCACGGCGGGCTTTATCCCGGCGTGGAACAGGCTGGACTCGAGGTAGATCTGGCCGTCGGTGATCGAGATGACATTGGTCGGGATGTAGGCCGTGACGTCGCTGGCCTGGGTCTCGATGATCGGGAGGGCCGTCAGCGAGCCGCCGCCGTTCTTGTCGCCCATCTTGCAGGCGCGCTCGAGCAGGCGGGAGTGGAGATAGAACACGTCGCCGGGATACGCTTCGCGGCCGGGCGGGCGGCGCAGCAGCAGCGACATCTGGCGGTAGCTCTGGGCGTGCTTCGATAAGTCGTCATAGATGACCAGCGCGTGCTGGCCGTTCCACATGAATTCCTCGCCGATGGTGCAGCCGGTGTAGGGCGCGAGGTAGAGCATGGAGGCCGCCTGGGAGGCCGAGGCGGAAACTATGATCGAATATTCCATCGCGCCGTTGTCCTCCAGGATCTTGGCGACGCGGGCCACGGTGGATTCTTTCTGGCCGATGGCGACGTAGATGCAGATGGGGCGGGTCTCTTTCGGCTCGTATTTCTGGTTGATGATCGCGTCCAGGGCGACGGCGGTCTTGCCGGTCTGGCGGTCGCCGATGATCAGCTCGCGCTGGCCG
>JAVHPG010000281.1:0-1388 GCA_036170455.1 Elusimicrobiales bacterium
GCCTAAAGGGTTAAGCAGCAGAAGCAGAAGGCCGGAAGCCAGCGCCAGCCATACGCCCTGCCAGACGGCCACGGAAACGCTGGCCGTCTTGCCCCTGCCGTAGTACTGGGAGACAAAAGCGTTGGTGTAAGTCGCCGTGCCCATGAAGAAACAGAGGAAGGTAAAACTCAGCATCCCGGCGGGCACGCAGGCGGCCAGGGCGTCCGGGCTGTAATGCGCCAGGAACACCCGGTTTATGAACTGCATGATGGTGTGGGAGGCGGTGGAAAGGATGAGCGGGTAGGCGACATGGAGAAGTTCCCCCACCCCGCCCTCGCCCCTGGTAAATAGTTTCATGATGAGAGCATGTCCGCGTAAGCGTCCGCCGCCAGGTCGCCTTTCCTTATCCCGAGCGCCAGCATCAGCTTTTCCGCCTCGCGGCGGCCGGCGGAAAGCGCTTCGCCCGGCGCCATGACCACTTCCAGCTCGATAAAGCGTCCCAAGCCCCTTACCTCGTCAAAGTGCACCCGGGTGCGGCCGACGAAGCAGACCAGGCGCTTCTTTGACACTTTGACCTTTACGCCCAAAGCGGCCGAAAGGGCCTTAAGTGTTGTTTTCGGCTGCGGCAAAGGCACCAAAGTGTAGGAAGAGGACTTGGGCCCTTTCAGCCCGGCCCGGCGGTAGAATATCAGGCAGGCCCCCGCGCGGCCCTGCTCGCGCAGCTTGAGCCGGCCATTAGCGCAGTTGAAGAAAGTATCGGTCTGTACAAGGCGCTCGCTGCGGTCAGCCAGCGCAAGGCCGCGCTTGAGCTGGGCGGCCCAGTCGGAGGCCCTGGCTTTGATCTCGACGTTTACGGGCATAGGGTTGTGGCGAGGCGAAGCCTCGACAGGGTTTATTAGAAGTAGCGCTCGATTATATAAGGCCCGGCCATAAGCGCCGCCCCGATAAGCGTGATGTACCAGCCGTTGGTGACGAAATACGGATAAAGCATCATAGCGATGCCGCAGACCAGCTTATTAGTATCGCTTTGTTCGCGGCCGCGCTTGAAGTAGATATAACCTATAAGGGAAAACAGCAGCGAAGCAAGCATGCCCCAGGGGGTCATCCCGAAAAGGGTACCCGGGGCTCCCTGGCCGCCGATCTTGCCGGCAATAGCCATCGCTGAAGTCTCGTCCATAGCATCCGCCGCGCCGCCGCAGGGAACGGCTCGGGGCTAGTCCTCTACTTTCTCGCCGCGCTTGCGCAGGCTGTGGTCCAGCACTTTCTTGCGCAGGCGCAGGCTCTTGGGCGTGACTTCCACGAATTCGTCTTCCTCGACGTATTCGATGGCCTGCTCCAGGCTCATATTGCGGTACGGGGTCAGGCAGATGGACGCGTCGGCGGTGGAAGAACGCATGTTGGATTGCTGC
>JAVHPG010000282.1:0-1388 GCA_036170455.1 Elusimicrobiales bacterium
GAGGGTGAGTTGACCGCCGCCAAACGCCTGGTGCTGCGCCTGCGCAAGACCTACGTGCGCTTGTCAACCGCCTACCAGCGGGGAATCTCGGATCTCGCCGCGGCGGCCTGGCGTCCGGTGCCAGCTCGTGCTGGTTGGCTGACACCTGACGTTGCTCGATGCTTGTGGAGCGGCCGTCGTCCGACGCGCGCAGGGTGGCGCTCGCAGCGAGCGTGTGGTGCGGCTACGCGACGATCACGAGGCGGTCGGCGAGCAGGCGTACGGCGTCGTGACGTTCGCGAGGTGTGACGGCGAAGGTGGCCTCGATCCTGCGTGCAGCGGCGGCGAAAAGGGGCTCGTGCTGCGCCTGGTCGCGGGAGCGGATCACGTCGCCGAGGGAGTCGAGCCAGAAGGTACGTTCGAGCATGCTCTGGGTGTCGAGCGCGCGATCTACGCAATCGGCGATGACGCTGTCGGCAGCGCAGACGATGTCGCGCGCCGCGACGAGTGAGGCGAGCATCGTGTCGCGGGCTTCGAGCCGCAGGGCGAAGAGCCTGCGTGCGATTTCTTCGCCTTCGGCCCGCGCCGCGATGTTGCGCGTGATGCCAAGAAGGTAGCGCGCGTCGACGCCGTCGGGCAGCGTATTGGCGGCGCGCTTGCCGTCGAAGATCGCAATCGCGTCGATGATCGCGTCAAGTGGATATCCCGCGATGGCGACGCGTATGTGGCGCTCTGGGTCGAGTAGGTTGAGGCGCGCAAAGTGAGTGTCGAGCAGGAGCATGATCTCAGGACGGCGTCGGGCTTCGAGCGTGCGTCTGGCGCGCTCTTGACGCTCGGCGGTTTCTCGTAGCTCGCGACGAGCTTGCTCGATCTGCTCGTCGGACGGTTGGTCGCAATAGAGGTCAACACGCGAGCCTCCACCGCGAGTCGCACGCGGCCGGTGATTGGTAGTGCGCGCCCAGACCTGCACGACGATGGCGAGCAAGGCTGCGCCGATCGCGTGCGGGCCCGCATGCGTGTCGAGTGCGAGCTCGGGGAGCACCTGCGAGAAGAGTCCAAAGGCGCCCTCGACATGTGCCTTGTTCTGAGGGCGCTCGGGCGTGGCGCGCATGCGGAGCGTGTTGCCGAGCGCGAGGTCGACGTCTGGAGTGTGATTGGAGGGACGATTGTCGAGCAGGAGCGCGAGCGGCGCATGGCCCGTGGTGAGCACGCCGTCGCGGAAGGCTTGCACGACCGCCGCGGCGTCTTCCTCGCGACGCACCGACGCGCCGACGAAGGCGCCCGTGTGCGCGTCGACATCGAGCTCGACGTTGAAGTCGATGCGCTGATTGTCGACGACGACAGGTACTTGCATGCCGTCACCGACCCACTGCGCGCCCGGGAAGAACGTGCGAAACGCGCCGCGTAGC
>JAVHPG010000283.1:0-1388 GCA_036170455.1 Elusimicrobiales bacterium
TCCGGTTTGAGCAATATCTCCGCCAACGCGGGGGTTTACACGCTGGCGCAGATGAACGCTCTTGCCCCAGCGGCCGCGGGCCGGCTGATAAGTGTGTCCGACGCCGCGGCCCCGTACAGCTACTGCGTTTCCACGGGTACTGCCGCGGGCGCCTGGGTGCTTCTTAATCAGGTAGCGCATTGCCAGTAGAATCAGCCGGCGCCTGACGGGTGCTCCGCAAATATAATTTAACAGCCTGCTGAAAAACTGTGAATAAAAATAAAATACTTGCGGTAGAGGATGATCCGGGAACAAGGGGATTTTACCGGGTCTTGCTTGAGGAAGCCGGCTATATTGTAAGAATCGCTCCTGACGCTACTGCGGGCATAATCTGCTGCTGTGAATTCTTGCCGGACATTCTAATATTGGACTGGGATATGCCCGGCGGAGGCGGCGGGCGAGTGTTCGAAAAGATATGCACCCTGCTAGGGTATCGTCTGCCTGTTCTCTTTATTACCGGTTTTCCGGAAAAGATCGGCATCAGCCGTCTGCGCGCTAAAATAGGAATACTGAAAAAACCTGCTAATATTAAAACTATCCTTTCGGAAGTGGAGCGGCTTTTGTGGACTTTGTAACTGCGCTGCCCCGGCCTCGTCGGTTCCGGTTTCGGACGAGTAAGTGGGTTGTGCTGATTGACTTCTCTATCATGATTTTTAAGGAGTAAAATTAGCAGTCTGCTGAAAAACCCCTGTTTTGTTCTTTGAAAACGCGCCTCGGTCAAATTGCTAAAATCTCTATGGTGGCGATAGGAAACAGCAATACCCTGGAAAGCTGTCAAAAGAGAGAATTTACGCCGGTAAGCGCCACAACGCGGGAGGGCAAAGAACCTGCCGACGGCGATAAGAAGGCGCCCGGTTCCGCTGATTGTTTCACTTATAACCCTGACGACAACACGCTTGTCTGCCGGCACGGCTGCGTTTTTGAGTTTGACCATTTCACAGGGGAAGGCAAGCGGGCAATTTACTGTAGCCGGGACAAAGTCGACTGCACGTGCGGAAGCCACTCTTTGAAAGACGGGCGGCGTATAATGAAAGTAGACAGGGGATATCTGGCCAGGCAGACGTTGAAACGGATTATGGAAGAGGGAGACAACAGGGAACTTTACAGGCGCAGAAAATGCACAGTAGAACCGGTATTCGGCCAGATTACGGTGGGAATGGGCTTCCGTCGTTACTTTTATCTCGGCAGGGAGAAGGTGCGGAGTGAGTGGAATCTTGTCTGCGCGGCATTCAACATCAAGAAGATCGCGGCACTGAAGGTAGCCGGAAGGGCGACGGCTGGCAAAAGAACGCGTATTCAAGGGAGAAGATGTTCTCATGTAAGTGCCGGGGATCGGTTTTTTTATAAAC